>NZ_LUKQ02000070.1 GCF_001647025.1 Endozoicomonas atrinae
GCGTCATTCGTAAGGCGATCAAGAACCGGAAGATTTTTCGGACTGATGAGTCAGTCATGAAGGTAATCTATCTGGCCATGGAAAAAGCTTCCGAGAAATGGACCATGCCGATCAGGAACTGGAAAGCAGCCATGAACCGGTTTGAAATTATGTTTCCTGACCGGTTCAAGGAGTAATAGTTTTGGTGGCGTTTACACAGAATTATTTACAGGCTCTTTCCTTCCAATATAGACTTTTATCATCACCAAACAACTTGGCAGAATTATATAAAAAGAAAAAATAATTCTGCCAATTTGATTTAGCTAATAAGATCAAACTTAACAGGCCACAAGAAACTCATTACGTCCGTAAGCAGTAGTTAACCTTCTTGAAATAGCACTGATTATTGATTTACAACAATTGATAAACTGCTGATATTCTTGATCATCAATCCCTTGTTTTCTTTTACCATGAGAAATATCATTTCTCACATTTATTAACCTATTCAGTGGTGAGTAAATATCTTTCAAATCTTTGTAATCAAGCCCAACCTGATATAAAAGTTTTTCCAGTACTTGTTGCCCTACATTACTCTCAGTGTTTACATATCCGTCAGGTATAACAACAACTTGATTTTGTACCGAAGATATACTCTCAACAAATTCAACTTGCCTACATAATCTATGCAAATGAGTTTCATCAGGCAAAGTACTCTTAAATAGATTACTCTTTTTATCCTTATTATTCAGAGCAATAAATTCCTTGTGTAAAGTAGCAGCAGCAATAACTGGCTTAACCTCAGAGCACTTTAGATTCTTTTTATTAATCTCATCAATATAGAGTGAAAAAGAAAATTGAACAAAGCCCTCAATATGAGCATAAATAAGACAAAGAATAGATCGCCTTATTCTTTTTTGATCATTACTTTTCTGTATAGATCTTTGTATATTATCAAGAAACCTAATTTCATCTTCACGCCACTCTCTTTCTGCCTCAATTTGTTCCTGAAAACGTTCTAGACTCATGGTTCTAACTCTGCCAATTTGTCTACAACAACTTGAATTCTTTTATTAAGTGGCCCTGGAGAATTTTTACCACCTCCAACCGTAGCCTTTGAGAAATCAGAATCTGCTTTAATTTCTATCAGTTTCGCTTTCAAACTCCTAATATGTACAGGATTATCAGGATCTAACTCATTTATTCTTGAAAGCAAACCTGTGCAGATTGCCTCAAAGTGATAAACAGCAAAGTTTGATTGGACTGTTAGACCCTTTCCAATTCTGCCAAATGATCTATCACCAAGAGCTTTGTTTAAGAGCAGAAAAACCTTATCAAAGATCTTCTCTTCTTCTTGATAATCAAAAACAAACTCTTTTTTTTCAGGATCTGAAATATTTTCCATATATTCAGTAAGAAAGTCAGAAACATCATGAACAAACTTATCTTTATAGTTCTTCAAGGCAAAGTATCTTAATACAAGTTCCTGATCAAATGCTCCAAACTGCTGTTGTTGGGATATATTTCTAATACAATTTTTGTAGTTTGGCTCATTACTTTTCTTAATAACAAAATCAATAAATGTTGAATCAAGCATTCTAATTGTACAATTTCTCAATTGTTGACTTGTTAACTCTTCCCCACCTGTATTTAAACGCTTAAACATATGATAACGAAACTTGTTATCACTTCCTTTTCTAACAACCTCTACTCTTACAAATGCACGTTTCAAACGTATTTTTAGAGATGTTGGTAATTCATCATATGTTAAACCATTTAATTCTTTTACAATATCACATTCTTGTAATTTT
This sequence comes from Endozoicomonas atrinae, assembly GCF_001647025.1. Taxonomy (GTDB): domain Bacteria; phylum Pseudomonadota; class Gammaproteobacteria; order Pseudomonadales; family Endozoicomonadaceae; genus Endozoicomonas; species Endozoicomonas atrinae. The sequence continues at coordinate 1,788 of NZ_LUKQ02000070.1, forward strand.
AGAAGGTTACCTATACATACAGGAGGGTTTAAGTGACCTGCATTCAACTTTCCTCTCAAGTGCAAATATGATGAAAATCGTTGCAAACCATCAATCAGCTGATATTTACCATCTTCTGATTCAACAACATATATTGGAGGCACCGGCATTTCAAGCAAGAGTGACTCAATAAATCGAGATTGTGCACCTTGAGACCATCTAAAAAGCCTTTGATAATCAGGTTTTATATCAAGCTCTCCATCAGCGTACATATCAAGAAGTTCATTAAATGACAAATCAAGACTTTGTGTATGAACCTTCTCAATATTTTGCTCAAGTGAAAGAATGAGATCTTCATTATCCATATTACTAATCCTTTTCAAAAATCAAAACATTTTCATAAGCAACGTTCTTTTTTCTATAGAGCTTTGCTTTCAAGTTCAAATTCGCCATATTGTTTTTGCTTTCAAACTGAACATTTTCAAGAAGACGTAAACCATTACTTTCAGCCATTTCAATAACATATCCAGGGAGATCACAATGTAAATCTTTATAATAAGAATCTTGAACAACAAATATACACTTAGATCTAAACTTGAGGACTCTGTTAACTTCCCTTATTGATTTTTGGAGCGAAAAAAAGTATTGAACAAAATTTTTGTAGTAGTAGGTTTTTGAAGCTTTTGAATAATGATTTTCAACATTCCGGATAAACCTAAGACATCCATCCCCCAAGTTATCGAGCATACCATGCGTTGATTTTGGGACTGTTGTTGTACCCATCAACATTCTCCGAATATTGTTTATCTCGGTTGTTCCAGATACACAAAGGATTGAAAGCTCAGGTAGAGTTGCAACACCATAATCAATTCTAGTGCAATACGGAGGTGAAGTCAGGACAAGATCACAAGACTGGTTTTTAAGCTCCATGTCACATGATGTGCCTATCATAATTTTTGAGAGTTCAGGATCCCAATCATGATCAATCAATGAAATGCCATCAATCATATCTCTGACTAAAGATGAATACTTATTTCTAAAATCTCTCCAACAAAAAGATATTTTCTTTAAATTATCTTTTGGTTTTTTTATCCATGTAGGATTACTTGGTATAAATTCACAAAGATATTCACGAACACAATTAAATAATGCTGTATACATCAAACATTGCCAAGCAATCATTGAACTAACTTTATTATGCGTAGAATAATATTTTTCTGCCCCTGTAATAATCGATTCAACTTTTCTAATAGATTCAACAGCTGAATAATCAAACCAAACACTCAGTGGGTCATCGATGTTTACTGAAACTTTATTTTGAAAAGAAATATCCTCAATTTTCTTTTCAAGAATCTGAACATCATTTTTCGTTAATTGCTTTGCTGTTGCAATAATTTTCATCACAGGATTCAAGTCTATCCCAACTGACTTATACCCATTAATTGAAGCCATTAGTGTTGTAGTACCAGCACCATTCCATGGGTCCAAAATAATAGCCCCCTGTTGCAACTCTGCGGATTTAATAATCTCATGAGTAAATGTATGGGAATAGCCTGCATAATAATTATACCAATATGGCTTAATCTCAAGCGATTCACTTACTCTTTTCGGGTTAATAATCAACAAAAGAAATTATCTCTACTTTCTAAAAAACATCAAAAATTCAAAAACGCCAAAAAATCAAAACAATTTTTTTTGTATAACTTATTATCCATTGCTCAAAAAACAGCAACTGATTCTAGAAGAATTACATCTAAAAAATTAAATCCCTTGGACAATAAGGTAAAGTACTAATTATGTAGTAGAGTATAAGCAAAGAAACATTTCGAAATGCCTTTTTTTGCCACAATATATATATTTTCAAATATGCTGCGTATACTTATTTATCAATCCTGGCTCACTTCAATGAAAAAACCTAAAAGCACGCTACCGCCCCTCCAAACCAACTCAGGAAAACTCAGGCCAACCCAAAATTAATAAGCACAAATACTCACAGCAAGCAAAAAATCAAAAGCTAGCTCTACCTAAAAAAACCTTAAAAATTCAAGCCAATATACTACAGTTTCAACTAAAAGAACAACATAGTTATAGATCGTATCCATCACTTAAAACTGTCTTGAATCCAGTCAAAATTGAATTGGTGATTCTCATCAGTACAACCCCTCTTTTTTCGAATCAATGTAATTATTAACGGCACCAGCCTTACTCAAAAAAATCTGTTGCCACTGAAGGACAAAACATTTTTTTGACCCGCCCTCTCGCCGTTCCTGGACAAATTACATTCAAAAAAGAGAGGTAAAACACCATGAAAACACTCACTAACTCAATGCTTTGCACCTTGATTCACCTGACCAGAAATCAGCTTGAAGCTAAGCGAAATGAAATCGCTGAACTCAGTCAGTACACTACCAAGGTGATCCGCGAAAGCTATAACTCCGAAGTCGAAGAACTGGTGTCCATACTGGAGATACTTCATGACTTTCTGAAAAACCAGTCTTCACCGGAGCAACCAACTCGCTCTCCCAAAAAATAACAGATTGGGGTTTACCCCCTTTCTGTAACTTGTTCAGATGCTGTATCCCATCAGTATTCTTTCCTGGTAGGACTCCTGTAATCGTTCAATCAGCTGATTTTCTGTCGTGTTGTTGTTCTCGTAGTGATCCGTAATATCTGTCCAGATGATGCTTTCTTGCAGTTCTTTCAGTACCTTTTTGAACTTCAATCCTTTTCGTGCACAAGCAGACAGTAGATTTCCTATGTAGAGCTGATAGTTCTTGCCGGAAAATGAGGTCGCTTTTTTGTAGTAGCGCTTGTAGTGGAGGTTGTCTTTATAGGCAGATTCAGGGTATTTGAAGATGATATCGTCCAGCAGGATTGTCCAGATGGGGTCGAGGTAGTTGGTGTTGTACTTGAGTTTGAAGGACTTCAGCCCGTAGAGCCAGAGTGCCTGGATATGTTTCATGACCTCGGAGTAGGTGTTCATTTTAACGCCGATTTCACCGGTTTCTTTATTGCAGGTTCCCAGGGCAAACTGTTGGATCACCGAATGATGAAACCGTACCTCAAACCGGAAGACATCGGACTCAGGATCATAGCCACTTGAACCATTTTCTAATTGGGTGCTTTGTTCCCATTTATGTTCCATATAGTCGAACTTATCGACGGTTTTGGCCTGAATGGTTTTGTTGTAAATAGCCATTTGGACTGCACCCGCAGAGCCAAACTTAAAAGACTGGGAACGATCATAGATGCAGGAGACTTCCGAGACATTGAACTCCGCTTTATCAATCCCGTTAAACTGAGCAATTCTCCGTGATTTACAGGTCATTCGTTCAGAGAGTTCGTTATCCGGTTTCCAACCCTGTACGTCCACTGCCAGGTGGATAGCGGGGTAGTGGGGTTCAGCACATCGGAGTACCTTCTTGGCAATGTTCTCCAGGAACTGATCCACTTTCTTGGGAGAGCGGTTATCCAGGAACCACGGAGAACATTCGATTTTCAGATGGGAGCCAATGGATTCCGCTTTGGAGTGGAACATTTTGCAGAAGATAATGACTCCAAGCTGGTTATTCTGGAGCCGGTACTGATAACCGGATACTTTGCCACTTTTGCCCAGTATCCAGTCATGACCGACAAACTGGAAGGTTTTCTCCCCAAAGCTCATGGAGTCTTCTATGTCCGTCAGAAAGTCGAGATTCATGGCACCTTTAAACAGTTGTCGTAAGGTATCCACATAAGTTCCTACGATCTGGAAATTGTCCTGATAAAGATCCTGTACTTTTCCATAGCGAGGATGGACAAACAAAAGCCCTTTATCACTGGCGATGGTGTCAGCTCTATCGGCTGATAGTTCATATCGTTCTAAAGATTGCATTATAAAATCCTTCTTATAACTTTTTGTCTTATATCTACCCTTGTTTAATGACGTGCTACAGGAACGTCCGCCTGTGCGGGCTGCGCTGCGCGTTGCAGCCTCGCACAGTGCCTGGCTCAGAGTTCGTCATAGGGCTCGATCTCCCGTCGGTTGCTGCGGCGACTGTTCCGGTCGTGTCGTTTATCCGAGAGTGTTTCGTCAAAGTAGCCATTGCGGACAATGGCCTTGCACAGGTAGTCCGGCACATCCATGCGAGTCACCCGCTGGGAGTAACAGATGCAGACTTCCTGTGCAGTTCCCTCCCGCCAGAGCACACAGTTCTGTGGTTTGGGGAAGGAACGGGGTTTGGTGAGGTGATCGTAGACCGGTGCCGTATGAGCCATGCCGGTGATTCTCGGCTTGCGCTCTTGCAGATACTGCTCACGGCTTTGAGGCTCAGTGTCAGCAACCGGCAACAGAGAACCGGAGGGTTCTGGTGCCGGTGCGGCTTCGCCTTGTTGATCAGGGGTAAGCGTGGAGAAGCCGAGATAGAGTGCAAAGCCGACAGCACCGAGCAGTATCGGGATTAGCCAGATCACCGGCGGCAGGCTCAGCTTGTGGGTGTGCTCAAACGCCGAGAAGTAGACCCCGAAGTATTTCTTTGGCTTGCCGGTAACGGACTTACGCCCTTCTTTCTTTGCAAAGTGGTCATCGGGATCAGCGCACTTGTCCCAGGTGTACCGAGTGACTTTGGAGGAGCCCCAGAAATTGAAGTAGTGGGTATGGTGTCCGCACAGCCTTCTCAGGTGTACATCGAGAAAGTTCGGATGCTGAGTAATCAGGATAACATCAAAGCTGTCGTGGCGATGCTTCTCAAAGCGTGACGCATACAATGGGACTTTGTCTTTGCCGGAGCGTACCGGAAAGAACTCCTGAGCCTCATCAATGACCAGCACCGAGTAGCCTTGCAGGTCATACCATTGGTGGGGATCGGGGAAGTGTGTCCAGTGCAGGTTCAAATGCTCGAAGTCCTTGAAGGTGAGTCCGACACCTTCAGGAGCGTTCCTCTCGATCTCTGAGACCTTCTGCACCTGTGCAGCGGGATAGCAGACTTTGACCCACTTCAGCCATTGCCTCAGTGGATCGTGTTGTTTAAAAACCGCTTCCAGAAACGGTGCATCTTCCAACGTCACAAACCGCTTTCGTTCATGAATGGGCTGGATCATCGGAGCGATGACGGATCTCTGATTCTTGGTCAGCGACGGTAGATAGATGTCGTAGAAAAACGCCTGAAAGGTCTGGCACTGCTGATAGTCCAGCAGGTTCAATTTGATGTTGTTGTAGAACTTGGGTCTGCCAGCGTATTTCTTATCGGTGCAGACGGTTTTGAAGCAGTTCAGGCTTTTGCTGGCACCTGGTCTGCCAGTGATGAAGTGCAGCACTGTCCCTTTTCTCCCGTGGTCATCCTTGCGGATTGTTAATAACTGTTAGTTTTGGATTCCACAGGAAACCGAGTTCTTTTCGCGAAAAGAACACCGTTTCCTGCGGCTTAATTGACAGCATTAACAACCCGTGGTTCAGGACGTGCCACCAAAGCCTTTCCAGAAGGAAACGCTTTGCTTTGGCCGTCCGTTGAAATAGGAGATGCCCTTGATCACCATGATTACAGTGATAAACGACAGTGCGATATTGACGACTTTGGGGATACCCATGAGCGATAACATCTGGAACATGGCCACTGGCATGCCATCAAAGTTAGCCTGTATCTGTTCGCCCAGATAATCCACCATGACATCCAGACCAAAGTAGGTGACCACCCCTACCCCCAATCCCCGAAGCAATAGCCATGCGACAGGAACAATGGTGGAAACAATAAAAGTGAGTATGTAACCCATAACCTGCTCCTATCCGTTACCGAGGGACTTGGCCAATATCACCGCCATTGAGAACCAGGTGGCGAAAAGAAGGAACCATGAGATATAAGAAGCAAGATCACACAATGGTGTCAGAACAAATTCATATTCAGCACCGAGCACAGTAAAACTGATGGGATCAGGGCATTGGTTGTCGGAGGTGACGTACTCTTCGGTATCCAGAAAATCTTCGACATGAATTTCCAGTGTATCGCCTGGAAGTGATCCCAAAGGGGACATGCTGGGGTTGTTGCTGATGATGGAACTGATTTCGCCGTCGTTGTATTCCGAGAGGCACAGCTGCTTCTTCTCCATTCGAGCAATGGCGCATTGAATCGCATCACCGGAACAGGCCACGTCTTTATCACATTCGAAGCCGGAAAACGCCGATTTAGGATTGTCGTTTTCTGCCTGTATTTCGGCCTGCTGGCGAATACCTGTTTCTTTGACGATTTGCTGAACGCTTTGCGCTTCTGGTGTGTTGTCCGTGAGATCCTGCTGATCGAGAATATCATCCGTAGTGCTGCCATTGGCATTGCCACCGTTAGCTGGATGATCAACAGAGTTTGGATCAACAACATCGCCTTCAGGGTAAGTGCAAAGGTATTCACCGTTGACGTATTGGCAGTTGCTATCCGAATTTTTTTCAAAACAAACCACTTCACCGTTAAAGGTTCCGCAGTTGAACTTATCTTCCATTGTTTCGTTATCAATGCAGACGGGAACCCCATTCACCAGCTTGCAGCTCTGGTCAGCACTGATGCACACCTGAGTATTGCCATCAGAGCGGCAGGGCAGTTCATCTTCGTTGATTTCGGTGTATTCGCTGACACCCGCTAACTGAGCCGTTTCTTCATTGCCGGTACAGGCCCCACCGGTCGGAATGTATTCATAAGCGATGGGAGCCAGTGCATTGTCATAGTCCCGAAAGCCCCCTAATGAGGTATAGCTGCACTGGTTGAAACAGGCGGTTTGTGCATTGCTGGAACTGGTGATGGGCTTGGCTGATAAACAGGAAGAAGTACAACCACCCGTTACGTCATAAACCTCACACTCAGGCGGTGAGCTGAAATTGTACAGTGCAGTGAAGCTTGAAGACTGGTCATCGGGAGGACAGTAGTTGTATAGGGTGCTGTTTGGGTATTGGTTTAAGCCATTATGAACATGAGACAACAACCGTACAGAATAGGTTGTCCCAGAAGTCTGGGAATAGGTTTGGCCGATGGTCGAAGTACAGTCAGCAGCACCTGGCTGATAAGACCTCGCATCGAGACTAAATGCAAAAAGCAGGATAACGGGTATAAATAATTTCATGGCCGCATCATCCAGACAGCCATCAGGACAACCAGCACATAGAACCATCCATAGTCAGGAATCCACATTGCACCACCATCCCTGGTTAAAAAAACTGGCAATTACTCCAAGCATTGCCAGCATAGCGTCCATCCCTGGACATAAATGACGGGAGGATGAACCTCCCGCCAGCCCATGCAAACAGGTCTCAGCCGAAAATCGCGCCTTTGACCCACTTGAACACCACGGCAAGTGCCGCCAAGCCAATCAACGAATTACCCACAGCGGTAATCGCTGTCGAACCATCGGTTGTAATGGCGGTAGTGGCCGCTGACACATCAATCTCAGCAAAGGCACTGGATGCCATTACTGAAGTCGCCAGCAGGAGTGCAAGGTGTTTTAGCTTCTTCATGGCTAATCTCCTTGTTGGTTAACGTAATTGACGAAGGATCAGGGCAAAGATGAAACCAATGACCAGCAACAGGAGAGTTGCGCTGATCAGGCCATCTGCCTGTTCTTTCGTCAGCCCATTCGATGCAGGGATTGCCCGCACCTCTTCAAGTGTGATGGTCGCAGACTCACCAGAGCAGGAAATCCCACCATCGGCATCCGTACTGAAGCCCTCACACAGAAGCAGTTGCATTATTTAACCGCCTTTTCTAAAGCCGGTTTTTTAATGCCAAGAATTTTGATTGAAATTCGTTGCTTTGAACCAGACATGACTTTGGTTCTAAATTCATAAGGCTTTAGAGGCTGTAAAGATTGAAAGTCGTAGAGTTTTTCATAATCAGAACTGCAAATCATAACGTCCAGACCAAAAATGTTTGGATCGTCATCTTCTCCGGTGGCGGATAAGAAAACTTTCAAATAACGGCTTGATTCGAACTCCGTTACTTTTGCTCCCAGGTAAAGTGCCTTTATTGATGATTCCATTCTTTGCTCCTTGCTGAATTAATTGTTTTGGCCATTACAGGTTTAATTGGGAAACAATGGGATTTCAATAGGTGCATTGAAAGTCGCCTGTAACCGCCCACAACCACTAAAACAAAAGCAAATCTTTACAATCAAAAAAGATAAATTGATTTGTTGACAGTGAACCTTGGCAAGGCGATTAATCGCATGGATGGGCAAGGGGTTGCCCTGCGATTAATCTTAACGCCTTGCCTTCACTGTCAATAAATCAATTGAGTGACTAAGAATCGGACGACATCTTATTACTGGTTGGCCATGTATCATTAGGAGGCTCACGCCCAATAATCACACCTTTGGTTCGGTGATAATGGTAGACACACTCCCAGATGTGGGCTTTGATCCTGTCCATGGCTACTAAATGTCGCTCCTCCAGAGAACAGCCTGGCTTAATGCGTGCGCTTTTTCTGTGTCTCATCGCTGTGAGCTTCTGGGTTTGGGCAGGATTTATTTAATTGATGCAACCATTCAGACAAAAAAGCCTGAATGGTTCTTATGGTTTTTAACTCATTTATCCACTGAGTTTTAAGATTGTCAGAAATGATATGTTGACCACTGATCAAGTCATTTTCCAATCGATCTTTTTGATCAGCCACTGATTTGATTGAATACTGTATCAAAATCAGCTGAAGATAATGGTCGTTCAATATATCTACTTCCTCAATAGCACTTCCTGTATAAATAAATACATTGCTCATGTTAATTTCCTTATTGATTGATTAACGAAAAGTGTTGTTTTTGTTAGCTACCATTTCTCTGAACATTAGAAGGTTGATAAAGGTACGCCTTCCGATCCGATACACAGGCAAAATACCTTCTTTCATCCAATGACGAACTACATGTTCGGTAACGTGGAGGGAATCAGCAAAGTCTCTTGGGGAGCAGATAATGTCATTGGGCAGAGAGCCCTTAATGATCATGTCTTCAATATCCATACCATCATCCTTGACGATTCGGGTTTATGAAAACTTCTAGTTATACATAATACATGCAGATGTAATATTTACATCTATAATTAGATCATGTAAAGGTTTTTATTACCTTGCATGTAGATTTGTCATGTACTGCAAAAATTTATTAGCGCAGGTAGTATTGAATTCATATCAACACTACCCCCCGATTTAACAGCTCAAGAGGCTGTAAAGGGGCATAGGAGCTGAAAAATGAGCAGGACTGACAAAAACGGTTTGACCATGAATGGTCGGCTGGAGCTGGTTCGAAGATTGCTGGAGTACACCCGAAAGGAGTGGGCTGATTTGCTGGGATGCAGTGTCAACCTGATCGCTAACATAGAGCATGGTCGCCAAAGACCGACCAGTGATTTACTGGAAGCTATCAGTGAACGCTTTCCTTACCTGATTGAGTACATTATTACCGGTCAGGCTGAGAATATTTTCGGTGAAAAAGAGAAAGCATTCTTAAAAGAACTGGCAAGCTACGAGCCTGACAAGGTTAAGGAGATCCTCAATTCCAAACCCCGAAAACGCTATTAGCGTGACTAAAGGTCAGTCAGCTTATGAAAATAACAAAAAATCACAAAACCGGAAAATGGAAACTCGATGTAGAAATCACTAAAGGCAAACGCTATCGCAAAACCTGCAACACCAAGACAGAATGCCTGGAATACTACCATCAGCTCAAACGGAAGCATGCAGACCAGGAGGACTATGATCGTCACGATAACCGTTCTCTGAAAACCATCATTAATCTCTGGTACGAAGGCCGAGGTTGTGAGCTGGTCAAAGGAGATCGAATCCGGAGGGTGCTTCATTCCATGGCGGATGTAATTGGAAACCCCGAAGCCCGCCGAATGACACCTAAGCGATTTAATGATTACAAAGCGATAAGGCGTATAAAGAGCCAACAAAGCAAGAAGAGCATTGCTGATTCTACCCTGAACAATTATCTGACCTATCTCAGGTCGGTATACAATTACCTGATCGCCATTGGAGAGATTAACTATCCCAACCCGCTGGCACAGGCTCATAAAATCAAAATTCAGGAAGCGGAACTGGCCTATCTGACCAGTGATCAAATTCATCACCTGTTAGCAACCATAAAGCAGAACTTCAAAGGTAATCATCTGCTATTGGTTACGAAGCTGTGCCTTGCTACCGGAGCCCGCTGGAGTGAGATAACCAGCCGGAAAGTCCATCATTTCAAAAACCATCAGGTTGATTTAACCAAAACCAAAGGCAAGCGAATTCGCAGCATTCCCCTCGATGAAGATCTCTATGAAGCGGCAAAGAAGCATCTTGAGCAGCATGGCTCTTTCAAGTGTACCCGCAAAGGATTTGCCAAAGCTGTAAAACTCGCTGGAATAAGCTTGCCAGATGGACAGAACAGCCATGTACTCAGGCACACCTTTGCCAGTCACTTTATGATGAACAAGGGGAATATTATCGTTCTCCAGAATATACTGGGGCATACGGATATCAAGCTGACCATGAAATACGCAAAGTTTGATCCTGAGCACTTCAAGGATGCTATCAACCTGAACCCGTTGACCCAGCTTGAACGACAGTGATAGCGCAATAGAATTCAGGGCTGACTTTTTTCGACGATCCTTCGACACATTTTCGACACCTTTTAGAAAACAGGCCAAACGGTTAGAATAATGCTCATTAAAACAATCGGTTATGAAAAACACCTAATTTGGATCGGATATTTCATAAACATGCTCCTGCTCTCGCTTGCCCCTTGCGGCACTACGAAAGTTTTGCTCAGTCGACCGGACACACCAGTCCGGCACTCCTTCACAAAATTTCTTAGTACCACAAGGTTCGGCGTGAGATTCAGGGCGGTTTATGAATTATCCGGGTTAAGACAGGTCTGTGCAGGATCTCGCCGTTCCGACATATGACGATTCCACTGATGAACACCACTGCGGATCCGTGCCTGTCGGGTCGAGTCCGACAAATCCGGGTCATCCAGAATCGACAAATACCCGAAAAGGTTACTGTCCATCGGTTCGTGATGATCCCTGTGCGCTTCCAGTGTGGTGTTTTTGGTTTTCTTCATTGGCTATTCCCCCTTTATCCGCGTCACTGAATACGTCTGATGCGTCATTTCTGCCCACGTCTTCAGATAGGCCTGCCACATGCTGAAAGGGCACGCCCTCGAGTCATGAATCCGGTTCCACTGCTCAATCCCCTGAAGTAACTGCACCTGGCGACTGGCCGCAGGAGCATGTTCATTATCCAGGCAGTAAAGAAAGCCAAACAGTTCGGCTCCCACCCGATCACGCTGCTCAAGCGTGGCTTCCCACTTGAGAATGGCCATCACTTCCAGCGGCCAGTATGCATACAGGTCATACCGATCCTGCGCTGATGCCTCAAAAATACAGGTAAACAGGTCATTCTTTGTACCGAACCGGTTTGCCAGCCAGGTTGGTAGCTCGATCTGCTCAACCAACGCTTGAAAAAATGCCGCCGAATCATCCATGACACTGAGCCTCCAGCGCTTTGAACAGTGACTTTGGGTAGTCAATGCCTTTCGCATCAAACACACTTTTCACCGCACGGTCGTAAGCTTCAGACGGTGTATAGCGGGCAAATGAGAAACAACAGTACAGCCGCTTGACGCCGGTAGAGATATCGCCCTTGTAGCCAAGCATCGGATAGCAATAAACACCCGGCACTTCTGGCTCGGAGCGTTTTCTCATACAGAACAGCTCATCCGGCAGGGTTCGTCGGTGAGCCATCGCCAGTGCATAGGCCTGATCCTCTGTTTGCCGGGTGCTGCAGACAAACTGATCCTGAATATTGATGCTCAGCGGTTTGCAGGTCACACAGAGTCGGATGAATCGTTGTCCGTCTTTCTGGGTCACGGGATAAAGATGGTGATGGGGGTCAGTACGATCCAGCCAGCGACGGTAAATGGCCAGATACCTGGCCCGCTTGCCACTGGCCCGGGGAATGTTGAATCGGAGATACCAGTCAGGCACGCTCTTCATTGGGCCGATAACACTATCAGACCTGTCCATACGGCAACGATCTCATCATGGACTGCAGCTCAGGCAGTTTTGCCAATATTCTGCCCGCAAAAAAAGGCGCCCCCCAGGGGGAAGGCACCCAATATTGCGTACAGTCAATACAATTAACCCATGAGCATGACGAATATCAATATGCTCAACAGATATATTCCAACTCATTGACAAAAATCAATATTCTCAGTGCTCAGGCCAGAAAAGGCTTGCTTACACGCTGCGCAAAAATAGAATTCTGAACGTCAGTGTATGACCATCGAGGGGTTTTGAATGCTCCGTTGCTGGCGTATTCGCTGAAGAAAGACAGTGCATAACGACAAAAAAACAGACCGAGCATGACAGAGGTTCTTTATGGTTCCGGCGATCACTGCAGTTTCCGCAATTGAGCAGTTACAGGCTCAGTCTTTACAGCTGCAATCGTGGTTTGAGCACCAGCCCGATACCATCCACGGACTCTCCATTCGAAAATATCCCGCCTGGCTCGAGCCACAATGTTTCTTCAAAGCCAATGATCACATCCCCTTCGATACCGCCCGTTTTAACCTCATGATGAATAACAATCAGCACCTCTGGCAAGTTACCCTCGACATGGTTTTTTACCTGAAGCGAAGAGTGACCGACGAAGGCCGGGTAGCCGACGCCAGCATTCTGTTTACCGTGCTCGATGACAAAGACCAGCCCAGGGTGGTGGACTACTTGCCGGTATGGGAGGGAAGTGTTGCCGACAATATATCACCAGAGCAGTGGGTCAACCTCTGGTTTAAACGACTCACTAAACGCCCTCGCCTGAGACGGATATTTGCCTACCACCACTATGTGCAGGAGCTTGAATCATGATCAAAAGGCAATTCCAGACAACCTGACCTGATTCCGAGTAAATGAGAGCGTTAAGGGATAAGCGACTATGAGCACAAAAATAAACACTTCGTTAGCGCTCGCCTTTGTTGTTGGTATTACCACTTCCGCTGCGTCTGATGCATTGGCCGTCACTAAACAGGGAGCACTTGGTTCAACCTCCAGCGGTTCGTTTTCAATCACTCTCAAAGTGGAACCCTGCGTCAGGGAAATCCCGCAAATTAACGAAGCTGCTTCTGACCCTGATGAGCGTTGCTTTAATGCTCCAGGTATTGACTTTATCGCCATCAGTTGTGAAGGGGATTCATCACCACTATTCACGATCTTTCCCAGAAAAAATCAGTTCTGTCTTGGGAGTAAGATGAGTGAGTCACTTTTAAATCACATTAACCAGCAGGAATTCCCTGGAAATGAGCCGGTTATTATTGCACCGAACTGAACGCTAAAAAGAACTGGTGTGGCATGATTTCTTCGTTAAATACGGATTACGCCTCAGACACCACATCCTGATAATTCAGTCAGTCTCAACGTTTTTGCTGATTCCTGTCCCCCAGATAGTTATCAGCTTTTTTTTATTCTCTCGTTCTTCTTTCTATTTGTTGATTCACCATCATTTTCTTAATCCAAAGTAATGACCAATACGGTCACAACAAGCTCGGTTGTTCAGTCACCGTCAATACAGGCAGCACATTGGACAACCTAAAGCTTGTAATAGCCACCAGTAATTAGAAACAAAGACCGGCACCCGCTGATACTACCGACGTACCTTCCGATGCACCGTAGCGACCCTGTATCACAAAACCATTTTCAAAACTTCGTGAAACTCCCAGCGCCATGCCGGTATGACCATCGAAGTGGCCAAGACCAATACCGACAAAATTCCTCCCGGGTAAATAAACATTGGGCAGGGATGAAAATGCAGCATTGACGCTGATTGCTCTGCCGTACTTTGTGACTTTGTTCATAATAGTGTCCGGCATCTCAGCATTAATCGACTGCAACCGCTGATCAATGTTGTTCAATTCCTGAGCTACCCGGTTCATCTCGTTGGAAAGCTGGCTAGCCGCTGTTTTTTGTTGGGCGTCGTCAAAAAGTCTAATTTGCATATCTTTTGCAGTGCTGGTGTATTGCTGCCCATTGTAAGTATAAGGATATGATCCCTCAGGCCAGGATGGCTTCAACGTAAGAACCCCGTCAGCATAAGATATTTTTCTGAGATCAGGATAAAAACTGTGCAGTATATTTTGATGCATATTAACCGCGTCACGATTTTGATTAACCATGTCCGTAATTTGATTTGCGGTTGTCTGCAAGTCTGAAGTTCTTGGAGATGGAGCTGGCGACCAGGGCTTACGCATGAGGATAATCATTCGCATTTAGGGAGTCAGCGCTGCTTGTTAAATCTGTGCGGGGCACATTCAGCGACAAAGATTGTAATAATTCGTGCACTATTGTCTGGATTTGGCGGATAAAGATTCATTTTTCAATCCTAGATTCAGACAGGAACACTAGAAATGGTGACCTAACTGTTCAAGATATAAGCAAAAAGCCACCTAAATGAGAATGCGAATACTCGTGCGTAAGCCCTGAGCTGGCGACAGAAGAGGGTTTAATTCCTCAGGGTTCTGAGCGAGCGCTGATTGGACCGAAAACACTATCACGAAGGAGAGTAACCAGCGAATATTCATTAGACCTTACTCAAGAGACGACTGACAAAACTATAGAATGAACGACAGGTTTATCAAGGCGATGATGTCGTCGTTATCAGGGATATGTCTGTGGTTACGGATACTGATCAGGTTGAGCTTCAATGACAACGGGGAACGATCCGGTGACCAGCTGGCGGCCAGTTCGTATTCCAGGTGACGCGCTTCAGGCTCAAGGTCTATATCAAAATGTTCATACGCCAGCGAGTAGCCGACGTAGCCAACAGGCAGTTCAAGTCCTGCCCTTCCTTCATCCAGCCCGAGTGGCTGGGTAACAAACAGGCCGTACTGCCAGCCATGGTCGCCATCAATCCACAACCCACCGGAAAATGAACTGGCCGTAAGCGACGCTGGCACGTTCAGGATTCCACGGGTCTGATCTGCCCCGGTGGTAAGCCGGTAATAATTCATGATCATTTTCATGGATGGGTCAAACTGGTAGTGGATGCCACCACCTATTAGTATTGAGTCGCTGCCATTATGCGTATTCCACGGGCCCGTACCATGACTGCCCAGTACCGTTGATACTTCACGCAGGCTGCCAAGACGTAAGCTGCCGGTCAGTTGATCGGTGAAAGGTCTGGTCAGTCTGAACATCACAGTGGTCGACTCCGGCTCACCGACATGCCGGTTCATAAATTCCTCCGCTTCACCATGAGTGAGAGCCAATTCCAACAGACTATGATCAGCGAGCTGGTGCTGATAGTGAACGTATTGCCCCTGTCCCTGAAAATACGACAATGGGGCGTCGAATGCCTGACTGGCGGGCAGAACATTCATTCCCGTAAAGCCAAATGATCCCCCGGCAAAATCGCGTCGGGATAAGTCACCATAGCCAAAAGTCAGGGCAACCTCTGTGCTCATTGCATAGTCCAGCTCATAATAAGGGCTGGTAAACTCGCTGTATCCATCGGGTGGGGTAAACGCCAGGCTCAGATGGTCACTGATCGCCATCCTGGAGAGAGGCTCACCAGGCAGACTGCGCTGCAAATAGCGCAGGGCGTCGATCCCGGAATGATGATCATCGCTGGTCGCAAGCAGGGCTGTGCCGGGATATATAAAGCCGGCATTATCGTAGTCGTCTACGGCAACAAAGCGGATTGCTGACAGTTGTTTTTCAACCCCGTTTAAAATAAAAGAGGGAGCGAACCGACTCTCCGAAAGTGTATAGGAGGCACCCGACCGTGAAGGTAACAGTGCTTCCCCCATCAGCGACGTGGCAGCCTCCAGATTGAGGAGACCCCGGCCATACACAGGGTCAGTACCCGCCTCACCCAGATCCGTGGCTGAAGCCAGGAGTCGATTCACCACGGCTTTGCTGTGACATTGACGTCGGTTGTATATCGGGCTGTCCTGTCGACAGACATCATATTGCCGACTGGATGATGGTAGCTTCAGGCTGGGAAATGCCCCTGCGATCAGGGCAAACGCACCCGACAACTGTGGGGCCGACATGGATGTGCCGGTCAGTGAATCATAACGCCCACCGGGGATCGTGGAAGTAATAGCCGTCCCCGGAGCGGAGAGACAAAAGTCAGCCGCATAGCCACAGGCGTGTGATGACCCCACCCGTTGCCCGTTGTTCGCAACGTTGATCACCGTCAGCCATTGATAATCGAGGTCATTGCCTATAGCGGTGTCGCGATAGATCAACGGCGCCATCGCCATCACCGAGGGTTGCTCCGTTTCCGGTGTGGCTCCGATCACTGCATCATTAAAATTGCCCGCAGCAACCACGGTCACCAGTCCCTGCTGCAGTGCCGCCGCAGCCTGCTGATAATCACTGTCGGGTTGATTGTCCGGAGCACCAAACAGATACGATTTCAGATCCGGGTGCCGATAGTCCGGGTTCATACCGGCTATATCCGAAGCGACCAGGGTGCGTTCGCCAAATGTGTAGGCATAGCTCATGTTGGCAACCGTTGCTCCGTTACTGCTCGCCCAATACATGAGTTCACCATCACCAGCAGGTTGCTGGTAACACCCCCCGCTGACATAGGCACAACCGGGCAAAATCCGGGCATTGAAGGCCACACCATGAACGCCATTGGTATTTTTCTCGGCCGCAGCAATACCGGCCACATGAGTACCGTGACCGGCAGGGTCTGACAGGGCATAGTGCTCCCGACAGAACCTATCACCGGAGCCGCAAGGAGTCAGGAGGTTACCATCCAAATCCCGATGGGTTGCGTCAACACCGGTATCCAGAATGGCAATGGTTGTTCCCTCCCCTCCCTGGACAGCACCATCAACCCCGGCAAACACCGCAATGTTTGCATAAGCTTCCTTGGCCTTGATCACATCAAGATCTGCTCGCTGAAGGTACTCGCTGGTCTGATAAAAGGCAGGAGAAGTGATATCCCTCTGGTTAACTTCAGCGCCGGTCTCTCCAGACCCGAATATTCCACTACCGATCGACGCTGGTGATGAATCACTACCACTACTGCCACCACCGGCCAACGCTGCTGCGACACCGGCTGCAGCACCACCGATCAACAGCCATGAGCGACTTCCTTCACCAAAAAGACCGGTTGTGAAACTCGATAACTGAAACTCTGCTGTATCGAGTAACGGATACTCCGATTGAAGGCAGTCAGACTCCCCCATCTGACCGAAACCAGCCGAAAAGCAATCATCGATAACGATATGCCCGATGGTTGGCAGGGAGGTAAATTGATTCAGCGAATAGTTCGCAGGTTTTCCATGTCCGGACTGGGGATACAAAAAAAGCAGAGCTACAACAATGGCAGGATATAACGTCGTCCGTGGTGACATGTCTGAATTCCTTTTCAGTGGAACACTCCGGTTCTGCCATCCAGTCAAATTCCTTTCGCTGAAATGGCCTGACTATTGACCATTAAAATGACATTCGCCCATCAAATGCAAGCGGCAAAAAGGGGCAGATATCCAACGTCATGAGTACTAACAAACGCAGTGTTTACAGCGACGGGAGATTCAGATGAATTCGCAGTGCCTGGCAAAACCGAATTTTCAGACCAATTTGCTAATATCGCAGTTGGACTGTCTATTCTCCAACAGTCTGCTGGCAATACTTGTTCTCGACAGATTTGCGTTTCAGTAGCCACTGACATGTCAGTGGTCAACGATTCAGTATTGTTAACGACCCACGTTTGGTGGCAAGGTTAGGTAATGGCTTGCTGAATTGAAAGCACAGAAACCAGTTAAACTTGATACTGCGTGAGATACCCAAGCGGCAAAGTTGGGCTAATAACAACCGCAGTCAGAGCCGGGAGCGATCCTTGTGATGGGTGAGACAATCTATGAGCCGGTTGTGGGGCTGGAGGAAGTTGGAGCGTTTACCTGTCAAAAAATAATAACAGCCCTGGTGATCTGACCGATTCGCCTCCGTAAGAGGCGGTATTTTAGCGTGTCATTTTCAATACGACATAAACCGTCTTTGCAAAAAAAAACGGACCCTAAAGCCCGTGAGATAAGATTTTCTCTGCAAAATTCACAGCAGGTATACTGCGTCATGGAACAGCGTTCACTTGGAACGGTGCCTCTTCCGTGAGGACGGGAGCATCCTATTGAAAACAGCACTTCTCCGAAATTGGTAGTAGCACCTAAAAAGATGCGACTGAGACCTTGTGTTTTGACACTTATCTACCGGAGCGGATACTACTTTTTATTTCTGGTAACGCTTCACAGCATTAGTGGCGATCTGGTTAATCTGTTGGTTCAGCCGGTCGAGCCGTTCCCGCTTGGTGTCACGATCCATCATCCGGTCTTCCATCACCTTGCGGACTTCCCTGCGCAGCTTGCTGATCTCCCGACTGGCCTTATTGAGCCCGGACTTGTTATTCAGTCTGGTACTTGCTGACTGTTCCAGCTCTTTAGCTCGCTGGGTTTCCCCGGTCTCCTGATAGTGCTTGATGGATGAAGCAATGGCATTCACCTCCTTGTTCATCTCATACAGCTCATTGGTGTAACGAGTACTGCCTTTGATGCGATCACCAAAGAACGACCCCACCACCGGGTAGTCCTGTTTGTTCCATGAAGGCTTTTCGCCAGCACCGGTCAGGTGTCGGGTAACCGCATCGGTCACCGCCAGGGTTCCTGTGGCAAAAGCATTGAAATAGCCTTTCAGCAGGTGTTCCAGCTTTTTAGGGGAGCGCATCCACTCCGGTGCGCCTTCGGGAAGGTACTGCACCAGCTCCTTTAGCGTCTCGCTGGTGTACGGATCGTACTGGGCTTCGGGCTTCAGGTGCTGCAAGCTCATGGGTACTATATCCCGGTCACGGAAACGGTCACGGTTCTCGCCCACTTCCCAGATCGGTTTGATGAACTGCGGTATGGGTGTGGATTCCAGGTTAAACATCGCCATCCCCAAAGTCACCATGGCATCCTTGGTCCATTTGGCATCCTCATGCCCCATCATGCCCTGCCACAGGAACTCCGGGATGGTGGCAAAGATATGCCCCACCTCGAACGGCTTGGGGATTCGGAAGTGGCCGTCTGCCCCGTCACCGACCCAGAAGTGGTGATAGGCCACTTTCTCGTCGGTGCTGAGCTGTTGGTAACGGTCATCGTCTTCAAACAGTCGCACCAGCAGCCAGGAGGCAAAGCCGTACATCAGCCCCCGTGTTAGCACCTCACCGGAAAAGGCGCTCCAGTGCAGCTCATCACCGGGCTTCACGCCTCGCCACATCCGGTTCACCCCCTGAAGCAAACTGTTGGTGAACTGGATGGACTGGGTCAGAAACCGGACAATGCCCCACTGCCCCTTACGGGTAAAGTTCATCACATCCAGCGACTGATAGGCGGCTTCCGCCGTTGAACCACCTTCCTCCTTTACCCGTTCAAAGACGTGCAGCCGGTTGGAGTCCTCGAACCGGGCACCAATGCTGTCCCAGAAATCGATCAGCTTGCCGGGCGTGCTCAGGATGCGCTTTTGTTCAGCAGGGGATAGCTTCTTGCGGATATTGTTGTAGTTGCTCCGGTAGTGACCACTGCTACTGCTCCCTCCGGCCATTTTCATCGCCCACAGGGAGTCATCCTCATCCAGGGATTTTCTGAAACCACGAATGGCACCGGCCAGTGGGTTCATACCCACCACCTTGCCGTTCACCTCCGGGGCAATATGCACTGCCGTGGACAGCGTATCCCGGGTCAGGTTTCGGAACCAGTAGGCAGGCATCGTCGTGACACCGCGTCGGACTACTTGGCTGGGAATGCCCACCAGTTTCATAAAGCCGCTGTGCAGCTCCGGTCCGATGTCCTGAATGGAGGCCAGCAGCAGCGGATCATCCACCGCGTAGGTTTCCAGCTTGCCATCGCGTGAGACACTGGTGGTCCCTTTCAAGGTTTCGTACTTTGCCATCAGCGACTTCCAGCCGCGCATCTGTGTTGGGGTCAGATCGGTACTGACGCCGATTCCCTGAAGGGCGGCCTTTACATCGTCGTCGGTAAAGGTAATGGCATTCTCAATTTTCTCCACGGCCCCCAGTTGCAGGGCGTTATCGATCACCCGTTGCTGGGCGATATTCTTCAGGGCCGCATCGAGCATGGAACGGGTATTGCGCACCATCGCTTCCAGTGGCGCGATCTTTTCCACCCCACCTTTTAATCGTTGAATACCGGAGGTCTGGCCGCCGAGTCCTTTTTTAGGCCGGAGGAATCGCTGGCTCTCTTCCTGGTATTCCAGATCGTGTATCCGGTTGAACGGTATGTAGTCGCCGGTATCGAACAGCTTGCGCTGCTCCTTGTCGAGGGTGCCGGCGGCTTCCATAAAGTCCAGCAGGTCGCGGTTGTGCTGCTGGTAGTCGCCCATCACCTGCTTGAACCGCTTCGCCAGTTCCGGCTGGGTATGCACCCAGTTCTGAATGGTGTCGATCCGCTGCTGGTCGTAGAGGTTCTCCCGGTTTTGTTGGCTCAGTGCCTTGCCCAGTTTCAGGTCTTTTTCCATCTGTCTGCGGTCACGATTCCAACCGGTACGACCACCGGGATATTCATCCGGTGCTACGGCATCCAGCGTTTCTTTCAGTGCCTGCCCCTGAGCCAGCAACTGATTGCCTTTGGCCCTGGCCGCCTTGTCTTCCTCCATGATCCGCTGCGCCCGGTGGCTGCCTTCGTATACCTCCCAGATTTCCAGTTCATTCCGTTCAGTGACCGGCTTCAGCAGTTCAAATAGTCCCTTGCTGTCGGGTTTGATAACAATACTGCCATCTTTCAGCATCGGGGTGCCTTTATGGAACGTGGCATCGGTCACATTATCCAGATTGCGGGCCAGGTAAACGGCCTTGCTGGCAGATACCGTTGCATCCATCAGCTTGCCATCGTTCAGCAGTTTTTCCTGCTGTTCAATAATGGCGGCATCGGTGAATACGCCCTGATTGATATGGAGCAATCCCCGCTTGATATGCTCTTTCAGCGGTTTGGCCTCCCACCACTCCCGCAACCGGTCGTGCCACGGTTTCGGGGCAATGCCGCCATGGATGTCGTTGATCACGGACTGCACATCGTCGGGGAGGTCTTTCAGGGCGTAGCGTGGGCTACTGCCTGGCTTCGGCTGCTTGTCCTGCTGCTTACCCTGTTTTTTGTCTTTCAAGGCAAACAGCGGCTGGCCATCCTTCAGCACAGACTCTTTCATCTTGTCGGTGACGGTTACCGACCAGACTTTATCGGGCCTGGTGTCGTATGGGTACTGCGAGCCGTTGATATGGATCTCGACAGGCTCCAGCGTTGCTCCCCACTTTTTGGTGTACTTCTTCATATAATTGGCCAGACGCTTGTCGTAGAACTCGCGCATTCCCCTGGCACCGTCGCCCATCAGCTCGTCCAGGTTTTCCAGGGTAAAGTCGGCGCTGTGCTCGGCGAATACCGCCCGGTCAATGTCTTGATTGGCTCCGTCTTGTGAGTCGAAATAGAGCCGCGAGCCATTGGACATATACAGTGCCTCACCATTGGCATCCCGGATAAACCAGCGGTTCTGCTGATCGTCGTTATCCTGCTCGGTGGACCATTGGCTGCGCTCCTCTTGCAGGGATTGATAAACGGAGTGGCTGTCCTCACGTATTTTTGCCCCCAGACGATGGCCCACATAAGCGTCCAGCCGCTCTTCTGCAATGTGTTCTCTGCGGTTGCTGCCGTTCCGGTTTTTGATCGTTAAGGTGACATGGGTCAGTCGGCCTTCGTGGGTAAACTGGGGGGATACCTTCATCTGCTCTACCACCTGCCCAAGGCTGGGATACCGTTCCACCTGCTGTGCGGCACTGCTCCAGGCGATCCGGTCAAAGCCGTTCTCTGCAGCGTGGCGGATCATCCGTTTCATCACCAGGTTGGGCCAGCTCTCTTTCAGGGGCGCATTAGGTACCTGACGGTAGAACCGATGTTTGTCGGTATCGAACAGTGACTGTCGTTCATCTCGCAGTGCTTTCAACTGGGCTTCGGCATCCACCCATTGCTGGAAATGGTTCTCTACATCCTCTGCAACCGTGGTCAATTCGTTGTTCAGCTGTTCCACCTGCGTCTGATCCAGGCGTTGCTCTTGTTTGATCTGACGGGTAAGGTCATCACGCCGTGCACCGGTTTCAGCATGCTGTTTGCCAAACTCATCCCGCTGTTTAACGACGGACCGAATCCTGTCATCGACTACGTTTATCCGGGCATTGCGCTGCTCCTGTTTACGCACCGACTCTGGTGTTCGATAGCCACTTTCCCGTCCGGCCTGATGCCAGTCGCTCTGCACTTCATCGATAAACAGAATCCGTTCATTACGACCATGGACGTTTTCATCAAAGGTCTGGAAGCGCACATGGGCCAGTACGTTTTCTGTTGTTCCCCAGTGGCTTTCGTCATAGTCGTCCTGTCGCCATCGGGCAAAGGATTGATGCTTGCTGACCGCAGCAGCGATGGCCGAGGCTTCGGTGGCGTGACCGGTGGTGATCATGGTCTTGTCATCGCCATTGCGACGGTAGAGGGTGTAATCCCGGAACGCCTGACTCCAGCCCACATCGTCCACCTTCATACCGGCGGGCATTATGCCCTGCGCCAGTGCCTTGGCTTCTTCTTCGGAAATGGGGCTCAGGTTCTTGTGATTCGGATCAGCGGGGAATACGTGGCTGTTGTTATCCAGCACCAATATCAGCTCAGAATACTCCTCTCCGCCCTGCATGGCATAATTGCGGTACTGAACGTCGGACTCATCCCGCAGCTCCGCTTCCAGGTCACTTCGCACATCCGACTCATAGTCGTTCTCCCAGGCTTCCAGCGCGGCGTCTTCCTTATCGGAATAGGGGATGTGATCCCGTACCAGCTCCTTGTCGTCAACATTATCGACGCTGTTATTGGCTTGCCATTGCGCTTCTTCGTGGAGGGCGGATTCATTCAGATTGCCATCGTCATCCACCAGGGCGTCCACTTCATGGTCATCCAGCTCACCCCGTTCAAACCGCTGTTTCAGTTCCTGATAGTGGAAGTCGTACTCATC
Source organism: Endozoicomonas atrinae (assembly GCF_001647025.1). GTDB lineage: Bacteria > Pseudomonadota > Gammaproteobacteria > Pseudomonadales > Endozoicomonadaceae > Endozoicomonas > Endozoicomonas atrinae. The sequence continues at coordinate 24,793 of NZ_LUKQ02000070.1, forward strand.
CTCCCGAAGTACCTCCCGCGCATCATCCAGCAGGTGGGACAGCTCACCCAGCGAATAGCCGTGCTCGTAATCGCCAATTCGCTCGCTGATAAAGTGCTGCTGCTTTTCATAGACCCGCTCTTCCAGCTCTTGCTCATCGAACGCATCAACACTGAGATCTTCGTCGATCCGTACTTCATTCTGGCGGATAAAATCCAGCACCTCGGCCCTGCTCAGCTTTTCACCCTTTTTGTCCGCCAGCCACAGGTCAAGGCCCAGCCACTGGATTTCCTCATCCTGCACAAAGTTGCCTTTCTTGATGGCATTCAGCCAGCTCTGGGCAGGCAACTTGTCAGATTTCACCGCAGCGGCACTGCGCTCCACAGCTGAGTAGAACGTCGGGGCTATGCCTGCATCGCTGTATCGACCGCTTTTACTGCTACCCGTATTCAAGCTGCCATTGCGCTTCAGATGACCACGGGCAGCACTCAGCAGTTCCACCGCATCGACGTCCGTCCATTTGATATTGGGGAACAACCGGCGCAGGGCATTGCGGATCATACTGACCACTTTGGTCAACAGACCGTTTTTCGGGTCTTTCTCCGCAAGGTGCGCCAGGTATTCCTCGGCAATGATCCGGTTGGCTTCTGATTCAGATTTTCCTGAAAGCTGTCGTGCATACCGTTTAGCCAGTGCCTGCTTCAGCCGATCGTTCATATCCCGGTGAATTTCGTCCAGCACGGTATCGAGCCGTTTGCCCAGCAGGCCACGGACACCTTTATGGCCCACCAGTTCATGGAGGACAGTGCGCACCGCCTCGCCCGTGGTGTCCAGATTGGCTGCGATCAGGTAAGTCTCGCCGGTCTCCGGGTCGAACATCCCCCGCACCCGTCCCTGAGCCTTGTCGCTGATCACCTTCTGGTAGAGGCTGGAGGGCAGTTCGGTTTCCGATTGCAATACGTGGATGGACTGCCCCAGTTTCTGCTCCAGCGGCTTCAGCTTCAGACGCAGCGGACCGGACTGGATGCCACGGGCGTTGCTGTCTTTTCGCAGGGCGTAGAAGGAGCCCCGTTCGTTCAGGTCTGGAGTTCCTCTTTCGGCGGCAGACTGGTAGCTGCCGTCCTTGCCGGTAAAGTGATCCAGCACCTGGATACGGTCGCCCCGGTTGAAGAAGCGGATCAGGTTACTTGTGCCTGTCGTGGCCAGTGGGGAGCCATTGCTTTTCAGGATGACCGACGAACTGTTGGTGCTGTCCAGTGCCTGCATGATCCTTGCAGCCGCTGGGTTCCCCAGCCGCGCTCCCGGCGCTTGGTGGGATTTCCCCCGTCCCTGGGGGTCATCCGTTGGGAGACGCAGGGTCTTCAGATCGCTGTCCGACAACGGCAGGACGCCAGTAACATTGTATTTGCTATCCAGCAGCACCACGGCATTGGGGCTGATGGTATCGAGGAAGGGGCGCACTGCTTCCGGTGACCCGAAATTGATGTAAGGCCGGTTATAGCGCAGCCGACGTTCGGTAATGGGGAATGTCTTATTGCGAGCCATGCGCTTGGGCACCACGGTGCCCATCTGCACTGTGCCCTCTGCATCCATGATTTTGGCATGGCCAGTGGTACCCACCACGGCATGCCCCATATTCACTACACCACTGCCGTCCAGCACCTCATTCAGGCTGTGGGTAATATGCACATCCGACATACTGGGCTCAGGATCACCAGAGGGATGGTTGTGAGCAAACCAGACGCTTTTGGCATCAGGCGTAGCAACCACAGCACCGGCCAGTGTCCATGGGGATACGGAGGCCGAGGCCTTCTGCCCCTTGCTGTGCTTGATGACATTGATCACCTTGTCATTGCCATCAAGCACAATGGCAACCATTTCCTCCTGCGCCAGCTTGCGGATCGGGGCAATAAAGTGGGCAAGGTCATCGTAGGTGTGAATGGTGTCGGTGCCGGCTTTTATGGTGCCGGTTTCATCATGCTTAACCAGAACACGTTGGTTCTCGATGGTTTGCTGTTTTCTTTCGTCACCGGAGAGGTCTGGGGAGGCGAACAGGTCCTTCTGACCGGCATCTTCCAGATCGGATTTTTTGTCGCGCCGCTTACGTTCTTCTATTTTTCCTTCTTCGCCTTCTCCGACTCGGTAGCGTCCGGTTCCCTCATCAATTTGTCGAACTCGGATTGTGCGTCCAGAATCTTCTTCTGATTGGCTCTCATTTCCTTCTTCTGTTCGGGGGTCAACAGATGCCCGTATTGCAGATACGATCT
>NZ_LUKQ02000698.1 GCF_001647025.1 Endozoicomonas atrinae
CCGACACCATCAGCAACCTGACCACCCAGATCGGCACCAAACTGGCCAAATCCTCCAACCTGGCGGATCTGACCAACGCCGCCACTGCCCGGAGTAACCTGGGGCTGGACAGCATGGCGCTTCAGTCCGCAGCCAGTGTCACCATCACCGGTGGTTCGGTGAACGGTGTGGTGCTGGATGGCGGCACCTTCTGATCCGACAGCAACCAGAGGAATGGGCCTGTGTCCAACACCATCAAACTGAAAAGCTCGGCGACGCCGGGCAAGGTCCCGCTGTCGTCTGATCTGGCCTCAGGGGAGGTGGCGATCAATACCGCCGATGGCAAGCTGTTCGCGCTGGTTGGTGGGGTGGTGACCTCATTAACCGCGCCACCGGATCATATTCATACCATTGCTTCGGTAGAGAGCCTTCAGGACATTATTACCGATCTGACCGCACGGGTAGAGGCATTGGAGAACCAGGGCAATAACACAGAGGAAGAGGATATGAAACTGCTCAGTACGGTATCCCAGTCAGGAGTTTCTGAAATGGTGCTGGACATCGGTTTTGATGATGCCCTCTACGGCGGGTATCAGCTGGTCATTAATAACCTCGGGATTGATGACAACGGTGACTACCGGGAGAAAAAACTGGGCATGGCCTTTAAGCAGTCCGATGGCTCCTGGGTAACGGGGTACGGCTGGGCCAATA
>NZ_LUKQ02000699.1 GCF_001647025.1 Endozoicomonas atrinae
TTGGTTTGTCATGCTCCCGCATCCGGTGCTGGCAGCTCACACACTCAAAACAAGCAGTTTCAGGATCCTGATTCTCAAATTTAATCTGCGGCCACTCAATGGCCTGCATAAATCCACACTCAACACAGGGCACATGGAATTGCCGCTGATCACTGGCCAGGTAAGCCGCCTCTATTTTGCTGGCTCCGGCAATATTGGGTGTAGACACCATCAGGATCTTTCGATTACGGGAAAACGTCGCCGTCCGTTTAATCGCCAGATTGATCGGGCTGCCCTCACCGTCCACATCGTCCTCATAGGCATCCACCTCATCCAGAAATAGGAATCGGGCAGGCATGGAACGAAGCCCGGTGGCCGAGTTGGCACCGGTGATGATCAATACGCCGTTGGGAAATTCCTTCACCATCTGGGTGTTGCCGGAATCCCTGGAACGGGGATCTTTTACCAAGTCCCTCAGCACTGGCATGGCCTCAATCATGGGTGCGATCCGCTGCTTGGAGGTTCGCTTGGCCATATCCAGAGTGGGCAGCACATACATCATCGGTCCGGGCGTGTGATGTACCACATACCCCAACCAGTTATTGCCGCACTCCGTACCGCCCACCTGAGCCCCTTTCATAAACGCCACCTGCTCCACGGAAGAGGAAGGCGAAAGGCAATCCATGATCTCTTTCAGGTAGGGGGTTC
>NZ_LUKQ02000700.1 GCF_001647025.1 Endozoicomonas atrinae
CTAGCCGCTACGCTAATTGGTGGTACATGAAAAAGTAAAATCCTACTGCTACACTGCAATTGTAAGGGGTTTGTAGTTGTAGCAGGAGGCTTTTATGGGTAGGAATTCTTATCAAACGCAGTCCACAAATATTCCTGAAAGTTATAAAAAAATTCAAATTAATTGCTGTAGAAATCCTGAGTGCGAGAATTTCCATAAACTCCCAGATTCCATCTCTAACAGATGTCGCCCATACAGATTAAATGGATCAGGTGATAATAAAACGCTGATCTGTAAAGCTTGTCAGACTTCTTTTCCTTTAAAGTCAAATCGGGCGGTTGCTGAAGAGCTTGAGAGAATTAGTCATAATCTGCAGAGGGCAGGACTTACCTTCTGCAAGCAGGAGGAGTGTCCTGCCTATCATAAAAGTTATCAGATGCACCCAACATTATACTGTCGTCATGGCACCAATGACGTTGGGCGACAAAGGTTACGCTGTAAACTTTGTCAATCCACGATTACCGTTTCTGATAGCAGCAGGCCAAAATCAAGACGACACAACCACTTAGCGCTTTCTTGTTTCAGAATGGCTGTGAGGCAAGTTCATCTACGGGCCATGGCTGATATCACAGGCATGTCATCCCCTGCGATATATCGAATGATTGATCAGATCTGGAAACACTGCATAGCTTATACGGCCTACAG
>NZ_LUKQ02000701.1 GCF_001647025.1 Endozoicomonas atrinae
ACTTTCATGATCTCCTCTACGGTCATGTATTCCACTTGAGAGCCACCGCCCTGCAGCTGCGCCACAGCGTAGACACCCAGCACACCACCACGGTCACCATTCAGGCGTGGCTTGTGGATAACCCGGGTTTCGGTGCCATAGAGCAGATCGAACTCATCAGCAGCAAAGACCACACGGGCGTCGATATTGACGATGGCACCGGAACGACGAGCCAGGGCAAGCATGCCCCGATAGCCCAGCATGAACTGGCATTCAAGCCCCCCGACTTTCTTGTTATAGAACGGGATGAGATAGCAGTGACCCAACGCAGAGCCGGGCTCCAGACCCAGCTGCGCCGATTGGATCACCGCGCCCAGCAAAGAGGCCTGCGAGCATTCCCGCAGTTTCGGCGTCTTGCGAATTTCGGTCATGCAGACATTCAGCAGACGCTCCGGTGTGAGCGGCGTATTTTCCAGTGATTGAGCTATCGTGTTTTTGTTTTGACGCAAGAGGTCTTTGATGGTGAGCTGGCCACCGTCAGCGGCCTTTTCTTTTTTTGGTACCGGCTGCTTTGCCGGTGTTTTTTTAGCATTCCCTGCCATAACAGAACTCCTTATTCAGGCAGACGATTAAGCGGCTCGTGCCCATTCAGGCAACTCGATGGTGCAGAATTCGTCGGGATAGCCCGGCCAGATTCCAGA
>NZ_LUKQ02000702.1 GCF_001647025.1 Endozoicomonas atrinae
ATGTACAAGAATAACTTCGACATGAGTTCAACGGGACTCAACATAGAACTGACCTGCTTCTACGACTGCGCCAGGGCACAGTACGATTTCAGCGAGTCGTTCACCTACATCAAGCAGTACAAGCAGCACGTCTTCAGTCACTACGGCAACGTCGATGTCAGCAACTTCGAGAAGACGTTCAAGGTGGCAGAGTCCGTTAAGCAGGTCTTCAAACTCTTCTACGAGTGGACATACAACAGCGACCCTCGCTACCTGCGTGACCTGATCCGCGAACTCAATTCATACGACGACATCCAGTCAATCCGTAAATGCACCAAGGAGGTCATGCTCAACGCCATCAGGAACCACTGCTACGACCACCAGAACTACGTCGAGTTCATGGAGAAACACTTTGAACCCGACTACTTCGAGCTGGAGACCCGAGGTTACAGCCAAGGCGACTATGCCAGAGTCATCATCCCCAACGAGGTACTCACCACTTGCGGTCTCGACCTCACCGAAGCCAACGCCGACTCATTCCAGCAAGAGATCGACCACCTGTTCTGGGACGCGCCGTTGTTCTTCCGTGTCACCATCGACGGCAGCGAGTTCGACTTCGTGGAATACCTGGGCGAGTACGACTACGACAAGTCCAAAGCCCTCGACGTGGCCGACAAGCACCTGCTGTCTGACTATCCCA
>NZ_LUKQ02000703.1 GCF_001647025.1 Endozoicomonas atrinae
TCGTGCTTGGCCAGCGTCTGGAGTATCTGGGTAATCCCATCGAGCTTTTCTTCAATCCGGTTAAAGCGGTCTTCGTCGGCCATAACTACCTCCGGGCAACGCCCTTCAGTTTCTCCACCGTCCGCGCTCCACCCAGTCCCAGCAGGCAGAGCAACAGGGTAATCACCGTACTGGTGTCGGCGACGGGTAACTGGCTGGCAATGGCGGCACGATCCGCCAGATTCAGCCCGATGATGATCAGGTCACGGACAATCCACGTCCACGCCAGGATAAAAACACACAACCAGCCCAGAGCAGGCCGCCAGCCGGAGACAAATACCGATGGGTGCTTTGCTTCCTCGATGTTGGCCAGTGCCTGCAAGATATGGGGCTGCTGTAATTGTTGATTGAGCGAGAGCTCCGCCTTTGCCCGTTCCTCGTCAGAGGTAAACAGGCTGTCGAGTCCCCCCATCAACGCCTTGGCGATCCCTGCCATGGGGTTGAGGTTAATCATCCATCAGCTCGAAGTGTGGGTAATCAATGAATTGGTGGTCGGTCATTTCACCGTCCCTGTCCCAGTCACCGCCCCAGCGCAGTTTGATACCCATGCCCTCGGCAATGCCAAGCACATACCCGGCAAAGTGGGCAGCTCGCTGGTAGTCGAACCAGTCCAGCGGAAAGGGCATCACGTCCACCGCC
>NZ_LUKQ02000704.1 GCF_001647025.1 Endozoicomonas atrinae
ACTCAAAACAATGAATCATGGTGTGATCTTTCTCGCACTTTTGAACAATATCCATATCCCTATCTCCCTAAAAATCAATATCCGTATCAAAAACATCAAAGTGGCCAGCCTCAAAGGCGTCATTCTGTCTCGGTCTACCAGCCGGGTTGTCGTTCCATTCGCTCGGAGTCCCTTCCTTGGTGGTAAAGTCATAAGCCCTGACCCGCTGCCAGCGACCATCCTGTATCACTTCTATCCGGCAGGGCTCACGCATATCCCGGACGTTGATTAGCCGGTCGATGGCATCATCGGTGAACTCCGGTGGCGGTTCGTGTCCAAAGCGTTTTACCCACCACAAAACAGCCTTTTGTCGTGCATACCCGCCATGCTCAAAGCAGACCCACTCACGGACGGTTGAAAACCCGCACCGATAACTGACTTGGACAGAGGGCGGCTTGCCGTTCTTTTCATGGCGGTGATAGATAATCTCATCAACATCGAGCCATTCAGGCTCAACCTGGGAGGCGAGCAGGGCTGCACTGGATGCTTCCGATTCGTGCTTTTCCCGCTCTGGAAATTCATAGTTGCAGGCAGGGCATACCCGGAGGCCTGCGAGGATCAGTTCAAAGCACTCAGGGCATTCCTTGATCGGGGCTTCACCGGTTCCCTTACCGGCCTTGATATGGTCAACGCTGATCC
>NZ_LUKQ02000705.1 GCF_001647025.1 Endozoicomonas atrinae
ACACAGAAACTTTTTAAAGAGTTTGGCCGGGTTAAAACAACACTGAGCAGACCAAAGAGTGATTCCCAATATCTTATCGTCTGGATAGGAACTTTCCCGGTCGGGGCTCACAAGTTCGGTAAAGCCCGACAAACCCCAAGAGGTGTTCAGGTCGGCAGACATTCCTTCTGGCAAAGTGCCTTTCTGATGCAACCGGTCAATTCACCGAGAGAGTTTGTATTCAACCGTAAAAAGGAATGGGCGCACCGTTATCAACAATCCCAACGATCAGGCCGTTGGATGTGGATGGGGCTTCCCATCGAAAAGAAGTCCGTAAAGATTTTTTCCGAAGCAGAAGCGGCGCTCAATACGATGCAGCCGAAAATCTTTGAACGCTTTTCAACCCTGCTCCATCAGGAATTAAATTATGCCTTCAATGTCGAACCCCGAAAGTCTGGTAATTGAAAAACTGATCGAGCATTTAAAACAAGTCGCTCCCAATACCCAACTCGGCTATTCCGCTATCGGGCAGGAACAGGACTTAGCGCTTCCTGCCATATTGGTTCAGTTAGAATCCATCAATGAAGAACAGCGGCAGGGAACGAAAGCAAAATACCGCATGGAATTTAATATCAGTGCGGTCGCCAAAACCAACAACGACACCACTTACAACCTCATTGATCTGACCCGCTCCATTCG
>NZ_LUKQ02000706.1 GCF_001647025.1 Endozoicomonas atrinae
ACTGACGACGCTGCTCCTGTAACTGTTGCTGTTGCAGGGAGGCGGCCTGTGCGGCCTGATCGGCGGCGGCTCCGGCCTGCATTCCAGATGTTAAGGCTCCGAGACCGGCACCGATAGCGGTACCCCAGCCTGGGAGGATCGCTGTCCCTGCTGCGGCTCCTGATGCGGCTCCTGATGCCATTGCTGCACCTGACATAAGCGTTCCTCCTTAGACTTTGATGCCGACCGATGCGGCGAAGGTGGGGTTGAGGAAGGGGTTGTCTTCCTCTTCTTCCTGCTGGCGCATCAGGGCCAGGTACTCTTCTTCGGTGAGAAATTCGTTGAACGGCAGGTTGCCCGCGATGATGTTGCCGGAGCTGTCGAGCATACGGGTGATTTCGTTCGCGGCCTGGTTCTGGGCGGCGGCTACGTTGGCGGCGTCGGTTTCGAGACGGGTGCGGTTCTGGCCAAGAAGTGCCTGAAGCTGGCTGATCTCGTCACCGGCGGCAGTAGCTCCGTATCGGGACACCAGGTCATTGATGTTATTGAACTGGCTCTCGACGCCGGAAAGCTGGTTGAGGTCGAGGAAGTCGACGTCTTGGTTGGCGTTGAGCAGCTCTTGAGCCTGGGATTCGAGATCGCCACGGTAGTTGTACAGCTCGGTCAGTTTGTCGCCAGAGGCGGTGTAGAGATCGC
>NZ_LUKQ02000071.1 GCF_001647025.1 Endozoicomonas atrinae
AAAAACACTCTAATTATTTTTATTCTCTCTGTACTTTCCATTAATTCTTTTGCTTTTAATATTCAAAAGTTATCACCTGAGTATAACAATTCAGTAGAAATTACAGTTAAAGATAACTCCCCACTTCACCTTGAAATTGACACACAGACATTGAAAGAACAAGTTTATGGAAAAATACCCCTAAGGTTTCGATCGGAATATGATCAGGCCTTTTTTAATACAGACAACATGGAGTCAAATGAAATTTACTGGCATGACAAAGAGGCCCCTATTGTTGAAAATGGAAAAGTCTACGGGGCAAACAACGATCGTTTTATTAATTTAACGTTAAACACCACTGATGAAATGGTCGGTAAAAAAATAAAAGTCATTCTGGAGAAAGAAGAGAACCTGTCCAAAGTAGCAGCTGTTGGTGCTTTTGTTCCTCAGGTGGTGCCTATTATTGCCATGAATATGGTAACATGGCAGCCACACTCTTTCTGGCCAAGCCTTTTACGCTGGAATTATTTACTACTGGGTGTCGACGTAATTCACTCAATCAGGAACCTGGTTCAAAACCAAGTGTTCTCGGACACCAATTCTCTTTTTGCCCAGTGTTCTGCTGATTTCGTTGAAGGTTTTACAGTATATACACTCCTGTCAAATCATGGTGGACCAGTTACTGGTGATCCAAACAGACCAACCGCTGCGGAAGTTAACACTCATCAATTTGAAAAGAATGTTATAGAAAGGAGTAAGGCTGAAACGTTCAAACTATACCTGAGGACAACGCCCACCAATCGAATGTTTGATTGTATTTCTTCCGTTGTTGCCAGCTCACTGAAAACACTACACAATGAAGGCCGTTTACATCAGGTCTTTGGTAAATGGCCAATGCTCAATAGCCTGAATGATGAAACTATTGACGGTATTGCCATGCTGATGGTTGGGTACGGTTTCAATATAATTGGCAATGTTCCTGGAGATACCCTTTCTTTAGTTCGGCGAGATCTGGGATTTGAATATTTACCTGCCCTTGCCGGTGATTTTAACGACTCGATAAAAACGAGTATTCAATACACCATTCATAAAGGTTATATGACGTTCTTTAAAGGCAGGGGATGGGATGCAACATCAGCTTACGCCCTTGCTGCAGGAGCCGGATTACTTGAAATCGGTTATCGTTTTTACCAGGTGAAAGAAATGATACCAGCAGGCCAGGATGAACGTCTTAGCAACATGGATCCTTCCGATCCCAAGAATATAAACCTGTTTGCCAACCTGCAACACCAGATAACCTCTATTGGTGAGCGGGCTGAAGCGATTGCTTCATCAGGATATCAACTGGTTCCTCTTCCTGAGAATATAAAAGACTATGTAATCCCTGTAGCAGCAGCAACTATTATCCCGATAGCCACCTATTACGTTATGAATGGGGTATTAAACTACTACACTACCGGCGGTTTAAATATTGCTTTGCAAAAAGCCGTAACATCTGCAACCAATGGTCTGCTACTTGGTGCAATGGCTTATGTGTTACTTCCCTATGTCAAAGATTTGGGAGCCAGAGGCACCCAAATGCTTGCCGATCAACTGGTATCATGGACAGAAGCTGAGAAAGACAGCTGGATCGGCTATTTTGCTGCGAGAGATACCGAGTACAGGATCAGAGTTATCATCATCAATTAGCACCTAATTTGCCAACTCAAACAGCAAGATCATAAAATGATCAAATTAATTACTGAACAAGAGAGTTGGCTCATGTCAGATAAAAAAGGGACAGGCATAAAGTCAGTGGTTTTGAGTGCGCTGTCTGCAGGGTTCGGGGTTCAGAAAAGGGCTAATCTGGAAAGGGATTTTCAACAGGGTAAGCCTGCGCACTACATCATCGCTGGTATCGCAGGAACCGTATTATTTGTTTTGATACTCATATCTGTGGTGCATGTAGTCACTCATAACACATGAGCTTTCACTGAGTACTTACCCAGTATACAGCTGTCACAACAACCAGCATTATCAATGCAACAGCCGCAATGGCATCAGCCGTACTATCTTTCATTATCTATCTCCTTGATCCGTGAACAGGGTGAATTTCAAACCAGCTCATTCAAGTTAGCGAAATCCTGGCTAAGCATCAACTTATTATCCTTCTTCGATTTATTACTTTTTAGTCTACTTTTATTAATAAATAGTAGTTTTACGTATAAGTAAAAATCAGTATTCTTCCTCTGTCCCAGGTTTCTGACCTGTTCCCTAGATGTGGCTAATCAGACGAACAATTCATGTATAAATACGATGATTACGACCAGCAGATAGTCGATGAGAGGGTCCTGCAGTTCAGGGATCAGACTCGTCGCTTTCTCACCGGCGAGTTGCCAGAAGATGAGTTCCTGCCTCTTCGTCTCCAGAATGGGCTTTACGTACAACGCTTTGCACCTATGCTACGAATTGCCATTCCCTATGGCATGGTGAGCAGCAGACAGATGCGTAAACTCGCCTATATTGCCAGACGCTACGATAAAGGTTATGTCCACTTTACCACCCGACAGAACCTTCAACTAAACTGGCCACGGCTGGAAGAAGTGCCGGAAATTCTGGAAGAACTGGCCTCAGTTCAGATGCATGCTATCCAGACCAGCGGCAACTGTATCCGTAATACGACAACCGATCAGTTTGCTGGTGTAGCACACGATGAGATTGTGGATCCACGCCCATGGTGCGAAATTATCAGGCAATGGTCTACTTTCCACCCGGAGTTTGCATATCTTCCAAGAAAATTCAAGATAGCGGTTTGTGGCAGTGAGCAGGATCGTGCAGCAACACAGGTGCATGATATCGGTATTCACGCTTTCTTGAATCAGAATAACGATGTTCGATTCAAAATCCTGGCCGGTGGTGGTCTTGGGAGAACCCCAATGGTTGGCTCAATTATCAAGCCATCCCTTGAACCAGAACATCTCCTGAGTTACCTGGATGCAGTGCTGAGAGTTTATAACCGTTATGGACGGCGTGATAACAAGTACAAAGCCCGAATTAAAATTCTGGTCAAGGCACTGACTCCTGAGGTGTTCTCGGAAAAGGTTGAACAAGAATGGTCTTATCTGAAAGAAACAGAGGCAAAACTTCCTCAGCAGGAAATTGACCGGGTCCAATCTTTTTTTACTGAGCCTGACTACGCAGAGCTTTCCAATATCAACTTGACCGACCTGGCTTTATCTACTGAACCTGATTTTCAACTATGGCACAGGAGAAATGTTCATGCCCATAAAAAACCGGGTTACAGTGCTGTCACCCTGACACTGAAGGCAACTGCTGATGCCCCAGGTGATGCCAGTGCAGAGCAACTGGAAGCAATCTCAGACCTTGCTGACCAGTTCAGTTTTGGTGAGCTCAGAGTCAGCCACGAGCAAAATCTGATTTTTGCCGATGTTCCCCAAAGCAGACTTCATGAGCTATGGCTGAAGCTGAAACCACTGAATCTTGCAACACCCAATCAGGGCCTGCTTACCGATATGATCTGCTGCCCGGGCGGTGATTTCTGTGCGCTGGCAAATGCCCGCTCCATTCCGCTGGCAGAAAACATCCAGAGACGGTTTGATAATATTGATTTTCTGCATGACATCGGTGAACTTGATCTGAATATTTCTGGCTGCATGAATGCCTGTGGTCATCACCATGTTGGTCATATCGGTATTCTCGGTGTCGACCGTAAAGGTGAAGAGTATTATCAGATTCAGGTCGGTGGCGCATCCGGGCATGACGCCTCTCTGGGCAAGATCCTTGGACCGTCCTTCAAAATGGATGAAGTTCCCGATGTCATCGACAAAATACTGAAGACTTACGTTGAACTCCGCACTCCGGAAGAGTGTTTTATTGATACCTGTCGACGGGTTGGCGTGCAACCATTCAAGGAGAAGGTCTATGCCAAAGCTGCTTAAGGATCAGCAAATAAGTAATGATGACTTCCAGATCCTGCCACAGGATCTGGAAGAGGCCTCCTTACCTGATGGCAATGTGCTGGTGCATGTGTCATCAATTGATCGTGCCAGTAAAGCCAACGGTCGGCACAATGGTCAGATTGGCATCTGGTTTGACAGCGCCGACGAGCCTGAAACGGTAGCAAGTGCCCTGAACCAGTTTGAAGTCATCGCCGTTAACTTCCCCAAGTTTATGGATGGTCGTGGCTATTCACTTGCTCGTCTTCTTCGGGAGCGCCTTGATTATCGGGGAGATATAAGAGCGATAGGAGATATTCTTGTTGACCAGATCTATTACCTTAAACGATGTGGATTCAGCAGCTTAAGACTGAGGGAAGACCAGAATCCGGAGTACGCACTGGCGGCTCTGACAACGTTTAGTATGGACTATCAAACAGCAGCCGATAAATTAACACCGGTGTATCGGTTAAGACATCAGCTTTAATCACAGTTTGAAATCTCTTCCTTATTGGAAGAGATTTTCCCCTTCTGCTGCACGAAAACCAAACTGTTGGTTATACTGTTCTTTCCATAAATAATCTAAGAATGAGCCTGAATGATGGAAAGCGGTTCCCTGCTCTTCTCTTTTTTTCTTATTTTCACTGGGGCAGCGGTTCTCGCTACTGGCGCCTTATTCACCCGTCAACCCTTGCTGGTTGCCTATATCGCCCTTGGTGCCATACTGGGTCCTTTTGGTTTGGAAGTGGTGAATGACACCAACCTTCTCAACGATATTGCCCATGTAGGTATCATCTTTTTACTGTTTCTTCTTGGGCTGGATATGCAGCCAAGCCATCTTGCGCACCTGCTCAGGAAGACAGCCACCGTTGGTTTAGCGAGTTCATTTCTCTTTGCCTTAACTGGCTATGGACTCGGCCTGTCATTTGGCCTGCCCCAGAATGAGTCAATCATCATTGGTGCAACCATGATGTTTTCCAGCACGATTATTGGAATAAAGCTTCTGCCAACGACAGTGCTTCATCATAAACATACTGGTGAAATCATGGTCAGTCTCCTGCTTCTCCAGGATTTGATGGCCATTATTGCGCTCCTGCTACTCTACAATCTGGACCCATCACACAGCGCCAACTACAGTGAACTGATCATGGCATTTATTGCCCTGCCAGCACTGATTTTCACCGCGATAATGCTGGTTAAATACCTTTTACTGCCATTAATGGCTCGCTTTGACCGTTTTCATGAATATCTGTTCCTGATGGCTCTGGGCTGGTGCCTCGGTTTTGCAGAATTAGCTCACAGTTTGAACCTCTCTTATGAAATTGGAGCGTTTATTGCGGGAATCAGTATTGCAACCAGTCCCATCGCCCAATACATTGCCATCAATCTCAAACCACTAAGGGACTTTTTCCTGGTGCTGTTCTTCTTTTCTATTGGTGCCAGTTTCAACCTTGACCTGCTGAGTCAGGTAGTGATCCCGGCACTGGTCATGACCGTGGCGGTGATCATTATCAAACCCGTGGTTTTTGGTTTTCTGCTGCGCAGGGTCAGTGAAAAACGCTCCACCGCCTGGGAGGTCGGCTTTCGATTAGGTCAGACCAGTGAGTTTTCAATACTGATAGCCGCATTTGCCAGTGGGCAGAATCTGATTGGCGAGATTTCAGCGCATATTATCCAGGCAACAGCAATACTTTCACTGCTGGTATCTTCTTATATTGTCGTATTCCGCTTTGAATCACCCATCGCGCTATCAGAACGTTTGAGAAGAGACTGATACTTTTTCGAGGGGGCGTAGTCCCCCCATGTAAAACCTACTGATCCAGGATCATGTTACCTTATCGGATTTATTCCCATAAAATGGTTTGTATCGAAAACAAGCAAAATGAAGCGGTCGTTTAAAACAGTCCTGTAATAATCTAAGTTTCTGGAGGCATTAATAACATCATTCATAAACAGTCCCCCAGCATCAAAAGCATGCCCAACCCCTCCATCAATATTCAGAACAACAATGGGAGTATTGAGAACTTTGGCGGTAAACATCGAATCAGTAGCATCAACCCACTCCCTATCAGTTCTCAATGCTTCCAGGCCATTTTGAAATATTAAACGCTCATACAAGTCATTTTCAGAGGAGTGAATGGTGGGGTCATAGTTGGAAGCATAGTTATCACACCATTGCACGGCCTCCTGATAAACCCGGTTACGTAAACTATGAATAGTCCAGTTAGAGCCTGCAGGGCATTGATTAATAACTGAGTCAAAGTAGCAGTTGCCATTACGGCAGCTTTTATACAGTTCTAAATCATATGCCTGAAGCATCCACTCCGTACGACTCTCTTGGTCACGTATGAACTGTTCCGCGATTAAAGCTGTATACTCTGGAGGCGGATCAGAGGGATCGACTACTCTTGCTGCAGGCGTTCCATAACGGGCATAAGCCGGCGGTGGATCGGAGGGCAGTGTATTTGAGCTAACTGCAGGCGCATAGGCTGTTGCTGTTGCAGCTGGAGCAGATGGCGGTGAATATGGCGGTGGCGGTACATAAGTTGCCGTGTATGGGGGGGGCTGAATGGGCTGGGCGACGGGAAAGGGAGAAGGAGGTGGCTCCGGAGTATGACTATCGCCGCTATGATGGTAAAAATACCCGATCACAGTAACGCCTACCACCACCGTAACAGCAGCTGCAGCAATAATTGCAACAAAGGTACTGGCAAAAAAAGAAGCAGCCAGCCCCGCGAGCCCCCCTAAGGCTAAAACGGCCACCCCAGCTACTGCCCTTAAGGTTCTGGACTGCGTCCAATGTTTCGTCTGACCAACGTCATTATCAGCCTGATTCTGGCCAGGATGGTAACCAGCGGCTACTGATGCTTCAACAGCATTCATTTTTTCTGCCCTGTCTAAAAATAGTTAATTATTCGACTATTAATTAGATCTATAGTTCAAAAATAGCTCAGGAATAAAAGACCAAAGCCAATGAATACTGTTGAAAAATAGAGCAATAAACGCTCCTAGGAAAAGAAGCGGCTGGTATTGAATCTCCCCCACCATTTCATCAGGGTGTTATCCAACGCTGACTCAGCTGCCAGGCCAAGCTTATCGGCAACCCCTTTTTTCATCACATATTCAATCTGCACCAGGTCAGCCTCATCCACCTTCCGGTAGATATACTCATCACTGGTGCTGATTTCATCAATCAGGTTCAAGGTCAGGGCCTTCTGGCCATACCAGATTTCCCCCGTTGAGACCTGGTCAATATCAACCACCTCCCGCTCCGCCTTTACAAAGTCTTTAAAAAGAAGGTGAGTATCTTCCATATCCTGGATAAATTTCTGACGCCCTTTCTCTGTATTTTCACCGAGAACCGTCAGAGTACGTTTGAATTCACCCGCCGTGTGTAACTCAATATCAACATCATGTTTTTTCAAAAGACGGTGAACATTGGGCAACTGTGCCATTACGCCAATAGAGCCCAGTACCGCAAAAGGAGCTGCAACAATATGATTGGCAACACAGGCCATCATATAGCCACCACTGGCAGCAACTTTATCAACGGTGACCGTCAACTTAATCTCCTTATCACGGATTCGCTTAAGCTGGGATGCAGCCAAGCCATAGGAATGCACCAGCCCGCCACCACTTTCCAGCCGGATAACCACTTCATCCCGCTCTTTATCTGCCAGAGAAAGAACTGCTGTGATTTCTTCACGCAGTGACTTAACAGCTGATGCTTTAATATCTCCATTAAAGTCAAGCACGAAAACCCTGGGCTTGATTGTTTCCTCAGCCTCTTTGTGCTTTTTAGCCTTTTTCTCAAGTTTTGCCTTTTCTTTTTCTTCCTTGGCTTCTTTTTTCAATTGATCTTTATCAAATAACGCATGCTTCAAGTCATTCTGAAGGTGCTCGTAGTGTTCGTTAAGTCGGGTAATCTCAAGATGACCTTTGTGCATTTTCTTGGCTTTCTGGCCAATTGCTGTCACCAGAGCCACTAAAATTGCCACACCACCAATCAGGGTGACAGTTTTGGCCAGAAACAAAATAAAGTCTGCCAGATACTCCAAAGGGACCTCCTTAGAAAGGCTTGTGGGGTCAATATCAAAATTGTCTATAGCATAACTGATTTATCATTGCCGGGGACTATAAAAAGTAATTGAACAGCCAATAGTTTTGATGCGACATTCATACAAGCGTTTGAATTTCATTGACACATTCGGCCAATACTCATAATCTTCATTTTGTTGGAGCCAGAAATGCTTAACGCCAAGAAAAAGGATAAAGAAATTATGAGCACCGTTGCCGAAATCATTGAGTCCATGAAAACCCGCTTTAATGCTGATGCTGCTGCTGGCCTCGATGAGGTTTTCCAGTTTGATATTGAAGATGCTGATACTTACCATCTGGTTATTAAAGATGGCAACTTCGATATCGTTGCCGGCGCTCATGACGACCCAAGCGTAACACTGATCATGGACAGCGAAACCATGGTCGGCGTGATGTCTGGTGAAATGGATGGTATGCAGGCATTTATGATGGGTAAACTGCGCGCTGAAGGCAACATGATGTTAGCGACCAAGCTTAATGTCCTTTTCCCGAACTGATAGACGACTATTTACTGAAATATTGTCTTAAGAAAAACTCATCCCATAAACGCCAGCCCGGCACACTTCCCAGGCTGGCTTTTTATCATCTAGCCCCTACTTAATTGTGAAACCCATCTCACATCTAGACACTAGATTGCCACTTATCCGTAAATAGCGACCGTTTATCTCGAATGAAGTGAGAATTCAAGCGGGAAAAGATATACAATCCCTGACTTTTAATAACAATAAAAAACACCATGGATGAAAAGATAAGAGAGCCCATACCTGAAAAACTGTGTGGCTTTACTCTGGTTGAATTGATCATCACCCTCGCAGTGCTCGGAATACTGTCGGCTATTGCCTACCCTTCTCTTACCCAGAGTATTGCCAACAATCAGGTTCGCAGTCAGGCTGAAGAAATTCAGAGCATTCTGGCATTTGCCCGCTCAGAAGCAATCACCCGTGGTACAGATGTCATAATTTCACCCGATAGTGGCTGGGCGGGAAGTAATGGCACGGTAACTGCCAATGGTACTATCATTCTTCAACTTGCCCCCCTTTCCGGTAGTACCATCACTTCAACAGCAACCCAGTTCAGCTTTGATGCACGGGGGCTTTTCACGGGTGCCAATGTTTCTGTCAGTAATACCGATGCTTCACATACCGCAACAGTGAGTATTGATAGCGGTGGTGCAACATCACTGTCCATACAGTAAGTTCAGGGCCAGGTATGGCGGATACCAATAATACGCAGGGAATAAATCATGAGTAGAAATAACGGCTTTACCATGATTGAAGTGCTGGTGGCCATGATCATCATATCGGTGGGACTTTTAGGGATCGCCGGCCTGGTCGTCGAATCCAGAAAGAATATTGTTGAAGTACAACAGCGATCCATTGCCTTACAACTGGCTGAAGATCTCTTAGCCCGAATTAATGCCAATAATTCAGGACTGGCCAGCTACAACGGCACTATTTCTGCCGCCCCAGCTCAACCGGGAACGCTGTGTAACGCTGCAAACTCTAACTGTACACCAGCGCAAACAGCCGCCTTTGACCTCTGGCAATGGGGTTCTGCCCTCTACGGTAATGAGGTACAGACTGCTGCAAATACCAATGCTGGTGGCCTCATTTCACCACTGGCTTGCATCAACATCAATAATACCGACGTGACCCTTACCATTGTCTGGCGGGGAAAATTTACCCGCCCCGATACCCGGCCAGCGGTTACCTGCGGAGACGCTGACACTGACTATCGATCAGCGGTGGATAATGATCTTCGCCGGGTCATGGTTATAGAAACCACTATCAGCTAAATGCAGTACATGGATGTGAGGAAAGTCATGATAAAAAACTCATGGGTTATCACCAGTCATAATAGACAACAGGGGTTTACCCTGGTTGAACTTATGGTCGCTGTCACCCTGTCGTTATTTCTGCTTGCGGGTGTGGCCGTTCTCTATCTGAACACATTTACTGCTCAGCGTGACAGCAGCGCAATGATTACTCTGAATGATAATGCCCGCACCGCATTGACCATCATTTCACGTGACCTTCGGTCTGCTGGTTATAACAATGGCTTACCTCCAGGAAGCATCAGTCAAAATGGTCTGACGGTTACCGATGATTGCAGCGGCATTGCTGCTGCACTAACCCCTTCCCCCGCATTTATGGCTGGACGTGCCAGTAACGATATTTTCGGATGTGCTGCAGGTCAGACCGGTAACTATACGGCTGCAGATGGCTTGCCTTCTGACTGGCTACTTTTCAGGGGAACCGTCGGCGAAGTGGTGAACACTCCTCTGACAAACACTAACTATCTGGTCGCCAATACCCAGGAAGGCCGTCTTTTTCGTTCAGCCACAGCCCCTTTGATTTCTGATGATCAGGAGGTCCGTGAATACCAGTTCAGCCTGTTTTATCTTCGGGATAATCAGTTAAAACTGACCCGTCTGGCCAATGACGCACTGGTCGAAACCACACTCGCCAACAACATAGAAGCCATGCGGGTATTTCTCGGCATTGATGATGACGGCGATGGCCAGATTAATCGTTATCAGGGAACACCGGCCAACACAAACACCTGGACTGAACAGCAATGGAATGAAGTACAGAGCATCAAGCTCTACCTGCTGACCACAACGGATCAGGTCAATGATTATGAGGACCACCGCACCTACCAGATGGGTGATATTACCGTTAAGCCCGATGGTGATAATCGTCATCGTCGTTTAGCCAGTACCACCATCTATCTATACAACCATGCCTACCGGTGACCAGATGAAACAGTTCAAATCTAAACAGAGTGGCATGATTTTGATGGTATCTCTGTTGTTTCTCATGATGCTGACCACTATTGCAGTCACACTGGTGAACCAATCCAGTAGATCACCACGCATGATAGCCAATGCGGAAATAAAACTGATCACGTTTAATCAGGCGCAGGCAACGCTCAACCAGATTGCTGTTATGGATATGTCCGAATTTGACCGGGGAGTCTGTGGCGCAGAACACGCTCCCTATAACCCAATCGATCCAGACAGTTCACTGACACAGGCTCAGCAGACGGCCCATACCTGTGGTGCTAATAATGCAGCACCCAGTCCAAGTATCCATTATCAGGCATCCAGTCAGACGGTACCCCGCAGTGAAGATGCCAGTGGAGTTGGTAAATACAGTGTTGAGTTTTATCAGATTCAAACGGACAGTGCGCAGTCAGGCATAACAACCTCGCTGGCCATGAACACCTATAAAGTGATGTTAGGTGAGCAGGGAGGTTCAGCTCACGGCGACCAGAATGTGGTCATAGGCAGTACACCGTTATCTGCCAGCCCCTAGACTGCATGGCAGCTAGGAATTGGTCTTATGCCACCATATTGGGCATAAAAAGAATAAAATTTAGTCGTAAGGTATGAGCTAAAGTGACTTTCAAAAGTTTAAAAAGAATAGCAGTGCTTTCTGCTCTTTTTCTATTCTCACTGACTGGTCTGTCTGATGATACCGAGCTGTTTACCGGTGCAAATACCAATAATAGCGCCCGACCTCAGGTGATGATCATCCTGGACACTTCTGGAAGTATGGGTTGGGATGCCCCAAAAGCAGACTACGATGCAAATACCATTTATAGCGGCGATTACACCAGCAATGGTATTCATATTGTCAAGTTTGACAGTGACCTTGTTACAGAAGGAAGCCCCTGTAATACCATATGGGTAGAGATTAATGGTAAAAATAGAAAACGAGTCGAATGTATCGGCAACTATTTAAACTGGTTTGAACAGGATGCACCCAGGCGAATTACTCTTGCGAGAGAGTCCATCACACAGCTGATCAATGACAATCAGAATGTGGACTTTGGATTAGCAGCTTTTATTGATGGTGACTATAGCGGCTATGGCGGATATATACGTCATAGTATCTCAGAAAATGGCAGTACAATTGTTAATGATTTAAGCAATCTGACCCCTGATGGTGGCACACCCTTATGTGGTGCCTACTATGAAGTTCTCAATTTCTTTACTGGGAGAAATTTATACAGAGCACAATACACCAGTAGTCGTGACACAAGTGTTGAAAGTCAGATTGGGAGTCAATACAAAACTACGGATGAGTATGGCGATGTTCCTTTAGTAAAGCCATGTCAAAACCTTTATATCATCTATGTCACAGATGGTGAGCCTAGCTCAGAATCCAGTGTCAACAGCACAATAAAATCTGACACGAATTTAAAAGTTGGCGGCACTACACGAATTACTGCATGCGATGATTACGAAGATAATAGTGGTGAAATGAGTGAGAACTGCCTACCAAAACTGGCTGAATATTTAGCCAACCCGGGAAGCGGCGGGCTTGATAATGATTCATCCACTGGAAACCAGAAGGCGTTCACTTACACCATTGGCTTTGCGACAGACCAGCAATTATTGAGAGATACCGCAGATAAGGGAAATGGTGTCTGTTATACAACTGTTGGAACCAATACAGACTCAACAACCGGCTGTGTTGTCGTTAATGATATTGCGGCAGCATTCCAGGGAGCACTTGGAGAAATTCTGCAACAAACCAGTACTTTTGTATCTCCTGCCGTTGCCGTAAACAGTTTCAAAAGAACGGAATCACTGGATAACGCTTACTACGCAATGTTCCTCCCCTCTGAGTCATCCCGCTGGACGGGTAACCTCAAGAAGCTGAAGATATATAAAGGAGACTCAACACCTGGCTGTACTGCCCTTGATATTCATACACCGGGTATAGTGGTTGATCGTGGATGTGACCCAGCATTAGACGATGGCAGCAATCGTATTGCCGATGGCCGCAGCACCTACTGGAATACCATAAATGATGGCAGTGAAGTCGGCAGCGGTGGACTGGGTGCGGCACTGTTAAATGCCCGTGGGACTTTCTACACAAACCTTGTTAACAACTCAGGCATTGAATATCTGGGTTCGGTGGACAATATTGATGTTTCAAGATTTGGTATTAATGATACCGCAAACTATACCACTGCAAACCTGATTAACTGGGTCAAGGGGCTCGATAATGATGGTAATACACTCAGCTGGGTGCTGGGGGATATTCTTCATTCCAGACCCGTTACTTTGAATTATGGAGATACTGACGGAACCGGTACTGAATACAATGACACCAACCCAAATTTACGTCTGGTTTTTGGCACAAACTACGGAATGCTTCATTTTATAGAAGACCAGGGTAATTCTGTTATTGAAAACTGGTCCTTCTTTGCGGGTGAAACAGCAAGCAACATTCCAAAGCTCTATGAGAACCGTGATGACGTTGGCCACCCCTATGGACTTGACGGCCAGGTCAGTGTGATACGCCTTGATTACAATAATGATGGCAATATCAAGCATGCCGATGGGGACCGGATGATTCTCTATTTTGGTATGCGCAGGGGAGGCAGCAGTTATTACGCCATTGATGTATCCAATCCGGACGGTGCCCCCACCCTGCTCTGGCGTATTGACAATCAAACTGCTGGATATTCAGAACTGGGGCAAAGCTGGTCCACTCCAGTACCTATGATTATTCCGGGTCATCGTGAAGTTATTTCAACAACAGAGTCAGGCATTACAACAAACACCATTAATTATAAGTATGTGTTGGCATTTGGTGCAGGCTATGACAGTACAAATGATGATGATCGCAATGGTGAAGCTTTCACCGATGCCAATGGTGATACGCATACCGTCAGAAAGTATTCTCAAAAAGGTCGAGGGTTATTTTTTGTCGATGCGGCAACAGGAGCACTCGTTAAATCATTTACGGCACCGGATGATATCTCAACGGCAAATCCAGTGCAGTTCGAAAGCAGCCTTCTCAAATGGAGCGTTGTCTCATCACCTGCCCCCATGGACAGTAATGGCGATGGCTTGACTGATCGGGTTTATTTTTCCGATACCGGCGGCAATGTTTTCAGGATTGACATTGGCAAGGGTTATCTGGATGCGAATGCACCCAATGCAGAAAGCCCAATATGGTCGATGATAAAATTGGCGGAACTGGGTGCAGATGAAACCGATGTTCGGCCTTCACCTGATGTGAGCAGTGATCGGCGCTTTATGTACCAACCGGAACTGGTCAGAACCACGCACAGAGGAACTTCATATGATGCAGTGGTACTGGGTAGTGGTAACAGAGCCAACCCAATGGCAACAACAAATACTGACCGTTACTACGTAATCAGGGATACCAATATTTTCTATACCCGCTTTGGAACTTGTAATGACTGCACAACATCACCCAATGTGATTTCTCACAACAGCCTATACAATGCCAGTAGCAACTTGATTCAACAGGGTACTGATCAGGAAAAAGCTACGGGTATGTCATTGCTGGACACGAAAAGTGGCTGGTATATAAACCTTTCTGCTTCAGGCGAAAAAACCACAACAACGGGTGATGTATACAGCGGCCAGCTGCTCTATAGCACCTATTCCCCATCATCCGCACCTGGCGCGAATATATGTACTCCCAGTGTTGGATCCAGTCGTTTCTATGTTTTAGATTTGCATACTGCATCAGCCATACGTGACGTTGATGGCGATAGTGACAAACAGGCTGATGACCGCTTTTCACTGCTTTCTGTCGTTGGTACACCGGGTGATGCCACCATCGTCTCTCTTGGTGAAGGCAGTAACCTGATCGATTTGAATACCGGATATAGCGGTGCTACTAACGAAGTCGGTATTCATCGCAGTGGCTGGATCGAACAATAACAAGACAACAGGAGTACAATATCATGGGAAACGCTTCAGGCTTTACGCTTATCGAACTGATGATTGCGGTTGTTATTGTCGGTATTCTGGCCTCGATTGCACTACCAAGCTACCAGAGTTATATGCAGAATGGTCGACGGGCCGAAGGTCAGTCGGCACTGCTGGACATTGCTGGAAGACAGGAGCAGTTTTTCCTGGATAACCATCAATACACTTCTGATTTAACAAACCTAGGCCTGAATGTGAACCCCTTTATTTCTGAGGATGGCTGGTATTCCATCAGCGCTGCCTGTGGCAATGCCGGTGATGCTTTTGCCTGTACTGATGGGTTTGTCTTGATTGCCACGCCCCAGGGGGGCCAGGTATCCGATGGCAACCTGGGCCTGAACTCGTTAGGCAGCAAATCGGGTAAGTGGTGAGTTTCAATATTGATCAGATTGTTTTACAGAGAAGCACCATCGAAAACTTCATACGGCAGTGATAACGAATCGACGTCTTCCAGGCAGCCAATGTTGATTCGGTAGTGATCTTTCTTACGCCGCGTCTGGTGAAAAGGATAGATTCCACAGCCACGGCAAAAGTAATGCCTGGCAACTCCGCTGTTAAATTCATAGTGTCCGAGTAAACCCTGTTTATTGTTAATTTTCATCTTATCCGGAGACACAATAAACGGGGTCATGACGGCACCTTTGCGGACACAAATCGAACAGTTGCACCTGAGCCCTGAGTCAATTTCTGGCCCGTCAAACTCAAAGCTAATCGCTTTGCAATGACAACTTCCCGTGTGCTTCATTTCATCGACTCCTTCTTATTTTATTTATCCACCAGAAGTCAGGTTCATCCTTCATGACTAACCTGTTTTCAGGATTTTGAGATAATGCATTATAGATAAATAAATATGATTGTATAATATCATATAAAAACATTCACCAGCTTTCTGGCGATGGTAAATTCCGGTGGCAGGTCTGGCGGGTTATCTCGATGGAACCAGCCTCCAAAGCAGAGCTCTTCCTCTTCGAGAATAAGTTCACCACTTTTATATTCCGCATGGAACCCCATCATCAATGAGTGGGGAAAGGGCCAGCTCTGACTAAAACAGTAATGAAGTTTGCCCAGCGTAAGACCCGTTTCTTCAAATACCTCTCGATGAACGGCATCTTCAGCACTCTCTCCTGGCTCAATAAAACCCGCCACCAGCGTATGCATTGTTGATTCTTTACCATGGCGATGATGTCGGACCAGAAGCATTTCATCTCCCCGCGTCACCAGAACAATGACACAGGGAGAAATTCTGGGGTAAGCATGGTGTCCGCATTCAGGGCAAACCATCGCCCACTCACCCTCCTTTTCCCGCGTCTGATGACCACAACAGCCACAAAAGGCATGCTCACTGCGTGATGTCAGGATTTGCAGGCCATGACTGATCAAGCTATAAATTGTTGAGTCTGACACGGACAGTAATGACCTGAAACTGACAGTATCAGCCTCCACCGTCAGAGTTGTGAGTTCAACAACTCCAACTGCCTTTCCATGAAAATAACCCGTGACTATCGCATCTTGTTTTATCACCGGCTGGAACTTTTCAAGGCTGAACCAGAGGAAATGTTCTCCAGCTCCTTCGTCATTAAGAACAACCTGCCCTTCAAACAGCACCAGCCAGCACTCAGCACTCAGTTCCGTTTTCAGGCCTTGCAAAGGCAAATAGTTCACGTTGAATACACCGCTATGATCTTGATCCAGCTGCAAAGCAGACTCCTTGATTCCATTCCATACATTGCAGGGCAGAAATATTTGAAGCAGTACAAGACGACCGTCCTAGAATAGTCGGCCCTACTGAAGTGGCAGCCGCCTAGTCGTTAGAAAGCCACAGACAGTTGCCAGACTGCTTTTGAATCTGTTCCAGCTTGTCTTGATGGTTCTGCAACTCAATATCACTGGCAGAGATGACTCGAAGTGCCGGCCGGCCAGCAGCCAGTCGCCGGATAGTACTACCGCCCTCTTCCGAATCACCGGCACCATCATCACTGCTTCCCAGCGAAAGTGCAGTCTGCCCACCGGTCATGGCTAGGTAGACTTCAGCCAGAATCTCTGAGTCTAACAGCGCGCCATGCAGGGTTCGGGAGGAATTATCAATAAAGTACCGCTTACATAAAGCGTCCAGATTGTTCTTCTGCCCAGGGTGCTTTTTCCTGGCAAGCGCCAGAGTATCAAGCACACCGCAACACTCATCTACGTTGGGGAAACCACGGCGTAACAACGAAAACTCATGATTGATAAAGCCCACATCGAACGCAGCATTATGAATAACCAGTTCAGCTCCGCGAATAAACTCGAGAAATTCATCAGCAATAGTACTGAACACCGGTTTATCTGCCAGAAACTCATTGGTAATACCATGGACTTCAATCGCTTCCTGCTCTACAACACGCTGTGGGTTGATATAGACATGGTAATGATTACCGGTCAACTTCCGGTCAATCATCTCCACACAGCCTATTTCAATGACTCTATGACCCTGTTTAGGGTCGATACCGGTGGTTTCTGTATCAAGAATTATCTGTCGCATGGGTTAACTGTTCTCAAATCTTTACCAGAGAGGAAATCTATTTTTTGAATGCTTCCGCTCCCTTACAGGCCAGCTGGTCAGCAATTTCATTTTCACGATGACCAGCATGACCTTTGATCCACCGCCAATCGATATCATGACGCTGGCTCTGTTCATCCAGCAGTTGCCAGAGATCCTGATTCTTAACCGGCTTACCGGCAGCGGTTTTCCAGTTTTTCCGTTTCCAGCCTGCCATCCATTCCGTGATGCCCTTTCGGACGTATTGTGAATCGGTGGTAAGAATAATGGAGCAGGGCCGTTTCAGAGCCTTGAGCCCTTCAATCGCAGCCATCAGTTCCATCCGGTTATTCGTGGTTTCAGGTTCACCGCCAAAAAGCTCTTTCTCTACGTTACCGTAGCGGAGTAACACCCCCCAGCCACCTGGGCCGGGGTTACCTTTACAGGCACCATCGGTAAAAATTTCAACTGTCTGACTCAAACGAACTCCAGTCTCTGTTTACTTTCACTGTGCTGGTTCTGCCAGCACTGGGGCGGGTCAATGGTTGACCGACAAAACGCCTGCGCACATCAGACCACACCTTTCTTACCGGTGTCAGCCCCGGGGTTTCACGGGTAGCAATCATCATGTAAAAACCACCAACCGGTATCTGCAGCTGTTCCAGCCTTTCTTCAATTAGATCTCCGCGCAAACCGGTAAAGAAGCGCTTTAGCGGATGTACATAGCCACCATAAACGATTCTTTCCACACTAAAATTCAGCAGAGCAAGCCAGTCTTTCAACCTTGACGTCGAAATAAAATGAGCATCCCTGAGAAGGCGACGCTGACCTGGTACACACCATCGTGCAATATTAGTCATGCTGTAAGGGTTGAAGCCAATAATAATGAGCTTACCATCCGGTATAATGGTATTCGCCGCTTCACTCAGCAAACGATGAGGACTCTCCGCAATTTCCAGAGTGTGTTGCAACAGAACAAGATCAAGACTTCCCGGTGAAACTGGCCAGTAATGTGGATCAGCCATCACCTGTGGCCTAGGGCAATCTGCCAGATAGCTGGAACCGAGGATAAACTGTCTTCTTACCGGGCTGCTGAACATCAGATCTTTATGCCATGATGCAGAGTATTGTCCCGCATGGAAGCCAAAGATGGTACCTAACTCCCGTTCCAGCAGGCTTTTCTCATATTCAACCAGTAATCTTCCTGAGTCGGTATCCAGCCAGTGGCGCAAGTCCCCAATACGGTCAGAGAGACTGCTCTTGGTCCTTTTCCGAAATTGTCGAATCATGCAAATTATTGTACCAATAAACAGTCAATGCTTCTTTCACGCCTGATCTACAAACATCTCAGGCACTTTTCATCATCAGCTCTCTTCATGTTAACCTCCTTATCGCCGAGTTTATACAGAAAAAATTATTCTATGACATCCGCAGTCGTCGGCTATAACATCTCCACCGAAGAGGCTTTGCGGAAACGGTACCCATCCAGGCGCACCTGAACCAAAACCTATACTCGGACAGCCTCATAGCCAATGCAGGCGAAAAGTAAATCTTCCCCGTGCTGTTGGATCCATGATGATCACAGGGATGAAATAAAGGACATTTAAGGCGATGCTGACTATATCTCCGATACCCGCATTTGATGACAACTACATCTGGATGTTTCATACCCCGGATAGTCAGGATGTTTTTGTAGTTGACCCGGGTGATGCCAGGCCTGTTGAAGAGGTACTAAAAAGTCATATGTTCAACCTGGCCGGTATTCTCATTACCCACCATCATTTTGATCATACTGGTGGCATCGGGGAACTGACCAGAAGCAGAAATATTCCAGTTTACGGTCCAGATAACCAGAGCATCAAGGGAATTACTCACACTCTGCGTGATAATGATACTGTTGAGATCAGTGGCTGCCACTTTAAAGTTCTGGCTACTCCAGGTCACACACTGGACCATATTGCTTACTTTACTGATGCTGGTGAAGGTAAAAATCCAGCACTTTTTTGTGGGGACACTCTATTTGTTGGCGGTTGCGGCCGATTATTTGAAGGGACGGCTGAAGAAATGTATCACAGCCTGTCACGTCTGGCCTCACTACCTGGCAATACACGGATTTATTGTGCCCATGAATACACTCAGGCAAATCTGAAATTTGCCCTGGCAGTGGAGCCACATAATCAGAAGCTACAGGAACAAGTTATGCACGTTGCTGAGTTATGCTCTGAAAATCAACCTACCGTACCCTCAACGCTGAGACAGGAACTGGACATAAATCCATTCCTGAGATCAGACCAACCGGAAGTTATTCAAGCCGCCTCTGACAGGGATCCGTCCACAAATGCCAGCCCCGTTGACGTTCTAAGGGTAATCCGAGCATGGAAGGATAATTTTTGATAGTGGTAAAATAATGAGCTGATAATACTCAGAACCCAATATATGACCAAAGCCCCCTACTTAAAAGGCCAGCGATTTACTTTTGGCCCAATAGCTCCCCGACGGACTCTGCCGACGCTGGCTTTTTCACTGTTTCTGACGGGTTGTCAGCTGGTGAGCACATCTCCCACTTCTTCGGCATCAACCATCAAGAAAGAAACAAAGCCTTCTGTTGAAAAGGTTGAGGTAAAAACACCTGAGAAGATTACTCCCGTAAAAAAAGCCCCTGTTGCGATCGACGACCTCTGGATTCGAATTCAGTCAGGCCTGGCAATGGATCTTGACCAGAACAACCCTCGAATTCAGGCGGAGCTGGACTGGTATAAACGACATAAGTCATATTTCAGCCAGATTTCCAGACGTTCAGAGCCATATCTCTATTTCATTGTCAAAGAAGCCGAAGCAAGAAATGTTCCCCTGGAACTGGCGCTGATGCCAATTGTGGAGAGTAGCTTCGATCCTTTCGCATACTCTCATGCAGGTGCTTCAGGGCTTTGGCAGTTCATGCCCGAAACGGGTGAACACTATGGCCTCGATCAGAATTGGTGGTATGACGGTCGTCGGGATGTTGTACACTCTACCCGTGCTGCACTGGACTACATGCAAAGCCTGTACAATATGTTTGATGACTGGGAGCTGGCACTGGCAGCGTTTAATTCTGGCCCGGGCCGGGTACAACGTGCCGTTAGGAAAAACAAAAAGCTCGGTAAATCTACACGCTTTTGGGCACTCGATCTTCCCAGTGAAACCACGGCTTATGTGCCAAAACTGATCGCCCTTGGAAAAGTGGTTCGAAACCCTGCTAAACACGGGGTAAAACTGGATCAAATCCCAAACAAGCCCTATTTCGCCAAGGTACATACCAGTGGTCAGCTTGATATGGCCAAAGCATCGAAACTGTCGGGGGTTGAGCTGGAAGAACTCTATCGGCTGAATCCTGGACTGAACCGCTGGTCAACTCCACCAGAGGGTCCTCACCATCTGGTTGTGCCAGTTACTCATGCCGAACATTTCCGAACTCAACTGGCAGGCCTGCCGCCAGAGGATCGAGTGAAATGGCATCGTTACACAGTTAAGTCTGGTGACACCCTTGGAACCATTGCCATGAAATACCGAACCAGTGTGAGTGTGATTACGGAGGCCAATAAACTCAACAGCACTATTATTCGTATTGGTCAGGGGTTGATGATCCCAATTGCAGCTAAAGCTTCAGAAAGTTATACACTCAGTGCCAGCCAACGCCTGGCAGCGAAGCAAAATCGTTCTGTGAATGGCCGTTACAAAGTTGATTATCTGGTAAAGTCTGGTGACAGCTTCTGGACTATTGCCCAGAAGTACAATGTTGGTGTTAATGAGCTGGCCCGTTGGAACAACATGTCGCCCAGGGATACACTCCGAATTAATCAGAAGCTGGTTGTCTGGAAGAAACAAGCCTCACAAAATGCGGTTGTAAGAAAGGTGCACTACAAAGTTCGCTCCGGTGACTCACTGGCCAAGATTGCATCAAAGTTTAATGTGAATGTCGACCAGATCAGGGATTGGAATAGTGACATGAGTGGCAAATACATTCACCCCGGACAGCAGGTCACACTGTTTGTCAATGTAACACGCAGCTTCTAACACGAGCCTACCCCGCCTTTCCGGCAGATGCTATTCTCATAGATTGTCTGCTGGAAGGTTCTGATCTTTGATCATCCCCAAAAAACAAAAAAGCCTTGTTATTTTCCTGCTTTTTTTCTGCAACAACCTGTTTTCACAGGATGAAGATAAACCCTGGCAGCACGCCCTGACCCTTTTCGATGCTCCAAAGTACCCTGCCGACTTTCATGCCTTTGATTATGTGAATCCAAACGCTCCCAAAGGAGGCCATTTGAGACTCGCGGTACACGGTACCTTTGACACTTTAAATGCCTACAACGGCAAGGGCGTACCTCCGTCCAGAGTATCATCTATTCCAAAATACGGCTTCAGTGAGCTTAACGAAACCCTCATGGTAAGTTCAGCCAGTTCAAATGGCCCTATGGATGAACAGGATTCTGTATATGGACTGATTGCTGAATCTGTTAAGTTTTCGAAAAAAAACAATCAATTGGAATTCAAACTTAACAAAACAGCGACATTTAATGATAACCACCCCATTACCAGCCGCGATGTTATTTATTCATTCAACACACTGACATCCCTGCCTTATGGGCGTTTTAGCGGTATGAATGAGTATATAGAGCGTATTGAAACACCTGCTCTCGATCATATCGTTTTCAAATTGAAACCATCCTACCCAATGATGCTTCCACTGTACCTCGCCGAGTTACCGGTACTTCCAGAGCACTTCTGGCAAGATCGTGATTTTCATAAAACAATATTGTCAGCGCCATTATCCAGTGGCCCCTACAAAATAAACCGGATAGTCCCTGGTAAGTTAATAGAGATGGAAAGAGTCAAAGATTACTGGGGTAAAGATCTCCCGGTAAATCAGGGGAAACATAACTTTGATAAAGTCTCTCTGCATTTTTACCGTGATCTCCATATGGCATTTGAGTCGTTTAAAAGTGGCAATACGGATGCCTATCTCGAAGTGCAATCGAAAAACTGGGCAACCGGCTACAATCTTGACGCAATAAAAAAGGGGTCGATACTTCGTCGTGAAATCCCACACAATATGTCCTATGGCGCAAGAGCCTACGTTTTCAATATAAGAAAACCGTACTTGCAGGATCATAGCGTTCGGAGGGCAATCAGCCTGATGCTTGACTGGAACTGGATTTCCAAGGGGATATTTCATAACGCCTATACCAGAACACAAAGCTACTTTCCGCATATCCCCCTGCCAACACTCACCCCTCCTTCTCATGCTGAGGTTCAATTGCTTGCCCCGTTCTCAGACATCCTCCCTCAGGAGCTCTTTACCCAACCATTTACTTTTCCCGAAACAAAAGGCAACGGGGATATAAAAGCCCACAAAAAACAGGCCTTGAATCTACTCAACCAGGCAGGATGGGAGTTACAGCAAGGTAGGCTAATCAATAAGATAACAAAGCAACCCATGAAGCTGGTTTTTATCCATTATGGTGACTCACAGTTTGAACGAATCGTCTTCCCATTTATACAAAATCTGAAAACGATTGGTATTGAAATGACACTTCAACGGATGGATCTGACTCAATATTACCGGCGACTGAGACACCATGAGTTCGATATGACACAGTATATTTTCCCTTTACGCCAGCATCCGGGGGAAGAACTTCTGGACTTTTTTCACTCAGAGAGTGTCAATAACCGAGACGGCAGAAGCTTGATGGGACTTGAAGACCCTGCGGTTGATGCCATGATTGAACGAATCATTAATGCCACCAGCAAAGATGACCTGGAAACGGCTACGTCAGCACTTAACCGGATTCTGCTATGGCAGCATTATGGAATACTGAACTGGCATGGAAGCACTCACCGAATAGCCTGGTGGCAGCACTTGAAACATCCTGAAAACTTTCCACCCTATGGATTTAATTTGAATACGTGGTGGACTGAACAAAACAACAGGGAAAGTCGATAAACCTTTAACAACCGTCATTGAGATCTCGGCTATGTGGTTTACAGTCTTCAGTTTCAAAACACTGCTGATTATTTGTGCCTTAGTGAACAGTGTCAGTCCCATATTATCTGCAGCAGAAGATACAGACGGCCAGAGCAGTAAGTTACGACATGCCATCAGTCTTTATGGTGAGCCAAAGTATTCTGAGAGTTTCGAGCATTTTAACTATGTTAATCCCAGTGCACCGAAAGGAGGTGAACTTAAACAGGGAGTTATTGGTCATTTCGACAGCCTGGTCCCCTATATTGATCGTGGGACGGCAGCCGCTGGTAGTTATATGATGTATGACACGCTGTTGGCCAGGTCCTGGGACGAACCGCTGACCAAATATGGTCTGATTGCGGAACGAATTGAACTTGCCCCTGATAACACCTGGGCAGCCTTTTACATAAACCCCGCGGCTCGATTCCATGATGGCAAGCAGATAACCGCTCATGATGTTAAGTACAGTTTTGACCTTCTCAGGGAAAAGGGGTCAACGTTCTACAAACATTTCTATCAGGATGTCAAGAAGGTAGAAGTCACGGGCAATGACAAGGCTCTTTTTGTTTTCAGGCACAGCAATAACAGAGAGCTGCCATTAATTCTGGGGCAAATGCCAATTCTTCCCAAACACTATTGGGTAAAGCGCGATTTCTCTTCTCCCGGCATGGAGATTCCCGTCAGCAGTGGTCCTTATAAACCGGTCAGGATAGAACCCGGACGCTCAATAACGTTTGCCAGGGTAGAAAACTACTGGGGGAAGGATCTGCCAGTTAACCGGGGGAGGCATAATTTTGACCGTATTCAGTACGAGTATTATCGAAACAGCAATGTTCTTTTAGAAGCCCTGCAGAAAGGGGAATACGATCTCAAGACCGTCAGTGACCCTCGTGTCTGGCATGACCAGATACGTGATGAATCACTGAAAAAATATCAATTGATTCGATCTTCTTTAAGCAATCATAACCCCCAGACCTTAACCATTACCTATAACTCCAGAAGAGAATTGCTATCAGACCCGGGGGTGAGAGAAGCACTGGGATACGCCATCGAATTTGACTGGATCAATCGGCACTTATTCCATGGTATGTACAAAAGGGCAGACAGTGTTTTTGCCGGGACAGAACTGGGTGCTTCAGGAAAACCCTCTGAACAGGAAACAGAAATACTCTCAGCATGGAAGTTAGAAATTCCGGCGGAAGCACTGGACCAGGCATGGATTCCACCTGGAGATGAGCCGGAAACTACCCGTCGAGATCGCAAAAGAAAAGCGCTGACACTGTTAAAGCAGAGCGGCTGGACTATCAAAAAAAACCAA
Source organism: Endozoicomonas atrinae (assembly GCF_001647025.1). Taxonomy (GTDB): domain Bacteria; phylum Pseudomonadota; class Gammaproteobacteria; order Pseudomonadales; family Endozoicomonadaceae; genus Endozoicomonas; species Endozoicomonas atrinae. Next base: position 24,613 of record NZ_LUKQ02000071.1, read on the forward strand.
CTGGTGAACAGCAACGGTAAACCGCTCGAACTTGAAATCCTGTTGTCCTCTTCTGAAGATGAACGTATCTTTATTCCAGTACAAAAGACACTGGGAAGCATGGGCATCAGACTTAATATACGAACCGTGGATGTTGCCCAATATGTGGAAAGAGTCAGAAACCAGGACTTTGATATGGTGATGTACACCTTTCCTCACACGCCATCTCCTGGCACAGAACAAGCCAGCCTATGGGGTTCAAGTACCGTTCACCAGCATGGTTCCAGGAATATTGCCGGTATAAAGCTTAAATCAATCGATAGTCTGACTGAGAAAATACCCCAGGCAAACTCTCGAGAAGAACTGCTAACGCTTATCAGATCCATGGATCGAATCATTCTCTGGAATCACTATGTTCTGCCCCTCTGGTACCAGCCTGACTGGCTGGTAGTGCATAAAAAGCAGCTGAAGTACCCGAAAAACCCAGCTCCCTATGCACTGGATTTGAGTACCTGGTGGTATCAGAAAAACGAATAAATGAGGTTGATAAAAAAGGAACCCTTTGCATGGCTGACTATTGGAAAAATGGAATCCTTTTCATCAGTCTAATCTACTCTGTTTATGCTTATGCACAACCTGCAGAAATACACTCGACGAAAGCCCATGGCTTGAGCTTTCATAACTCACTGCAATACCCAGAGGATTTTAAGCACTTTAGCTATGTAAACCCCAATGCCCCCAAAGGAGGAATCCTGAGAAAGGGTATTTCAGGCAGTTTTGATACTTTTAATACTTTTGCCCCAAAAGGCATCTGGGCTGATGGCAGTTACTTTCTTTATGACCCGTTGATGGTCAAGGCAGGTGATGAGCCCTACTCAGTTTATGGGCTGATCGCCCAGCAGATTGAGTATCCAGATGATTTTCAATGGGTCATCTATCACCTTAACCCCAATGCCCGGTTTCATGATGGTCACGCCATCACCTCAGATGATGTTGTCTATACGTTCCAGTCACTGAAAAAAAAAGGTCCACCTCACTACAAACATTTCTATGAGATTATTGAAAACGTTGAGGCAATATCGCCCACGTCAGTTCGTTTCAGTTTTTCTGAGCCACCAGCCAAAAGTCTGATTCTCAGACTCTCACAACTTAGGGTGCTTCCAGCGCACTACTGGCAACAGCCGGAGAATGACCTCTTCAAGGCAACACTCAAGCCCCCGCTCTCCAGTGGGCCTTACCGGGTGAAAAATTTCAGTCCCGGCCGCTTTGTTACCTATGAACGTGTTACTGACTATTGGGCGGCTGATTTAGCCGTAAACAAAGGGCGGCATAACTTTGATATCATCAGAACCGACTACTACCGGGATGATGGCATAGCCCTTGAGGCTTTTAAAAAAGGTGAGTACGACCTACGTATTGATGCTAATCCCCGAAGCTGGTCCCGAGCGTATAAATCAACAAAGACAGGTAAGGTGCAATTTATTCAGGAAAAAATTGATAACAAAAGCCTGGGCATGCGAGCTTTTGTCTTCAACCTGAGAAAGCCGGTTTTCAAGAGCCGAAAGATCAGAAAAGCCATATCACAGGCATTTGATTTCAACTGGATCAACCAGCACCTTTTTTTTGGGATGTACTATCAAGCCTATAGCCTTTTCTCGAATTCAGACCTTGCCGCTATTGAACCACCATCAGTCAAAGAAAAAGCGTTACTTGCTCCCTGGCAGGACGAACTTCCTGAAGAACTGCTCACCTCCCACTGGCAGCCTGTAGAGACCGATGGTTCAGGCAACTGGCGAAAGAACAAGACAGAAGCCTTCAAATGGCTGAAAGAAGCTGGTTATAGATACAACAACAGAGTGCTTCTTGATCAACAAGGTCAACCACTGAAGTTTGAAATTCTTTTAGCCGATCCCGAAGATGAGCGCTTTGTTATACCAATTGAATTTTCTAACTACTGTATAACTGCCCAATCACGGGAGCACAGACTGAACAGTCGACCAGCTTCGCTGCAAAGGTTATTCCAAGCTTCACAGCAACAATCTACAATATTTTCATAACCTGAAAATGCTTTGTTTGATAAGTCATGCTCCCGCATCCACTCCCATAGCCTTTCTGAGCTGTTTAACTCCGGTGCGAATGGT
>NZ_LUKQ02000707.1 GCF_001647025.1 Endozoicomonas atrinae
TTTAGTGCATCGTGAAAACCCACGTCCTATGGACGTGGTTATGAATGGTTGGCTCCGCCTGCCATGAACTACCCATGCTACTTCTTAACTCTGAGTTGTCCCCACGACTACTAGAGATAGGAAGTAACATGAGCAGATTTGAAAAATTAACGCATGTCATCTGGCATTGCCAATATCATATAGTATGGATACCAAAATACAGGTTTCGAGTTCTGACTGGAGCTGTGAAGTCTGAGGTTCATAATAGTATTCAGGTATTTTGTAGCCAGCTTGAATGCAGGATTGTGGAGCTGAATATCCAGAGCGACCATGTGCATTTGTTGGTAAAAGTGCCTCCAAAGGTTTCGATATCGAAGCTGATGGGGGTAGTTAAGGGACGAACGGCAATGAGGTTGTTCACGAAATTCCCGTACCTCAAGAAAAAGCCTTACTGGGGCAATCACTTTTGGGCAAAAGGTTACTTTGTTGACACGGTTGGTGTAGACGCAGAAATGATCCGAAAGTATGTGAAGTATCAAGAGAAGAAAGAGCGTCTTCAACAGGAGATAGACTTCAGGAAATAACCTTCAATCTTGGGATAACTCTCACCAGCCTTCTCAGAAGGCTGGCGGTCTCAGCCCCCTTTTAGGGGGCTTAAAGCAAAACCACGTTCTACGAACGTGGATCATTTACT
>NZ_LUKQ02000708.1 GCF_001647025.1 Endozoicomonas atrinae
ATTGACGACGCTGCTCCTGTAACTGCTGCTGTTGCAGGGAGGCGGCCTGTGCGGCCTGATCGGCGGCGGCTCCGGCCTGCATTCCAGATGTTAAGGCTCCGAGACCGGCACCGATAGCGGTACCCCAAGGGCCAAACATTGATCCGGTAGCGGCTCCTGATGCGGCTCCTGATGCTATCGCTGCACCTGACATAAGCGTTCCTCCTTAGACTTTGATGCCGACCGATGCGGCGAAGGTGGGGTTGAGGAAGGGGTTGTCTTCCTCTTCTTCCTGTTGGCGCATCAGGGCCAGGTACTCTTCTTCGGTGAGAAATTCGTTGAACGGCAGGTTGCCCGCGATGATGTTGCCGGAGCTGTCGAGCATACGGGTGATTTCGTTCGCGGCCTGATTCTGGGCGGCGGCTACGTTGGCGGCGTCGGTTTCGAGACGGGTACGGTTCTGGCCAAGAAGTGCCTGAAGCTGGCTGATCTCGTCACCGGCGGCAGTGGCTCCGTATCTTGATACCAGGTCGTTAATGTTATTGAACTGGCTCTCGACGCCTTCGAGCTGGTTGAGGTCGAGGAAGTCGACGTCTTGGTTGGCGTTGAGCAGCTCTTGAGCCTGGGATTCGAGATCGCCACGGTAGTTGTACAGCTCGGTCAGTTTGTCGCCAGAGGCGGTGTAGAGATCGC
>NZ_LUKQ02000709.1 GCF_001647025.1 Endozoicomonas atrinae
TCCAGCAGCGTGCCCATATCGACGATGTAATCCAGCACATTGGTCTTATCCACAACGACGCCAGTACCACCGCCGTCAATCTTGTTGTCCGGATGCACATCGGTGTAGATATTCCCCAGCACATCGCCGTCTACCGCGATCTTCACGTTTTCCGCTGCATCCGCAGAAGACTCGTTGATCAGCTCGATATTGGACTGGACACTCTGGATGTAGTCATCCACAAAGGCGTAGTACTTGGTCTTGTCGATGGGCATTTCCACCTTGGGTGGTTCCAGATCCTGATACTCAACCCCCACGGCACGGTCATAATCCGCTACCGTAATATCAGGCCGGGTACGGATTACTACCTTGGAGCCTTCCGACTGGATCTCGCCTTCCCACTTGGTGTTACAGATGGCCGCCAACACGGTTCGTTTATAGAACTTCGCGTTGAGTTTCTTGGAGTAAATAACGGACAGGGCATTGGCCATAGCCCCCGTTGGAAATGTGGTCGTTGCCATGATTCAAGTCCTTTGAATCACGGGGAGCGGTTATACGACGATAATTAAACGCTCCCCTCAGAGGCGACCTCCCTGCTTGATCCACTGGGCCAGAATCTTGTCGAGTTTTTCTTCATTGTCGTTAAACTCTTTCTGCGGCATGGCCGCAATCTGTTCCAGCGTCAGGG
>NZ_LUKQ02000710.1 GCF_001647025.1 Endozoicomonas atrinae
ACCCTGGCAAAGTGCGGTGCCGCCATGGCCAGTGACTTGATCAGGTTTTTCAGGTCAGGCTTGTCGTCCTCGGCAAACAGGCTGTTGAGCCGGTCATCGCCGTAGGCTTTCATAAACAGGGCCGACTCCACACGGTCGCGCATCTGCTTATTCCAGTTACCCTCTTTGGTCTTCAGCTCTCCGGCCTCATCACCGAGCCGGTCAGCGAACCTTGCAAGAAAGGTGTCGTTGCTGCGGTGCAGCAGATCGCCCGTGCCATCGGTATCAAAGTGGCTCAGGTCTTCCCGGGTAATGCGGCTGGCGTCCAGCTTGGCTTTTTCGGCAGGCGACATCGTGGCCGTTTCCGGCTTATTGGCTTCCTTGGTGAACGATACCCGCTGGTCAGTGTCCAGTTCACCCTGCCGCTGGCGTACCAGTACCGGTTCTTTGAATCCGTCCACATCCTCCGGCTTCAGACCAAAGGCCTCGGCGTTCTCCTTCAGGTATTTCCGATAGGCTTCGGCCCGTTCACCGTAGAGCCGGTAAGCTTTGCGGATCGCGGACACACGGCCATTACCACTTTCCACCACACGGTCACTGCCAATGATCGGCGCACCACTGCTGGCCAATGGGTTGGCACCGAGCTTCTTCGGGTTCAGCTTGCTGGCAATCCCCCTGATCTGGG
>NZ_LUKQ02000711.1 GCF_001647025.1 Endozoicomonas atrinae
CAAACGTCTTCGGACGATCGTCTTGCATGTTTTTTCTCAGTGGCGTCTGAAGATCAATACCTAATTCCTGACAATCAGTTTTAAACTCAGGTCTTATATAGCCCTTATCGCCAAGCAAGAGGCCAGAAATGGTCTCGAGCATGTCATAGGCTGCATCACGCTCATCTACGTTCGCTGCGGTCAGAGTAAAACCCACAGGAATCCCTCGTGCTTCAACCAGCAAATGCCCCTGAAAGCCATAGAACTTCTTGTCCTTGGAAGCGCAGTAACCATAACCAGCCTCAGCTTTAAAGATACGGCTCTGTGGTGCACGGGTTCTGACGACAACATCAATCGGAAAACCATCGATTAAATGGATATCTGCATTATCTGCATGCATCATCTGGACTATACGAATTTGCAGTCGCTGTTTCACATGCCATAAGTTGGCGGCCTGTTTGACAAATGCCGAGCGAGAAGGAATGTCAGGAAACAGGTGTCGCCAGTGTCGGGTAAAATACTTCCAAATCTCAGTGTCCTTATGATGCCCAAGCCATTCACCGACAACTTCCATGGTGATCGCTTCACTATCAGTGAGCTTTGGTGGAAACCCTCGAAGTCGCAGTGGCACAGGAAAAAGCTCTTTTACCAAATCGTCGATCAAGCAGTAGACTGTAGTGATAA
>NZ_LUKQ02000712.1 GCF_001647025.1 Endozoicomonas atrinae
TCTCTATACCGTGGGTGAGATCATCTATGGCTATGGCAAGATTGCTGAAACGGTAAAAGCCAGCGATATAGCAAAGCCAATGTTGGAAACCACCAACTACCTGCGAGCCCTTGGTAAAGAGTTCGCTGATTCAGCGGCAGGCAATGCAAAAGCGGCAAAACAAGCTGTAGATAACGTGATTGATACCATCACAAAGAAAAGTGAAGACTCGACTACAAAATTCCAAGCCAGCATCAAGCGAAACATTGACCTCTCTAAGAAAAAAATTGATGAACTGCTCGGCAACTATCAAAAGGTTAATGAAGCCATTGAAGAAGTGGGAGAAACCTTCGGCGATACCTTTGAAAGTGCGGCAGTGGCCTTGGAAAAAATCGACGCTGCTGAAACCAGTGCGGAACTGGCCAGTCTTGGCGTGGTATTAGCGGAATCCTTACGGGCAGGCATTATCACGCAGGAGGAATATTACGAGGCGACCGAGGCCAGCCGGGAAAAGCTTCAGCAGTTTAATAAAGAGGCCAGGAAAACCAAGGAGTCACTCAAAGACGTTGGCGACAGTGCCGAGCAAGCCGGAGCGCAACAGGCCGAAGCGCTGACCGATGCCTCCACTATTGCCGGAGTTATGGCCGGTCATTACAACACTCTGGCCGAAGAACTACAGGG
>NZ_LUKQ02000713.1 GCF_001647025.1 Endozoicomonas atrinae
CACGGAACATCCGACGTGGGATTATGGGTTAACAGGTTGTATACCGGTTTATCCACGGATTTTGTGGATAACTGGGAAGCTCTCAGTCAGGCAACTCGATCTTCCAGTAATCCATATTACGTACCCGACCAACCACTTCCCAGTCCGGCTGCTGGGTACTGCTGACCTCCAGTCCGGAATAGGTGCAGGTAAACGTAAATAACCGTTTATGGCCATGAACCGTTTTCCAGGCCAGAAACAGGCCGGGGCCCGGGCGAAGTTCCTTTTCCACGGTCAGCAGGGTACAACCGGGGAAGGACTCCACCATTTCCGGCACATAAAAAAAACGGTAAGCACTGGGCTGCCGGTATGCATGGTAAGGACTGTTGAACAAATCCGGCACCCTGGCAATCACGTCATAGAGGTCGCCTTCGGTAGGCACCACCATCACCTTGGTAAGCATGGTGGTCTGCTGCCAGGCATCCTCCCGGTGTACCACGGACTCATGATCATGGGGGTCACCCCGGCCTGTGGAAAACCACACAGAGCTAACCCCCAGGGTTCTGGTCAACACTTCAAGGTACTTCTGCGGGTTACCTATTTCACCCTTGGCCAGGCGATAGAGGTAATTCTGGTCAATACCGGATTTCCGGGCCAGTTTGGGAATACTGGCAATGC
>NZ_LUKQ02000714.1 GCF_001647025.1 Endozoicomonas atrinae
CAGGAACGTGCGGTCAGGCAGTTCGTCGACGAAGTTGCGGTACTCGGGATCGTCAGTGGCTTCTGATCCGGTCATGGCCAGAAGGGCATTGAATGGCGCTGTGCCGTTCGGCTCCAGCATGGTAAACAGTTCGCGGTAGTTGCGTGGGCGATGGTGCTCGTCGAATTGACCTGTGCCCCGCAATCCCTGGATTCCTACGGTCATGGTAGTGTCCTTTGTCGGATTGTCGTGTTCTCGGGTTACTTGTCGAGTCGATCTGCGTTGGTGGGATGACCATCACCGCCGCGGGAACTCGGAACATCGTGTGAAGTTGGCCGTAGCGAATACGATGTTTAGGGGTATGGTAGGCGGGAGCGGGGACGGGATCGTCCCTCGGGGTGATATTTTATTCTTCAGTGTTGTCCGACAGGACTCTGGCGTGGATTTCTTTGACCAGATCGGTGAGGTAATCCATTTTCGTGTCGAGGGTTTCGGTGGCCAGTTTAACCAATTCAATATCTTTGGCCATTAGACAGACCTTCGCGGTTTCGCTGGCAGCATCTCGGGCTTCGTCCTCATCAGCACCCAGTTTCACCAAGCATTCGTAGAGTTTTTCGTTAATCATGGTAATTCCTTTGTCTGTTGTTCAGTGTTTATGTGCGAGCTGAGTATAG
>NZ_LUKQ02000715.1 GCF_001647025.1 Endozoicomonas atrinae
ATTGCTGTTTCTAAAGCGTTTGTGGGATCATTGATTCCAATGAAAGACCCTCACTTCAGTATTAATCCCTGTAAAGCACTGCAGGATATTGGGCGACTGGCAGCAGTATCTGTCCTGCCTGCGAGTAACATCATTTTCATGGTGAAAGATATCGCCGATGCTTGGTCCGGGAGCCGTTTGCCTGGGCCAGATGTCAAACCAGAATCACCACAGGAATCAAAAGCAACCGGGGAAAAGGCTGAGGAAAAAGAACCCTGCCCGAAAAAGGTAACGCTTCAACAGCCTCCCACGGCCCTCCATCAAGGGAGCCAGAGCACCAAAGGGTTGCTTGCACTGGGTATGCTGGCCAGTTCTGTTCAATATGCGAATTCAAAATCCATTGCCGATGGTTCAAAACCCATAGGGATTAATGATGCAGAAACCCTGGGCAAGATTGGTCAAGATCCCGACTATCCACTGGACGGCAATTATCAACAGACGGCGGATATTGATGCGACTCAAGCCCTTCAATCCATTGGCAATGATACACACCCATTCACCGGCCAGTACCATGGGCAGTGCCATACGATCAGCAATCTGTCTGACTGCTTTGTTAAAAAGCTGGATCAAGGCAGCATCAGTCACCTTCGCTTTATTGATGCCCATATAAC
>NZ_LUKQ02000716.1 GCF_001647025.1 Endozoicomonas atrinae
GTTATTCCAAGCTTCACAGCAACAATCTACAATATTTTCATAACCTGAAAATGCTTTGTTTGATAAGTCATGCTCCCGCATCCACTCCCATAGCCTTTCTGAGCTGTTTAACTCCGGTGCGAATGGTGGCAGTTTAAGAACACTTAAATTTTCAAACTTCGGAATATCCTGGGCCATATGGAAACCTGCACGATCCATCACTACCACGGCATGATGACCTGGGGCCGTTGCTTTGGATATTTCCTCAAGGTGCATGGTCAACCCCTTTGAATCAGCACGGGGTAATACCAACCCAATTCCTCGATCCTGCTCAGGGCATACCGCTCCAAACACGTAAACATATTCAAACTGCTGCTGACGTATAAGGCCGGGCCGACTGCCTGTTGGCGCCCATACCCTGCTGATGGAGTTTTGCTGCCCGAACCGCGCTTCATCCTGGAACCAGATATCAATGACGACTTTCTGTGATTGTGAAGGCACAACCGCCATTACTTCCTTGCTGAAGTTTTTTTAAATGTCTCCTGCGCTTCAAGATCCTGATTTGGGTGTTTTGATCTGCCAGAAATCCACGACAACTTTACTCTATGTAGTAGCTTATAAACTGTCCGTAGGTCGCATTCAGTTTGGAACTCCTCCTCCAACAGTTTAA
>NZ_LUKQ02000072.1 GCF_001647025.1 Endozoicomonas atrinae
ACTGTAGTGATAAACTCTTCAACGGGCATGACTGAAACCTTCTTTTTTGCTTTTTACTGCTTTTAATAGCAGAAAGCAGGTTCAGTCATGTCTCCTTATGCAAACCTAAAAGTCGCACATGGCGTAACTATAGAACTGATTAATGTCATAATAAATGACTGTATTCTCTTATTTTCCCAAAGGGATTTTCTGTGTAAGCTTAGTCGGCTTTATCCACCAGTTACGATCACTGCGAGATAAATGACTGATACATATGATCAATCAAATGATAATTACCCATATATTCGAAGTAGGCTCTCACATCCTTCCGGATACTATCTGACATAAAGCTGCCAATAAACATCCCCTGATTAATAGCAATAATTTTTTCACTGACTCTGCCATTTTCATCCAGTGCGTCAAACCAGCCTGCAGGACTCTCTATGCTTGGATAATCCATGGCCAACCGCTTCAGTCGTTGGACGGCATCTTCCGGATTAACCAGGTAATACAGCGCCGAAGCGTGTGGTGTCCCTGTTGCTGCAAAGGGCTGACAATCATCTTTTTCTGTTGGAGTACAGTTGCTTTCTCGAGGCAGATCATTGCCTGCCGGTACCGGATTCCCAAAACGAAGATAGCTTTCCGAGAGCTCAGGTACACCAAAAGCCGCATACAAGTCTGAAGTCGTCGACGAGGCCGACGTCAGTGGAATATTATGTTCATCGGCATAAGTAAGTTGTACCGCTGCAAAATCCCTGAACATGGTATAATCCGGCACCAGAGCTGTTTCCTCCAACCAGATAGCCGGCAGCATGGCCTGAAAGAAACTGCCATCCCATGAAAGTAGAGGGGTATAGCTGTAACCGTTCCGGTTATAGGGTTCCAGATGCAATTCCATATTCTCAAAAGCCTCACGGGGAACAGCTTCGGCTCCCATGGAATCCGTCAGCAGAACAGCCATCAATGGTGCCAGACGACTCTCGTTCGATTTCCGGTCGATCCAATACCTCTCAAAACTGCCATTCCGCCACCCAGCCCTCAGCAGCCCTCTATCATGATCATACAAGGCACTCCAGCCATCAGCCTGTTGCCTGATTAGTTGATCGGCTCTTTCCCCAAGGCGGGACAGTACAGCGTTGTCACTGGCCATATAGGCACCTGCCACAGAAGCTAAAGAGAGTACCAGATTGGCATTATCCACCGCAGAGACAATCTGTTCGCCGGTTACCTGCAAACGATCCCCCTCAATAGCGTACAACCAGTAAAACATCCCTATATATTTTGGAGCCTGCTCAAGTTGCGCCAATACGGCGTCAATCCGGCCCGCAGCTGCCGGATGGCCTGCCCTCTGCATCTCTACCAGCAAATTCAGATAGAACCCGATTCCGGTAATATTGGTATACCCTGCTTTCTGAATATCGCCATTACTAATTAAAATATTGTCATAGGGCACTTTGGCTTCAGGATCTATACCGACACCATCAATAAAGAAATCCAGATTCGTCTGTAAGCCCTCTTCAAATCCAGCAGGATAAAACGGGTCTGCTATATATATTGTTTCTATTGTGCTGGAGTCCGTTGGTGGTGGTGTTGATGGTTCTTCACTATTCGAGCCGCATCCTGCTATTAACAAGGTCATGCAGGCCAATAACGTATAAAAGGGGATAACATTCATTATGCATTCACCAGTGAGCACCGGAGATTAGGCTCTGTTGACATCAGGTTGCAGGCTCAGCTCAAACCAGAGACTTAGAACATGAAAAGAAAGTCACCTGATAGACAAGTGACTCCCTGTTGATGCAGAAAATAAGTAGTGGTTTGTTATTTTTCGAAGGGTCTGTTGACGTTTCGTGAGAAAAAACAACGTTGTACTAAGGTATAATTAGCTGAACATTGGCAATTCTAAAGAACATGCCATTCAATGTATCACCTTCCCCAACCCATTCCGGAAAAATAGACAGTGGCTTATTAATATTCTGTATCGCATTGACATCAACCTGCCCATCAGCTTTTGTAAACAGCTCCTTTAATGGAATTTGTACCTGCTGCCATGAACCATCAGCAAACCACGGATCCAGAAGGTATGGATTGGAAAGTACCGCGCCTTCAACTCCCGTAACCATAGACTCCATTTGAATCTGAATCCGTTTTGTCGGGTGAAGACCATAACTTTCTACATTGAGCATAAAGCGCAGTTCCCCCTGCTCAACATATCGACTGAGGTCCTTGCGATCACTGCCGCTCCCTGGTGTTTGTAAAATAAGACCTCCATTCACACCCGTATTCACACCGGCATAATTTGCTGCAAAATTATCATGCCCCCAGTCAATCTGCAGAGCGGAGCCATCAGTCAACCAGGAAACGAGTTCGGGAGCCCAGTTATCGGGGCCGTTTACAATAAAAATATTGGAAGAGCTGCCACTGATTTCCTCGGCTGTAACGGAGCAGGCCAATACATCAGCCCCCTCATCTGTATTGGAGGCAATCTGAATATTCCCCAGCTCAAACGACGCACCATTGTTTGCTTCCAATTCAAAAGGCATTGTGCTCTGTGAAAAATCAACACCCTGATCAGAAAAACAGGCAAGCGGCACTTTGACTCGTTGAGTGGATGCCCCGGCATAAGCACGCACTGCACTGGTAATATCAACCTGTGCCTCACTTCGAGAGCCTTCACCAGAGGCTGTACTCAGGGCAATGGCAGTATCCGGATGACGGGAAATCATCTCCAGATCAAACTGCAGAGTTCCATTCCCTGCGTAAGTACTGACATCTTCCGGAACAATTGCTGCGGCTCTTATACTCGCCGACCTACCATCGGCAATCGACACCCTCAGAGCACCATCAGCCACCCCAGGCTGGGAAGGACGGACAGAAATACCATCAAGGTCTGCCATACCATCGACGTCCACTTCAAGGGTACTTTGAGCATCGTTTTCAATTTGCATCAGAAAATTATCGGAACCATTTTCACCATAAATACCGAATACTCTTACATCCGATACCGGTGGTTCATCCTGCGAATAGTCATACTCGTCCGACAGACAGCCCGTCAGAAGGCTGACACAAATACCACTGGTAGCGGCCAGTGCCATCACTTTTTTCATGGTTTACATCCTTTGCAAGCACTGACTGCTTAAAAACTGGAAATGATACCCACTTTGGCGAAAAGACCATTCCTATCGCCCCAGGTCCATTGATTGCCATTACGTTCATCACCGGTTTCGTAGGCAGCATCAATCAGGAAACTAAAATGTTCTGTCAGTGGAATTTCTGAATAGACGGCATAGTTATCGTAATCGTATCCGGAACCGTCATGAATCTGGGTTCTACCCTTCTCATAGCGAAGCTCAAGGTACAAACCATTGTCAAACCGGTATTGAACCAGTGGTTTGATTGCCCATTCCTGCCAGTGAAAATCGGTGCGTTCATCGACATACAGTACCTTTCCACCCACTTTAAGACGGTCAGAGAGGCTGTACAGATAAAGTGGCTCAGACTCTACACCCCAGGCTTTTTCCCATTCCAGATAACGGGTTTCCAGATCCAAAAACAGGAAATGGTTACCATAGCCCATTGCTATTTCAGGCTTCAGCCAATAGGTTTTCTCAACGCCATCGACCCCGCCGGAGACGTTTTCATAGGCAAATTCAATCGCGTAATTTAAATTCGGGCTGATCCATCTTTCGTAGCGAGGAGCTATTTCAAAATGCATTTCCCGTGGACCGACTTTGTCGTCATCCTGACCGGCGTAGGCCTGAATCTCCTTGAACAGATAACGCATGGCAAAGGTGTCGGTAATTTTAGTCTTTCCATCGGCATAGATCTGGGACAACAGCGTTTGCCGCGGGTAATCCTTATAGTTGTGGCGTTCGACTTCAAAGCCAGTCAACATTCTGGTTCTTTTTGGTGTATACACCGGAGCCTCAGAAGATGCGTCCATTGATGTTGCCGCCCCCCCCTCTTCCGGCAGATGACCGACCATATCGATAACGGAAACACCATCAATATGAACATCAGACCAGATAGAGGTCGACTCATTGGCACTCAGTGGAGCAGCAAGCAGCCCCAATACGACAGCAGGTATTAATTTATTCATAAATCACTTCACTGTGGGAACAAATGACTGGTACATGGTCTGCACATCCTGCCAGTACTGTTTTTCTTCCATATACCGCTGGACGTCGTAATTTATACTCTCGGCCAGGAAAGCACCCACGAACATACCCTGATCCAGTGATAAAACTTTTGTGCTCATCCTGCCGCTGGCATCCACCGCGTCATACCAGCCAGCAACGCTCTCAATATGCGGGTAAGCACGCTTAAGCCCCTTAAGCGCCTGTACCGATGCGTCTTTATCGATCATATAGGCAAGAGCAACTGCATGAGGTGTGCCTGTCGAAGCACCTTCAATCTCATTGTTAAACATCACCTTACTTTCAGAGAGGAAGGGAACACCAAATGCAGCATACTGGTCGTCTACTGTTGCAGAGGATGAAACCATCGGAATATTGTACTTGGCGGCATAGATCATCTGCAGACGGGTCATGTCTTCAAACATGCCATAATCAGGAATCAGGGTGCTTTCTTCCAGCCAGATTGCCGGTAGCATGGCCTGGAAATAGGCGCCATCCCAGGTCAGGATGGGGTTGTAAGACTGGCCATTGAGGGTATAAGACGCGGTATGAGTTTCCTTCCTGGTAAATGCAGTCTGAGGAACCGCATCATCTCCCATATCCCTGGTAATCAGGGGAGCCCAGATTGAAGCCGTGCGGCTTTCATTGGCTTTTCGATCGATGTAGTACGGCAGGGGTTCTCCTGATTTCCAGCCTGCAATCAGCAAACCTTTACTGCTGTCGTACATATCTGACCAGCCCTCCCTCTGCCCTGCCAGCAGGCTGTCAATCCGCTTGACGATGGACTGTTTCTCGGGATTTTCAGACCCAATATAGGCTCCTGCCACTCCTGCCAGTGCCAGAGCAAGGTTGCCATTATCAACCGCGGGCACAATTTCATCTTTATTGACCGTCAGCTGACCATTAATGATGTCATATGGCCAGTAAAACAGGCCTTTGAATTTTGGGGCCTTTTCCAGAGTTTCAATGACTTCGGAGATACGGATAAGGGCCTTGGGGTTGCCGGCTTTTTCGACTTCCACCAGGATGTTCAGATAAAGTCCTATTTCCGTCGTGTTCGTGTAGTAGCCATGTCTGATACCCTCATTGGTCACCCAGATAGTGTCATAAGGAACGACAGCCGTTTTATCAACACCCACCCCGTCAATAAAGAAATCCAGGTTTGCCTGCAGTTCTTCTTTGAAATTATCAGGGTAAAAAGACTCACGAACTTGAAGCTGCTCCAGCGTCACTGTGCTGGCATTTGCCCAACCACCCACGGCCATCATCACCGCAGTAGCAATTACTCGATATTTTTGCTTTATCACTGCACTTTGCCTATTTGGATACCTCGTCGGCAAAAAATATAAACGTTTCACCAAATACTGACAATACGCCGATTTTTTTTTCAACAACATGTGAAACAGCAATATCACGGCCAAAGCCTTTTCATTTCAGGAGCTAACATAAAAAACGCAAACAATCACAAATAACACCTCCATTGATCTAAATCATATTTCATTGCTGATTAACTCTGTTTCGTATAATTTTCATTCACACGCCCAATTGACACCACCAACGCTCATGAATACCATGCAGAAACGTTTCTATTAACCAATATTAAACATTGGGTTTCAGGAGGCTGTCCAAGAATAGTGCAATGCGGGAGAAGTTCCGGCAGGACACTATTCTCAGACAGCCTCCCAGCCATAGTCACATCAGGGAGCCACCTCAATGGCCCGGGTAAAGCTGCAAAATATTAATAAAGTGTATGAGAACAGCTTTCACGCTGTTCATGATGTGTCTCTCGACATTGAGGACGGTGAGTTCATGGTTCTGGTCGGTCCTTCAGGCTGTGCCAAATCAACATTGCTCAGAATGATTGCTGGTCTGGAGAGTGTCACCAGCGGAGACCTGATCATCGGTGATATCAAATGTAATGATGTCCAACCCAAAGACCGCGGTATTGCCATGGTGTTCCAGAACTATGCGCTCTACCCACACATGACTGCCCGTCAGAACCTGGCCTTTGGCCTTGAAACGGCCCGCAAGCCAAAAGCTGAAATTGAAAAGCGGGTGAACGAAGCGGCTGAACTGCTGGAGATTACTGAACTGCTGGATCGTAAACCAGGCCAAATGTCCGGAGGACAGTGTCAGCGCGTGGCTCTTGGCCGGGCCATGGTTCGCAAGCCAGAAGTATTCCTGTTCGATGAGCCCCTTTCCAACCTGGATGCCAAACTGCGGGTTTCCATGCGCATGCGCATCAGCCGACTGCACCAGCAACTGAAAGACTCCGGTCGTCCGGCAACCATGATCTATGTAACTCATGACCAGGTGGAAGCCATGACCATGGGTGATCGTGTCTGCATCCTGAAGAAAGGCGCAATCATGCAGGTTGATACTCCCATGAACGTGTATCACCGCCCAAAAAACAAATTTGTTGCCGAGTTTATTGGCTCCCCCTCCATGAACATGCTGCCCGGCAAACTGGTAAACCACGAAGGTCAACTCGGTGTTCAGAGTGTTGGCCAGTTTTTCCCCCTGTCTGAAGAGAAGCAGGCGCTTTTATCGACTCACACCGATAAAGACGTATTCCTGGGGCTGCGTCCGGAGCATGTTCTGATTGGCGGCAGCTGTCAGAAACAGGGAATCCGTGCCCATATCACCGGTATTGAAGAGATGGGGGCCGAGTCTTTTGTTCATTTCGATCTGCAGGGCCACGCGCTCATCTGCAAATTGATCAGCCCTGAACACTCCCTTAAGCATGCCTCGGAGCAATCCCTCTGCTTCCGTATGGACAAATGCCACATTTTCGACAGTGAGACAGGTGAGAATATCTCCCTTGCTCAGTAAAAGAATCCTGACAAATATCGACGGAGACGACGTAGTTTCAATGAATTTCTCTATTTCAACAGCCAAGCATACGCTCAGCGGTCAAAATATTTCACTGTCGTTTAATCAGTATCATGTCCTTCAGTCTATCCGGGCTGGCAAGATTATGATCAGCCAGTACGACACGCCAGAAATGGAACTGGCCCTGGCTAATATTTATCTGCGTACAAAAAAGAATGGCCAGATTTCAGCAACGCCGCTGATGTATTTCAATGGACAGATTGAAACCTGTCGGAACGAGTCCGGTGAAGTCACCTGGACAACCCGTACAGAACAATTCTGCGCAACCGTCACGGTCAGCGTAGCCACAGATCGCAATACGGTATTTTTTACCGCCAATGTAGAAAATCTTGGCAAAGATTCACTGACCTATGATCTGATCTACGGTCAGGACATTGCCCTGGCCGATGACGGTGCGGTCAAGTCGAATGAAGCCTATTGCAGCCAGTACATCGATCAGCAGGTCTTCCAGCTGGAACATGTTGGCTATACCGTCTGCTGCCGTCAGAATCTGCCACAGAGCAGCGGTAATCCATGGGTACAGATCGGTTCATTCCAACCAGTGGCACACTTTTCTACCGACGGTATTCAGTTTTTTGGCAAAAGCTACAAGTTCACCAATGAGCCTGAAGCCCTGTTGAAGCCAGCGCTGGATGATAAACGCTACCAGTTTGAGATGGCGTATATTGCGCTTCAGACTCAGGATATCCAGCTGACTGCCGGCGAACACTCGAGTCATGTTTTTTACCTGGATTTCCAGGGCCATATGCCAGCATCCAATGTGAGCGTGGCTCTGCCGGTTGCAGATATCAGACAACACTACTCGTTCATCGGACACAGTAATGGCACTGCTATTGACCTGTCCGGCCTGAAAGAGAATTGCCTGACCCAGCCAGCGGTGATTATTGGTGAAACATTAAACGAAGACGAAATTACCCGTTTCTTTGGTGAGCAGCGTCGGTTCCCGGAAACAGAAGGCGGCGAACTTCTGTCCTTCTTCCGGGAAAACAGCTGCTATGTCACTCTTAAGGCAAAAGAGCAGCATCTGGAAAGAGCGACCGGCCACATGATTGCATCCGGTAATAACCAGGATTTTGCCAATGCGATCATGAGCTCAACCCATGGTATCTATGGTGTATTCAACTCCCATGTGGTGCTGGGCAATACCTCCTTTAACAAACTTCTCGGGGTTGAACGCAGCTTTCTCAACCTGTTTAAATCCAGTGGCCAGCGTATCTGGGTCAAACAGGGCGAAGCCTATCACCTGTTAACCATGCCTTCTGCCTATGAGGCTGGTGCCAACCACTCTCTCTGGGTCTATAAATTCCAGAATGGCTTTATCCAGGTGCGCTGTTTCAGTGCCCAGAGCTCGCCTGCTATTCAGATGGATATCAAGGCTGAAGGCTATGACCAGCCTCTTGAACTGATGATCACCCATCAGCTGCTGATGGCCAATAATGAGCATGAAAGCCATGTCCAGGTTCATCACGAAGGCAACCTGATTCATATCACTGGCGACAATGCACTGATTGCCGACACACTGCCGGAGCTCAGCTATACCCTGCGTACGGACAGCTGCCTGAATCAGGTTGACCTGGTACAGGAAGACGGCAATGGCCCGGTTCGCTACCTGGTGCTCTCCGGCACCATTGAAGGTCAGGCATCGATCACCATCACTGGTTCTCTGTGGGATCAGCAGCAATCGGCACCGGAATCACTGGACTTCGACAGGGAAACCACGGCGTTTCAGGATGCCCAGAACCAGCTGATCAACCAGTTCAATATCGATTTCGAACATGACCATCACAACGCGGACAAACTGAACGATACGATGCAGTGGTTCACCCACAATGCACTGGTGCATTACAGTACACCCCATGGTCTGGAGCAATACTCTGGCGCCGCCTGGGGAACCCGTGATGTTTCCCAGGGGCCGTTCGAATTCTTTATGTCCCTGCAGCGTTATGACCGTGTGGCGGCTCTGCTGGAAACCATCTACAGTCACCAGCACCTGGAAACTGGCACCTGGCCTCAGTGGTTTATGTTTGACCAGTACGCCCGTATCCAGCAGGAAGAAGCTCATGGTGATGTGGTGGTCTGGCCGATGAAGGCACTGGCAGACTATCTGGTAGCAACCGGGGATCTGTCCATTCTGGACAAGCAGCTGCCTTATACGGCGATTGAGGAAGGTTTTGGCTTTACCGAACAGAAAGTCAGTCTCTTTGCCCACGTTGAAAGACAGCTGAAGCATATCATTGACAATCTGGTGCCTGGTACCAGCCTGTCCTGCTACGGCGATGGCGACTGGGATGACACCTTACAGCCAGCCAAGCAGGCGCTGCGGGAAAACATGGTCAGTGGCTGGACGATTCCACTGACACTGCAAACCCTGAAAACCATGAGCAGGGCGCTTGCCGGTCATGGCCAGTATGAAGCCTTTATCAATGAGCTGAACCTTCTTGCTGACAAAATGGAGGCCGATTACCACCGCTACCTGGTCAAAGATGGTGTGATTGCCGGCTTTATTCACTTTGCCAATGGCGATACCAGCCAGGTGGAGTACCTGCTGCACCCTGCGGACCAGAAAACCGGCATTAAATATCGCCTGCTGCCGGGCTCCCGCTCGATCATTTCCGAAACGTTTAACCCGGAACTGGCCGAAAAACATATGGCCATTATCAACGATCACCTGCTCTGTCCGGACGGTGTTCGACTGATGGACCGCATGGCGGAATACAAAGCCGGAAAGCAGAGTTATTTCAAGCGTGCCGAACTGGCCGCCAACCTGGGTCGTGAAGTTGGCCTGCAGTACTGCCACGCGCACATCCGTTTCATTGAAGCGCTGTGCAAGATGGGTAAGGCAGAAGCGGTCTTTGAAAACCTCTACAAAATTATTCCGGTTGGGATTCAGTCTGCAGTACCTAACGCCGAACTGCGTCAATCCAATGCTTATTTCTCCAGCTCTGATGGCAAGTTCAATGACCGCTACGAAGCCTATGACAATTTCCAGAAGCTGAGAACCGGCGACGTCAAGGTAAAAGGAGGTTGGAGAATCTATTCCAGTGGATCGGGTATCTACATTAACCAGCTGATCAGCAGTGTACTGGGTATCCGTTACCAGCAGCAGTCACTGGTACTAGACCCCGTGATTGCCAAAGCACTGGGCAAGGTCACTCTGAACTTCCGGATTTTCGACAAGCCATGCCAGATTGTCATTCACCCCGAACAGGGTGAGCATACACCTAAAAAGGTTTGTCTGAATGGCGAACAACTGACGTTTACTCAGCTGGCCAACCCCTACCGTACGGGAGCGGCTCTGGTCGAAAAAGACGTTATTGAAAACCAGCTTTCTGCCACTGACAACCTGTTGGAGATCTGGCTGTAATAGTGGAAGCGTGCGAAGTGTTCAGATACCTTTCAATGGCTGATGCTTCTGCACTCACCCGCAGCCCTGGAGCATCAAATTGTTGATGCTCCAGGGCCAGCTTATTGATAGAATCGTTTCAACGCTGGACTGAGACTGAATGAGAAGATGAAAGCGACCATTAAAGACGTTGCCAGAGAAGCCAAAGTTTCCATTTCGACGGTTTCCTATGCCATCAATGGCAATGAGCGTATCAGCGAGGAAACCCGACAGCGTGTACTGGACGTCGCCAAACGGCTGAACTACGTTGCCAATGGTAACGCCAAACTGTTAAAGCAGAAGAAGACGCGGGCCATCGGCCTGTTCTTCAACTCATGGTTTGGTCCCATTTACAGCGAAATAGCCCGTGGAATAGAAAGAACAGTTCACAAAATGGGCTACGACCTGGTCGCCTGCAGTCTTTATGGGGAAGAGCAGTCAACCGCATACAAATACCTCCGTGACCGTATGGTGGATGGCGCCATTGTTCTCACCAACTCTTTTGATGATCAGTTTTTGCAATCTGTCGCGTCTGAAGACCTGCCACTGGTTGTGCTCGACCGGGAAATTCAGGCACCTCATATCTACAGTATTCTTATTGATAATTTTGGTGGCGCTTTTGCCGCAACCAGGGCACTGATCGACTCTGGCTGTAAAGAGGTTTATTACTTTAGTGGCCCACAGGATTCCTACGATAACCAGAAGCGCCTTGACGGTTACATCGCCGCGCTGGGTTATTTTAATGTTGAGTTCAATAAAGACTTTATTATTCCCGCAGATTTCACGGAAGAAAGTGGCTATCAGCAAATGAAAGCGCTGCTGGCTAAAGGCATCGCGCCTAGGGCCATTTTTTCCGGCAATGATGAGATGGCCATAGGCATTATTCGAGCAGCACGAGAGCATGGCGTCACCATTCCCGGCGATCTCAGGCTGGTTGGCTTCGATGATATCCGTGAATCGGAAATGACCGTTCCTGCCCTGACCACCATTTCCCACCAGAAACTGGAAATGGGAACCCTGGCGGCAGAAACCCTGTTCAGCGCCATTAATGGTGATGACACTATTGATTCACCCAAAATCATTCCAACCAATTTAGTCAAAAGGGAGACCCTTTAATTAAACAAGCGGTCATATAAAGTTTATATCGTCATTAACTTATTCAATAGGAAAATGAATACGCCTGTTCAGTCATTACTAAAACAGGCGAGTTTCAATTGATAACAGAATGCTCCACTGTTTTCTAAACAGGAATAACAGACAGTTTTTTTGTTTCCTCACTATTGCTGATGAGAGATGACTCTGCCCGTAGCAAACGTTTTCTGCCCTGTTTATTAAAGGTTTAAAAGATGTATAAATGGTTAGCAATTGCTCTGATCGCATTTACCCCATTTGCGCAGGCAAAAGAACAAATTGAATTCATGGTGCCTTCCGGTGATTACATGACTTTTGTCACCGAAGTAATCAAGCCAGAATATGAACGTCGTTATCGTGATGTTGAATTAATTGTAACCAATGACGGTAACCTGGAAACTCGAATGGCCGCTGGTGATAGCCCCAATGTCTATGCCGGTATCTTTGGTTATCAGGTCGCCCGTTACGCTAAACTGGGTCGTCTTTCCTACCTGGATCAATACACGGGCTTTGATGAGCTGAATCAACGCATTGACCCACTGTTCATGCAGGAAAACTTTGGTCGTCACTATTACATCCCCTGGCATGCCACTACCCAGATGATGATCTACAACAAGGACCTGTTTGTTGAAGCCGGACTGGATCCTGAGAAACCACCGGTCACCTGGCGTGAATTCTTAGCGACGGCTGAAAAGATCAGTCAGCTGCCAGCCAGGAAAAATGGGAATACGGTATACGGTACGGTCATGTGGAACGATGTGCTGTCCACCGGTAGCTGGTACTGGAATATGCTTGCCCAGGTGTATTACAACTTTAATGAAGGCCAGCATCAGCTGCTCAACCGTTACGGTACTCACCCTGCGTTTGACCGTGAAGAGGCGGGCATGGCGGACTTTTTCGCCATCATGCAGCAGGCCCAGAAATACTCCCCGCTGACCATGGAACAAAACTTCTTCTCCAGAAGCATCGGTATGTGGCTGCAATACGGATTTGGCTGGAAAGCCAACCTTCAGGGTGCCGCTGGCGGCCCCATGCAAATTGGCAGGGATGTGGGTATCGCTCCAATTCCGGTGCCTGAAGCCGGTATGCCCCACTATTCCAACCTGGATGGCCGTGCCCTGATGATGTTTAAAGGCACTCGTGAAGAAGAACAGCACAGCTGGCTGTTGATTCAACTGTTAATGGAAAGCGACATTAACCTGATCGCCTGTAAAACCCTTGAACAATTACCAACATTGGCTGCTCTGCAGAACGATCCCTATTTTCAACAACCCGGCGTTAAACCCTTTGTTGACCAGCTGAAGCATACCGTGATGAATGAATCGTTCGTCAATGTATCGGATGTTGCCAACATTATTCTGAAGTATTACTCGAAAGTCGTCATCAAAGGAGAAATGGAACCGGAATCGGCTGTTCATCAGGCAGGCCTGGAAGCAAGAGCGTTGTTAAAACAGTAACTCCCTTTTTATCAGGTACTGTTATCAGAAACATGGCTTTTTCCGACACATTTATTACAGGTCACAGACATGAAGTTTAAAGAAAACTGGATCGCATACCTCTTTTTAATGCCATGGATCCTCTACTTTCTGGTGTTTTTGCTTTACCCGTTTTTCCTCTCATTTCAAAACAGTTTTCTCGACATCAACGTTCTGAATCCGGAAAACACCCGATTTGTCGGTCTGGGTAACTGGTTAATGGTGGCGACTGATGCCAAGTTCTGGCTGTCACTCTTTAACGTACTGTTTAACCAGATCATCTTTGTTGCTTTGAGCTTTGTGATCGCCCTGACCGCAGCCCTGATGCTGAATGAAGTGACATTCATGGCCAGCCTGTTCCGAACCATTCTGTTCGTGCCGGTTATTACGTCCATCACCGTCGCCATGATCATTTTTGACTTTCTGGCAGCACCTACCGGGCCCATCCAGAGCTCAATGGTCGGCACCGGGTTGCTCGACCAGCCGGTGTTCTGGAAGTTTGAACAGTGGCTGCCCATGCCGGTTATTGCGGTATTCAGCTCCTGGAAGTGGTTCGGTGTACAAATGATCATCTTTCTCGGCGGTATTGCCAGCATCAATAAGTCACTTTACGAGGCTGCCGAGCTGGATGGCGCCTCCTGGTGGCGCAAGGTGACCTGCATCACGCTGCCCATGATCAAACCCCAGATTGTCTTTGTACTCACCATCAACATCATCAACGGTCTGCAGATGTTTGTGGAAGTGTTCATGAACTTTGACCTGCAGGGCGGTCCATACAATGCCGCTCTGACACCGGTGCTCTACCTCTATCAGACCGGCTTCGAGCAGATGAAGATGGGACAGGCTTCAACCATCGGTCTGCTTCTGGCCCTGATTATTTATACCCTGACCATGATGCAGCTGAAACTGACCAGCAAGGGAGACAACCAGTGATCCGTATTAAGAAACAACACTGGCTGATTTACGGGTCACTGATCCTGGCCAGTATCGTGGTGCTCTATCCATTTTTCTTCATGATCATCAACTCCTTTAAAACAGGAGCAGAGATCATGCACACACCGAATGCTCTGCCCACTGACTGGTCGTTCCGAGGATACATCGAGGTCTTTAACAGCATTAACCTGGGCAGGATTTTCCTGAACACCATTTTTATTGCCACCTCAGTCACCGTACTGAACTGCCTGTTCTCTTCCATGGTAGCCTTTGCCATTGTAAAGACCAATATGCCCGGGCGGGAGTTCTGGCTCAAGCTGATCCTCTCTTCCATGATGATCCCGGCGATCCTGTTCACCATTCCCGTATACATGATGATGTACGACTGGAACTGGGTAAACACCTACCGCGTGTTGATCATTCCCGGTTCTATCAGTGCCTATAACATTTTTCTGCTGGTTCAGTTCATGAAGCAGATCGATAACGCCTACCTGGAAGCCGCCAGAATCGACGGCGCCAGTGAGTTCAGAATTTTCTTCAAGGTGGTGCTGCCCATGCTGCGCCCTGCCCTGGCAACCGTTGGCATTCTGACGTTTATGGGAGCCTGGAACGACTTTATGGGCCCCCTGCTCTATATCCGGGATGATTCCATGCTGACCCTGCAGATGGCCCTGTTCAAATTCCAGTCCGATGTACCCGGTGGCAAGCTGGAACAGCTCTGGGCCATGACTACCATGATTGCAGTACCGGTGGTCTTTGTTTTCTTCTTCCTGCAGAAAAACTTTATTAAGGCATTTACAGGGGTAGGAGTGAAGTAATGAGCCTCGGGAAAAAACTCTCTCTTATCGGCCTGTTTCTATTGCTGGCTTACTGTGCGGCCTGGGTTACGGCTTACCGCCAGTCCAGTGCCTACTTCGAGTTCGCCCAGGAGCAAATGCAGCAGGGTGAATGGGTAACTGCCCTGAAGGGTATGAACAAGCTCGAACTGCGCCTTGAAGACCCCTACCTGGGGGGCTATCAGCAGGTGATTGAAACCTGGGAATCCAGTCTGTTAGGCCCGAGACCCGGTTTCTACCAGCAGGCTATCACCGCTGCCAGTGAGGTTCTGCCAAAGCTGTCAGATGCTGAACTGCTGAAATTTATCGATATCTACGTTCAGCTGGATCTGCGTTATGTCCCGGATGCCGCTGTCGAACTGCAGAAGCGGGCCAGACAAAACGGCGATGAGCAACTGGCCATCGAGATGACTGAATTTCTGACCGAAGCATTTCCAGAGTTTACACACCACTAGGAGCCTGTCCGAGAATAGACTGCCCTACTGCGGTGGCAGAAAATTGGTCTAAAAAATCCTTTTTTTTTGGCAAATAGAACCACTATTCACCTCACAAAAAGGATTTTTGACCCTCAATTTTCTGCCATCCTCGCTACGGGCGCTATTCTCGGACAGCCTCCTAGACTGATGCTGCTCGGAACTCAAAATAAACGACGCTGTTGATGGAACTATCATGAGTACCCCATATCAGGATGCCACGCTCCCCATTGAAGAGCGTGTTCAGGACCTTCTGTCCCGCATGACCCTTGCCGAGAAAATCGGTCAGCTGTGCCAAACCCCCATGCTGGAGTTTGAGGCCAACCGGGAGGCTTATCTTGAAGGTGTTCGACAGGGACGCTGGGGGTCACGAATTCTGGCAGATACCGCCTGGGCGGGAAATGCACCCGGCCTCACGGTCGATCCATCAACACTGAATGAAATACAGCGGGTGGCCGTTGAAGAGAGCCGTCTTGGCATTCCTCTGATTGTGGCCCGGGATGTGATCTACGGTCAGCAAACCGTTCTGCCCATCCCCCTGGCTCAAGCTGCTTCCTGGAACCCGCAACTGGTTCAGGAAGCTTACCGGGGTATTGCCAGAGAAGCAGCCTCCCTTGGCATTCACTGGACGTTTGCACCGATGCTGGATATTGTCCGGGACCCCCGCTGGGGCCGGGTGATTGAAAGCAGCGGTGAAGATCCCTACCTGAGCAGCCAGTTTGCCAGAGCCGTTGTTAACGGCTTCCAGGGAGAAAGCCTGTCAGATGCCGAATCACTGCTAGCCTGCGCCAAACATTTCGTTGGTTACGGCGCGGCAGAAGGTGGCCGTGACTACGACACCACTGAGATCACAGACAATACGCTTCACAACGTTTATCTGCCGCCGTTTAAAGCGGCACTGGAGGCCGGTGTTGGCAGCCTGATGTCCGGCTTTAACGACCTTGGCGGAGAGCCAGTATCCGGCAGTCGACGCTTAATTCGCGGATGGCTTAAGGAATCCCAGGGCTTTGATGGCCTAGTCGTCAGTGACTGGGGTTCGATTTCAGACCTCGCCTACTTCGGGGTCAGCCGGGACGCTGCCGGAGCAGCCGCCATGGCTTTAAAGGCCGGTGTGGATATGGCCATGACCAATGAGGCCTATGAAGATCATCTGGCCAACCTGCTGGACGCTGGTGACATTGATATTGAGGCCATTAATGATTCGGTCTGCCGTGTATTGAGAGCCAAATTCAGGGTTGGACTGTTTGAGTCCCCTTATGTGGATGAACAGCGTCACCTGGACGTCATGCGCCGTGAAGATCATGTAGCCATGGCACAACATCTTGCAGAACAGTCCATGGTTCTTCTGAAGAACCGGCAGCAGACACTGCCACTTGTCCGTACAGGCCTGAAAGTTGCCGTTATCGGGCCCCATGCGCACTCTAAACGTCAGCATCTGGGCTCCTGGTGCCTGGATGGTAAGGCCGAAGATGTGACCTCTATTTATGAAGGTCTGATTGCGGCGGCACCTGAACTGGAGATCCTTACCGAACCGGCAGACTTCAGTGACGACATGGTCGAGTGTGCCCGGCGTGCTGATGTCGTGATTCTCTGTGTCGGCGAAAGCCATCGTCGTACCGGTGAAGCCAGAAACATTGCCGAACTGGCGCTGCCTGCCGGTCAGGAACAACTGATCACTGCCATTGGTAAAACCGGCAAGCCGCTGGTTGTGGTTCAATGCGGTGGCCGCCCAATTCCATCACCTGCCGCAGAACAGTATGCCGATGCCCTGCTGTTTGCCTGGCAGGCAGGCACTGAAACCGGTCATGCCGTTGCCAGAATACTCCTTGGCTATGTATCCCCCTCCGGCCGTTTACCCATAACCATGCCCAGAACTACCGGACAGGTGCCCATTTATTATGGCCGCAAGCCCATTGGCAAAATGCGGGACTTTCAGGACTACCAGCCCTACAAGGATGAAAGTGCAGAGCCACTGTATCCATTTGGTTTTGGTCTGACCTACAGCCAGTTTAGCTATAAGAATCTGCATCTGTCCCACCAGCAGCTCGATAGCTCTGAAAACCTAAGCGTTACCTTTGAGCTGACCAATGAGGGAGCGGTTACTGCTACTGAAGTGGCTCAATGTTATGTTCGCCTGCCAGTGGCTGAAACAACACGCCCCACCAGAGAGCTGAAGGACTTTGCCCGGATCACCCTGAAACCGGGTGAGACACGCACCATTACCCTGCAGATCAGTCCGGAGAAAAGAACCTACTTTGCCCTTGGCAAGCAACAGGATTTTGATGGTCAACTGGAGGTATTTGTCGGCGGTGACTGCAATGCAAAACTCCAGGGTCTTTGTGAGCTCCCCCCCGGTAGAGAATGGCATGCACCCGGTCAGACCGGGTGCGCTGACCATTGGCTATAGGCTGGGAACCGGAAGCCGAAAACTGGTGATCAAAAGCCTCAAGGCACTGACCGGCAGAGCCCCTGACTTCTCGGTTCTCCACAATATAGAGAAGTGCGCAAAACCATGGCAGCCCAGCTTAACAAGCTGCTTAAGGATTACCAGGTACCTGAAAGCTATTTTGAGGCGCCTTATCCTTATATGACCCATGAGGAAAGAAAAGCGCTGGGGTATTAATTAAGTATTCTTATTAAAGAATCAGGCTGCCATGCCTGCCTGATTCACTTCTTTGATTAAGACCCGGCTCCCCTCCGCTCGATATCAGCGCTCCAATGATCAGCCATTAAAATCAGGTCAAACGTTTATAAACAGCTCAGCAATATTTTGCCCCTCTCTTAACAGTTTCAGGTCCTGAGCAGACATTTCAACCTCTACAATAGAGTGATCGTCTGGAACAACATAGGCAACACAATTCGCTATCAATAATTTATTAAGTTCTTTATCACTGTTTATGCTCAATTTATTTTTCAGATAATTGGAACACAGCCGCCCTATTTTCATCAGTCGATACGATGTAGCTGATGGGCCAGCAACGGGTCGCCCATCTCTTCTAACCATTTCCTGCATGACCTCACAGTCCTTTTTAATAACCCACCGATGTTTACCCTGATCCCTGGCAACCATTAGATCAGCACCTCTGGCTTCTCTCAATGTTTTCTCAACACTAATACAACCTTCTTCTCCCAGAACACAATTAATTCCATAGGCGGGATTACTTAAATGGTGAATCATTTCTTCTTCACTGATCCTCCCACTATCATACATTTTCTTAAGACTTTTTTTCTTCAATTTTTCATCCGGCTGATACTCTCTGCTTTCACCTCTCAAACGGTTCCAGCCGCGCCATTGAAACGTAGAAAAACCTTCAGGATTAGCCCAATAACGTTTTTCCAGCTCATCAAATTCATGTTCATCTAATACTGACTTTATAAGCCTGGACACACCTTGATCATTCTTATGTTGAATAAGATAAATCAACATATCTTTAAACCCATCACTCATAATAACATTTAAAGCAATAGTGTTTTTCTCTTCAGGCCTGCCATTTTTAATAGTTCGATTCAGAGTAACCGGGTTCCAGCCAACATTGGCAGTGCATGTATAGTCCGGCAGCAACACAACACCATTAGTAACCCCTGGTGTAACCTGTTCTTTCACGGATTGGCTATCCCTGTGAAACCTGGCAAAGCCTTCCAGGGTCCCATAACGAAATTGATATAATTCAAGGAGTCCATGACAATAAGTAGTTGCAAGCTCATTTCGTATCGCAATTGACTTTAATTCATTAGATAGCATTAGCTCCTTCTTTTTCTGTTCTTTTCTGTCAGAAGCTATCTTCGAATTCTTTTCCCCTTCAGATTCTTGCTTACATTCTGAAATTTTATAGCTTGCTATCCTTTTACAATCATCAGTCAGGGCTTTTTTTTCTTGTTTTTCCAAGTATGTTTTATCTTTATCAACAGTACTCATAGTTGGAGCATCGTAGTCCCTATATGCTCCCCGTGCCGTTGGAATCCTAGGCATGATATCCATAACAAACTCCCTGTTAATTAAACACCCAACATAATATTCATCTCCTTTATACGTGGGTATGATTCTTACATTTCAACAGCCTAAGTCTATTAAAAACAAGCATAGAAATATATCGATCATGTGTTGATTGTTAGTATATCTGACCAATTGGTTGTATAGCAGCGGCTCAATAACTGCTGATTCATATGCCAGTCCTGTTTTTCAAAACCCACAGAAGCCGGGCGAAGCATATTTCGACCGAAGCGATGATTAAACCCCAACCATCTTGAAAACCGGAGCTTTATTCCAGCTTCGGTTGTTTTCTGACTCTTAAAATTTCTTCTTCGTCAACAAGGGAATCTTTCACCCACAATCGGTCTGCAATGATCATTGGGTTCTGGTTGATTCGAGCAGTAAACTCATTAACTGCCTGTAAAAGCTCTTCTGCTGTTGCATAGCAGTGATGATAGGTAACGTCTTCACGCAACCAGCGCCAAAGAGCCTCTACCGGCATAAAGTCCGGGCTGTATGAAGGCATTTGGATAATATTAATGTTCAGTCGTTTACCCGCTTCCTGTACTAATTTGGCCGTATGCCAGGAGGCTCCGTCCCAGATAAGGTCAATGTCCTCCTCCGGCTTTTCCTGGCGAATACGCTCAAGAACATTCACGGTATGCTCTTTCCGACCACTCGGATAAGGCCAAATCCTGACCTGACCATCATTAAAGTAGTAAACGCCATAAAAGCTGATCTTGGCAGAAAGTCCCGGTGAGTCGGAACTTACCCAGAAGCGCTTACCTTTGCGAGACCAGCCATAACCTATATCAGTATCCTGATGGATATGAGCCTCATCAATATAAACCAGAAGACGTTCCTGCCGGGTCGCTTTCTCCAGCAGAGGTTTCAGCTGCTCAAGAAATGCGGATCGTAAGGCCGAGTCGGCTTTGTTCAGTAGTTTTTTAGCTTTTTTCCATGAGTAACCCTGGCGTTTCAAGGCCTGTCGAAGAGTCTCACGACTAAAACGAACAGCAAACGTTTTGTAACACCAGTCTGCGAGTGTTTTCAGTGTCCATCTGACAAAGTGCTGAGGGCGCTCCTGTGAAGCTGCCTGTTCAAGAGCCCTGTCTATAATCCCCGCAACCGCTCCACCAATCACTCGACAAAAGGGGGGTGTCCACCTGTGCGCCGATACACCATAGAGTCCGGGCCACTGAGGTTATATTTGTTAATCCATCCGGTCACCGTATCATGACGGCGATCCAGTTTTTTGGCGACTGCAACGGGGGAGCCGCCTGTGGCTACCTGGTACAACGCAGAGAAACGTTCCCGGGTTCTGGTATGGGGAGCCTGAATAGATTGCACCAGAAGGCATTCCGGAGTTTGGTCCCACACCGCACAATGGACTTTCAGCAAAACTTGGTACCGGCAAAAAATACGTCATTTTACCGATGGTTTTTTGTCTGTCAGTTAGGATATGGCGAACTGAAACCAGTGAGAATCGGAAACATACGGTTTTCAAGCTGGTTGGGGTTTAATCGCATCCAGAACCGTCATTACAGACTCTTTTTCCGGAGCCTCAGGGTGAGGAGGAATGGCCAGTAAGTTTCCCTGAAAGCTCTGGCTGCGACAGAGATCCAGCAATACAAACCCTCCCTTTTTGTATTCACAGCCCTCATGGAATAGCTTCTCCAGGGCTGGTCTCAGCAAATGCAACCACGGACGTGTATCAGCACTGGGCTCAGGAAGAGCCAGCCGGATACTTCCTCCCATTGGCCAGGAGCTCTGACGAAATGGATCAGTTCGAATAAACAGGATGGCTTCCCGGGCGAACTGTTTCTGCTCCCGAAGCTTTTCACAGGCGCGGGAAATATAACAGGCCAGGGCTGAGTGCAGCTCATCAATGGTTGTGATGCGTTTACCAAAGCTCCGGGAGCACATGATCTGGTGCTTGTTATCGCTGCCCAGGTCATCCGCAGCAATACAGCTCTCTCCCTGAAGCTCACACACGGTACGTTCCAGTACCACAGAAAACTCACGTCGAATCCATTTGCGCTGACAGTCCACCAGCTGAGCGGCAGTATGTATACCCTTATTTTCCAGTCGTTTGCCAATTCGGCGCCCTACTCCCCAGACCTCACCCACCGGGGTAATCTCCATCAAACGCCGCTGACGCTCAGGGCTGGTTAAATCGACCACGCCTTCTGTAGCACGATATTTCTTGGCCGCGTAGTTCGCCAGCTTGGCCAGTGTCCGGGTAGTTGAAATACCAACCCCGATAGGTAGCCCGGTCCAGCGATCAACCCTTGCTTTCATGTCCCTGCCAATACTCTCCAGTTTTTCATCTGGAAGCCCGGTGAGGTCAAGAAATGCTTCATCAATGGAGTAAACTTCGAGGGCTGGCGTGAATTGTTCCAGTACCGACATAAACCGCGATGACATATCGCCATAAAGCGGGTAATTGGAACTTCTCAGTACAATCTCACCCCGTTCCAGTAAATGGCGCACCTTAAAGGCTGGTGTTCCCATGGCAACGCCAAGAGCTTTCAACTCGGAGGTTCTGGAAATAATGCAACCATCGTTATTGCTTAATACGCCAAGAGGTCGGTTTCTCAGCGATGGATCAAAGACCTGCTCACAGGAGCAGTAAAAAGCATTGGCATCACACAGGGCTATCACCGGTTTCATCGCAAACGGTGCACCACTTCGGTGACGACTCCCCAGACATCCAGATTCTGTTCGGAGTCCAGTACGATGGGAGGGTAGTCTGGATTCTCTGACTGTAACACCGGTTTTGAGCCGCGGTATACCAGCCGCTTCACAATCAACTCTCCATCCAGCAGGGCAATCACCACATCTCCCGACTTTGGGGTCAGAGAGCGGTCAATGATCAGAATATCCTCATTAAAGATCCCCGCCCCTTCCATGGACTGACCCTGCGCCCTGGCAAAGAAAGTAGCCGCCGGATGGCGGATCAACAGCTGATCCAGAGACAAGGTTTCCTGTAGATAATCCGCCGCAGGGCTGACAAACCCACAGGCTGCCGGACTCCGGTAATAAGGGTACTTTACTGGCTTTAACTCAGGGGTCAGGGGAACAAGCTTCATTGCCGGACAAACTCCAATACTGTATTTATATACAGTATAATTTATTCTCTTTCTCCCTGCTGTCAAGTCAATGGTTCAGATTCACCGCGGCAATAGCATGCTTGGTGCTACCTCTGCCTGTCTGGTTGGTATAAGCAATGTAGAGTACGGTATTGTTAGCGGCATCGTACTTCCGTTTTACTCTTAAGGCCTTGTCCCCCCTGCTCTGGGAGTGCACATAAACTTCCTGATCAGGCGCATTTTTCAACGCCTCAAGAGCAACTGCCGCTGTGTCATAACTTTTGACACAGGTCAGGCTACTATCCGATGGATTTGCATCCTCAAACCAGTTCTTATCGTGAATCCGGCTGACATAGCAGGTAATGTTCGGGCTGGCAGGATCGATAAATTTATCCACCACGATCCGTTTGGTTTCCCAGAAACTCATTTTTTCCTCTGCAACCTGCTCATAAGCCGATAGCTGTAAAGTAATCAGACAGGCAAACAAGAGGGCTGAAGGCGCTATTCTTTTCATATTCATAACCATTTTGTGAATTGATGGGATGGTTGACCATGAAGTCCAACGTTGTATCCACTGGTTAGATAACAAGCTTGTTAGGCTGCCTAACATTCCATTTTTTTGTTATCTGGCTTTATTTGCGCACCTGAATCGCTGCCCCTGTTGATTTGCATCAAGATTTACTGCATTTTTCTTGATTATGATGGTTTCGTAGTCCATCCGGCAGCGTTTCTACAACTGCCAGTGTTGCTGTCGAAAAAGCACAATCTCCGAGCAACAGAGTCTGGATTAGTTCTTATTTTTGGATAGTTTTCATCACTGAACATTATCCAACCCGCTGTTTTTCTATTTTCAGTTTCAACAAATAGAAACTGGCCAACAGTTTTTCATCTTTTTTATTGGCAAAACTATAAGCACCAATACCGGTGTTAACTGTTGTTATTAAAACAAAATCTCAATGAGTAGATCATGCAGTCACTGTCTAAAGCCGGCAAAATTCTGTGGACCGGATTTTGCATAAACCTGGCCATCGGTATTCTTTACGCATGGAGCGTCTTTAAAAAATCTCTGGTTATTGATTACGGCTGGAGTAACGCGGATGCCACCCTGCCTTACACAGTAGCCATTGTCGTATTCGCTGCCGCCCTGCTGGTTGCTGGTATTCTTCAGGATAAAATGGGTCCCCGAAAAGTATTGATCCTGGGAACCAGCTTGGTCGGACTGGGAATGATTTTATCCGGCCTCGTAGCAAGCCCTCTTGCGCTGGTCTTAACCTTTGGGGTCGTGGTGGGTACCGGTATCGGTTTTGGCTATGCCTGCTTGAGCCCTGCTGCCATGAAGTGGTTTCATCCATCCAGAAAAGGGTTTGTGAACGGTGTGATCACTGCTGGATTTGGTCTTGGCGCCGTTTATCTTGCGCCATTGACTTCACAGCTTATCGAAACACTGGGAATCCAATACAGCTTTATGGTGCTCGGAGCCGCAGTCATTATCATTGCCGTTCCCCTTGCCTGTACCATCAACAACCCACCCGAAGGTTACCAGCCAGAAGCCCCGAAAAATGAAAGTCTGGCCACTGCGAATAGCATAAAACCCAAAGATATTACCTGGAAAGCCATGCTGAAAACCCCACAGTTTTACTTTATGTGGATTATGTTCGCCTTTGCTTCTTCAGCGGGTTTGATGGTGATCGGTAATATCACCAGTATTGCCCTTACCCAGGCCAATATCAGCGACTCAGCCTACCTGGTAGGCATCGTAGCTATCTTTAACTGCCTTGGCAGAATGGGGGGAGGCATTCTGTCCGATAAGATTGGCGGGATCAAAACCTTAATGGTGGCATTTGTACTGCAGGGCGCCAATATGATGATGTTCGCCAGTTACAGTACAGAGATCACCTTGATCATCGGTGCCGTTGCTGCCGGTGTTGGCTACGGCATACTGCTCTCTGTGTTCCCTTCGCTGACCGCCGAGTTCTACGGCTTGAAAAACTACGGAACCAACTATGGTGTGGTTTATACCGCGTGGGGAATCAGTGGTTTTATTGGCCCGGTCATCGCCGCTTTTGCCGTTGATACCAGCGGCAGCTATACCCTTGCTTACAGCGCATCTGCCGTGATGGTTGGCATCGCTCTTGCCCTCGCCCTTATAACAAAACCAGTTGGGGCTACCCGACCAGAAATCGAGCAGGAAGTTGCCCTGGCGTAAGATATACCTATCAGAGATAAAGTCAGCCGTTGCTGACTTTATCTCAACAGTTCCTGGTCATCAGAATGTTCTCAACATTCTTTCCGTTCTTTCATTGGTGACAGAGAAATCATGATTGTTTACCGGAAGTCACACCTCCAGACACCAGGAATGACATCACTTCAGCACTGCTCTTATCAAGCTGCCTGATTTTATCTGCAGGCACCAGAACAACCCGGCCAGCAATACTGAAGGCCATGGGAAAGTAAACGGCAACATGACCTTCGAGACCAAAATCATCAGCAGAGCTTCGGGTTACAAACCCGGGAACCTGAATATCCCCCATGCTCACCAGCACCGGTCGATCAAACTCACGACGATCGCCAATAAACGCATTGACCCCATCTTTAATGGCGGAATAGACCAGCTTTACCAGTGGAATATGGGTCAGTAGCTGATCCACCAGACGGACGATATGACGGCCCAGCCAGACATGGGTGATAGCACCAGCAAGCACGGTAACACCAATCATCAGCAGGAGACTTATGGATACCAGTTGCCAGCGTCCATGAATAGGCAGCTCACGAATCAGAATGGGTCCCAGGGTCTGCGTTAGCAAGTCAGCAACCAGGCTGATCCCTTTTGAGAACAGATAAATAGTGATCAGAATAGGCACCAGCACAGCCAGCCCTTCCAGAAACCAGCGAATGATACGCGACATAAAACAATCTCCCTTTAATTCGTCATGTTTCCAATGTTTTCATAATAAACCGGTAACGTGGCTTCCAGCCAGAATTGCGGTTTCAGGGTACTGCCCGACAGAAACCCAACATGCCCGCCATGATTGTACAACTGGTAGTTAATATGCTTCGGCAGCGCAAAGTCAGGAATCACTGCCTCCGTCATAAACGGGTCATCTCTGGCATGAATCACCTGCAGTGGTACTGACACCTGATTCAGATAATGAATGCCAGAGCACTGCTGATAATAGTCGTCTGCATTTTTGAAACCATGCAGTGGTGCGGTGATCAGATCATCAAAATCATACAGTGTGGACAGTAGCTCAATTCCCTGATGAGTAACGCTGATCTCCTTTTTCAACAACGGATACTTACGCAGGGCATTGCGCTTCATGGAAGAGAGCAGATACGTTCGATAGACTTTCGAAAATCCCTGCTCTATCCGCTGCGCACAGGCAGCCAGGTCCAGCGGTGCAGAAACCACCGTGGCCGCATCCAGAATTGGGTCTTCGCGGTATCTGGCCAGGTAATTCACCAGCATATTGCCACCCAGAGAAATCCCTACCGCCACTTTCCTCTGATCAGGCAGCTGCTCCTGAAGATACTTAAGAAAAAATCGCGCGTCGGATACTTCACCGGAATGGTAGCTCCGGGCCAGCCGGTTGGGCTTACCTCCACAGCCTCGAAAATGCATCATGACCGCCAGCCAGCCCGCTCTGGCAAAAGCGTTGAGCAACCCATTGGCATACGGGCTGTAAAAACAACCTTCCAGCCCATGAAACAGCACAAATACCGGCTTTGTCCGAGCCTGCTCAGTTTGCCAGTTTTCACTCCAGGCAAGTTCCAGAAAATCACCGTCCGGAGTATCCAGAGTTTGCCAAAACGGCTCAAACAACGCAGCTCTACGAATCAAGCGAGGAGCAAGGGTTTGCAGGTGGGGATTTTTCAATCCCACTGCGGGCGTAAAGTGCATGTTAAGGACTTCCTATTCCCGATCAGGAACGATTCAAACGGATAGTGTGAATGAGATAGCGTTGGATGCCAACCAATGCAAAAACGGAATAGATACCATGCTCACATTTCGCTTATCCCCGTACAGCGTTACGCCTACATTGACGGAATGGAGTGTTATACCAATCGCATTTTCTAAATCCTTAAGCTGCCGCCAACTATGCTTAGGCATCATTACCATGCATTATCTAGAACAGATGTCTCGTCGACCACAGCTACCCGAAGGTTTTAATGATGTTGATTTTC
>NZ_LUKQ02000717.1 GCF_001647025.1 Endozoicomonas atrinae
TTTGAATCACCCAATAAAGAACCTATCGTCGTTAATCAGCAGAAGTGGAACTACAAAGGAAAGGTTCTTAAGCACTATGAAACCTTATACGGTCGTATACCTTTGGAGCGCTCCGTATATCAGGGTGTCAGAGGTGGCAGTACTCTGGCAGCACTTGATCTTCGTGCCGGTATTATTGGTTCAGCTACACCCAAATTTGCCAAGTCTATCGCCTGGAAATACAGCCAGATGCCAGCGCCTGCGGTAAAAGAAGATTTTGAGACCAACCATCAAAGGACGCTTTCAAATTCTTATATCAAGCATTTATCGGACAGAGTAGGTGCATTAATTGAAGACCAGCAAGACACTCACTACCACCTTCCTCCACTAAAAGAGCCTGTTGAAACAATAGCCATTGGTCTGGATGGAACCTGCATGCTGCTTTGTGAAGAAGGCTGGAGGGAAGCCATGTGTGGGACATTGAGCCTATATTCTGCAGATGGAGACAGGCTCCACACGATATATAAAGCCAGTTCGCCAGAGTATGGTAAACAAAGCTTTATGAGCAAGCTCGACGAGGAGATTGCAGATCTAAAACGACTCTACCCAAATGCCACATACATCGGGGTAGCTGACGGGGCTAGAGAAAACTGGAGTTAT
>NZ_LUKQ02000718.1 GCF_001647025.1 Endozoicomonas atrinae
GTTGTTTCTTGTGCTCGCTGTTTTATCATTCGTCCCGAATTCCGCAGCAGGTCTCCAAGGGACGGGCTTTTGTGACATGGGCATCAGCCGGTTGCGGAATTTATTCTTCTGTTTATTGGCTGGTTAGGCCAGCATTTGTTTTACAGAGCAGCGTCTTGCTTCTGTGATACCCGGCAACAGTCGTGCCGGGTATTTTTTATCCTCTCCCCTTATTCAACATAAAACGCTCAGTCCTTTAGCCGATATATAGAATTGCTTAAGGTTGATGTAGTGGAACGACTGGTAATTCCTTCGGGAATTGCCAGTTTTTTCATACCCTGCTGCTATCAACTTGTCCTCCACCAACACCAGATCAATATCCGGCTCAATGAATGCCCCCCCCATGCCTTTGACCTTGTTTCTATTCGTTGTTACTTTATCAGAGCTGTAGATGGCATTTATTCAATAAATGCCGCTTCCCCGTCAGGGTTCACTCCTTCCCTGATGGGGAATTTAATGACTTTCCCAATGCCCTTTAGGATTTCTCTTTACCTGTTGTCTCAATCAGAGCTTTAGACTGACTCTTATCATCATCTTTGATGCCATTAATTCAAACGGGGTTGACCATTTCATTTAATTAACCGGTTAGCTTATTC
>NZ_LUKQ02000719.1 GCF_001647025.1 Endozoicomonas atrinae
TCCGGTGCCAGGTACATCACCGCCGTCGTGCCGGATACGGTCATCCGTTTTTGCAGCACGGCCTCGTCATCCGGCTGCATCCGGTGAAACTTCAGGGTGAAGAGCAGCGTCCATCCGGTCAGGTCCAGCGACGTGCCATCCTCACTACTGAACGACACCGGCACGGAATAGCTGTCACCCCGGATAAAGGCAGGCAGGGTAGTGGAAGCGGGAATGGCCATCAGACAAACCGCCTGCGGGTTACTGACTGTTCGCCACCACTGACCCCGACCAGTCCACGGATGCGCTTGCGGTTGAGTTCCTTCTCGTACTTCTGCCGATTGACCTCTGCAAGCTGCGGGTTGGTCCAGAGCTCATCGGGCATCATTTGCAAATCCGCCAGTACACCCCAGCAGGCAAACTCAAGAGTCAGGTTGCCCACCTCGTCCGGCACTTCTGTGGTAGCAAACGATGGCATCAATGTCAGCTCAATATCGTGCATGACATTCTTGTCCGGGATCGGGGCAACGCTCAGGGCAGTGGTTTCAACATGGCGGTAGTAATAAGGGGTACCGGAAGCGAGGTAAGGCGGCAGCAGATCACGGCTTTCCAATCGGGTGCCGTCTTCCCGCAGGAGATTCTGCACCGTGGC
>NZ_LUKQ02000720.1 GCF_001647025.1 Endozoicomonas atrinae
ATTTTCTGTACTGGATCAGGTGCCGGTTTCGGTGCAGGCTTGTTTACACCTGCGGCCTCTTTATAGAGACTCATGACCTGCGCTGCACCCAGTGGGCTGACACGACTCAACTCCTGAACATCAGCAGCCTGTCGTGCAAACCACCCTTTAAAATCCTCACTGGCTGAGATCTGCTCTACATCCGGATGCAGACTGCGCAACTTGTTCCAGAATGCCTGTTGTGCCCGCTCCGCCTCCTGCTCCTGCCTTGCCTTCTCAATGGCGGCCAGCCGCTGTTCCAGCTTGCGGTTGAGCTGTTCCGACTCATCCAGCTTGTTGAACACCGGGTCCAGCTCCTGGTAGTCCTTACGGAGCTCCTGGAACTGGTCGGACGGCTCTGGCTCACTGTTTGGCTGAGCGGTACCCTGCTGACTGAGCAGATCCACCTTGGCCTTCAGCAACGCCATCTGCTGCTGAAGTTCGGTATTGCTCCGCTCCAGGTCAGCGGCTTTCTGGGTGGCCTGAGTCATCAGGGCATGGGCGTTCTTGCGGGACTCTTCCGCCTTGGTGTACTTGTCCTGCCAGTCTTCACCGTTATCGTCATTGGATGCTGGAGCAGGCGGCTCTGACGGTTTGTCATCAGCGTCCGACT
>NZ_LUKQ02000721.1 GCF_001647025.1 Endozoicomonas atrinae
TTTTCATGAGTTACTCTGGCCTCAATACTGAGCTGAAGACCCATTGATTTCGTACCCAAATCACCCTCTTTCAAATGAATATTGAAGGCTGTTGGTAGTTTGATCTCAGGACATCCGGGAATTGGCCAGATGATAATGCTCTGGGGTACTTCTGCCCCCCTCTCGGCGTTAAGTTTTTGCAGCTTTTCAAAGAGTGTCCTGGCAGACTCTTCGGTCGTGCAGATAATGTCAATGTCCTTGAATGATGAGCAGCGGTTCTGTAAAAATCGAGAAAATGATCCGGTAATCAGGATGGGAGGATTGGTATAAGAACTATTGATTTCTTGAATAATGTCCAGTGCTTCCAACGTTAGCGGATTTAACCGCGTAACCTGATTGTCTGGTAAACTCGCTCCGCCTACATTTAACCATTGCTTCAGGGTTTGAGCCGCACTGGCGTTGACTGTCTGAGTAACGAATGTATTCTCAGCTTTTTTTGTTTCTCCCCAGTATTCCAGAATCCGGCAAGGGAATGGGCCTCCTTTGTCAAGATTGGCAACGGATACTTCTACCGATTTTGTTCTTCGACCAGAGCTTTCTATATCGGGGATTACGTCGGGAAGATCTCGATGATCCGGTGTGGTGCTATTTA
>NZ_LUKQ02000722.1 GCF_001647025.1 Endozoicomonas atrinae
GCGATCACCACGGAGTGATTCATGACTGGGGTGAAGTCGTAACAAGGTAGCCCTAGGGGAACCTGGGGCTGGATCACCTCCTTAAACGAAGACCGACGTCCATAAGCGTTCACACGAATTGTTTGATTGTTTTGTTAAAGCATCCTCGTCCTGAGGTTGTTCTTTAAAAGTGTGTTTAATGAATCAGTTATCATGGGTCTGTAGCTCAGTCGGTTAGAGCGCACCCCTGATAAGGGTGAGGTCGGCAGTTCGAATCTGCCCAGACCCACCAAATTTTCCGTTATCCAGCGTCAAAAGATTGCTCATTTGCTTCAAGCAAACTTTGCAAATCTTTTTCCTTAGCTAACGAAAAATTCTGGAGACCGGTAACTGTAAGAGATATGGGGCTATAGCTCAGCTGGGAGAGCGCCTGCTTTGCACGCAGGAGGTCTGCGGTTCGATCCCGCATAGCTCCACCAAATTCTCAAACGACAACTGATTCATTAAGCATATTTTCATGCTTCTGTTCTTTAACAATGTGGAATCCAAATTTAAGCTGAATTGATTTAAGCAATTTAACTTCGGTTAAATCGTTTAATGAAGATTCTTGCTGAGACACTCTCAAGTTTTGATTGGAAACAATCATAGCTA
>NZ_LUKQ02000723.1 GCF_001647025.1 Endozoicomonas atrinae
AAATTGATTTCAGGATTGGCAGCAAGCGTTTTCGTCATACCGCAAAAACAAAACTGGAATGTATCCAGTACCGTGATAAGTGCATTGCTGACAAAGATAAAGAAGCACCAGAGAGAGATGACCGCACGCTCAGAGAGTTAATTGATATCTGGTATGAAGCCAGAGGCGTCGAGCTGGCGGATAATGAACGGACGCTGAAGAACCTGATTCGCTTCTGTGACGCTCTGGGCAACCCTATCGCCAAAGAAGTCACTACCAGAGACTGGCACCGGTATAAGAAGCAGAAGAGAGAGGAAGGCATCGGCGATAAGACCCTGAATAACATTCTTGGCTATATCA
Organism: Endozoicomonas atrinae; assembly: GCF_001647025.1. GTDB lineage: Bacteria > Pseudomonadota > Gammaproteobacteria > Pseudomonadales > Endozoicomonadaceae > Endozoicomonas > Endozoicomonas atrinae. Next base: position 340 of record NZ_LUKQ02000723.1, read on the forward strand.
ATGCCGTTTATAACTTTCTGGGCAGGAATGCCATCATTGGCTACTGCAATCCCTTTCAGCCCGTAGACAAGATTCGTATCCATGAGAAAGAACTTGTCTTTCTGAGTAATGACGAGATTCAACTGCTATTCGAAGACATCAAGAAGAACTGCAAAAGCCGCCATGTGATGATGATCACCAAGATTTGCCTGTCTACCGGTGCTCGCTGGGGAGAGATCGAGAGCAGGAAGGATCACCACTTCAAGAACAATCAGGTTTACCTGACCTACACCAAGTCCAAGAAGAAC
>NZ_LUKQ02000724.1 GCF_001647025.1 Endozoicomonas atrinae
GGCGTAACCGGCGTTATCGATTACCAGACCGGGGATTTTACGGTTCTGGCCTTGCAGGATTACAACTATACAGAATACAGCAATGTCTCTCGCTCTGTTGCTGGTCGCACTTATTACCGGGTAGAAACCACCAACACCACCAGAACCCAGACCTTTAACGGCAGCAGCATCACCGCTATCGCCCAGGCCAGCAACCTGAGCCATGCCCCCTACAGCGAAACCCTGCCATCGCCCGAGCTGACCCTCGACCTGCTGCCCTTAATAAGCGACACCTTACTGCCAAACAGCGTGGTCTTTGATTGGAACGGGCAGACCTACTATGACCGGGATGGCCAGGTGTTCACCGACATCAGCACCGAAACCAACGCAGGCCTGCAGGTAGGCAGCATTGACTACAGCGGTGGCGTAGTCACGTTATACCAATTGAATTTTCTAACTACTGTATAACTGCCCAATCACGGGAGCACAGACTGAACAGTCGACCAGCTTCGCTGCAAAGGTTATTCCAAGCTTCACAGCAACAATCTACAATATTTTCATAACCTGAAAATGCTTTGTTTGATAAGTCATGCTCCCGCATCCACTCCCATAGCCTTTCTGAGCTGTTTAACTCCGGTGCGAATGGT
>NZ_LUKQ02000725.1 GCF_001647025.1 Endozoicomonas atrinae
GATGTGGATCTCACCGATGTCCAGACCGTCAGTGTCACCTCCGACACCAGCGGGTACCTGGGCTCCTTTACGCCGACGGTCAGCAACAACACCACCGGCGACGGCACCGGGCAGGTGGACTGGACCTTCAGTGTCCCCGATGCCGATATTGATGACCTGGCCGCAGGTCAGGTGCGGACCCAGACCTATACCGTCACGGTTAACGATGGTAACGGCGGTACCGTGGATCAGCAGGTGACGGTGACCATCACCGGCACCAATGATGTACCGACCATTACTGCGGCCACCGATGTCACCGGCGCGGTGACCGAGATTGTGGATGGCGGCACCGGCGAAAATACCGATACCCTGTCCGACAGTGGCAGCTTCACCATCGCCGATGTGGACCTTACCGATGTGCAGACCGTCAGCGTCACCTCCGACACCACCGGGTACCTGGGCTCCTTTACCCCGACGGTCAGCAACAACACCACCAGTGACGGCACCGGCCAGGTAGACTGGACCTTCACGGTGCCCGATGCCGATATTGATGACCTGGCCGCGGGTCAGGTGCTGACCCAGACCTATACCGTCACGGTTAACGATGGCAACGGCGGTACCGTGGATCAGCAGGTGACGGTGA
>NZ_LUKQ02000073.1 GCF_001647025.1 Endozoicomonas atrinae
TTCATTTAAAGCTATTAAATATTCTTACTGGCATACTCAAATGCAGCGATTATTATTGGTCAGTACTCGTTTCATTCATCTGACTATTACTTTACCGATTTTTTAGTAATCAACCATGGTTTTCTCAACCTGTTAACTACTTCCCTTACCCGAATAACCAGCAGCCATTTAGCAATCTGGTTTACCCGGAGAAATCAGAAATGATCCCTTCGCTGATTAAAAAAACTTTTCTTGTCATCCTTACATCACTGTCACTGATCATTACAGGTAACGCACAGGCCTTCAGCTCCGATGAACTGTTGATCTGGGTTGGTGGAGACAAAGCCTATGAGGGTATTCGCAAGGTAGGTGCCCAGTTCACGAAAGACATGGAGATAAAAGTTAAAGTCGAAATCCCGGAAAACATTACTGACCGCTTTCAACAGGCAGCAGCCTCCGGCAGTGGGCCTGATATTATTTTCTGGGCCCATGATCGATATGGTGAATGGGCAAGGAGTGGTTTGCTGGCCCCGGTTAACCCGTCACCAGAGTTCAAGAAAGGCGTTAACAATATTGGCTGGGAAGCCATGACCAGCAATGGCAAAATTTATGGCTACCCCATTTCTCTGGAAGCCATCAGCCTTATCTACAACAAAGCGATCCTGCCAACCCCTCCTGCCACCTTTGAGGAAATGTTTCCTCTGGCCAAGAAACTGAAGCAGCAGCCAGTCCCTAACAAGAAAAAGGAAAAAGGCATCATCACTATTATGTGGGATCAGGATCAGCCCTATTTCACCATGCCGTTACTGGCAGCCGATGGCGGTTACGTATTTCAGAAAACAACCAAAGGCTATGACGTCAAGAAAACCGGTGTAAACGACCAAGGTGCAATGGAAGGCGCCAAAATGCTGGTTGATTTAATCGATAAAGGCGTGATGCCACGAGGCGTGGACTATGGCGTAATGGAAGCCAATTTCAATAAGCAGAAAGTCGCCATGATGATTACCGGCCCCTGGGCCTGGGCGAATCTGGATAAAAGCAAAATCAGTTATGGTGTTGCACCACTGCCCACACTTCATGGCAAGCCCGCTAAAGCATTTGTTGGTGTGTGGGGGGCAGCCCTGAATAATGCCAGCCCCAATAAATCCATTGCCAAAGAGTTTCTGGAAAACTACCTGCTTACCGAAAAAGGTTTAACCGTCATGAATAATGACGTCCCTCTTGGTGCCGTAGCCAATAAAGCGCTGATGGAAAAACTGATGAAAGACCCTCGTATCGCAGCGACTTACCGGAATGTTGAGCAGGGCCTGATCATGCCCAATGTTCCGGAAATGGGTAAGTTCTGGTCTGCAATGGAAACAGCTCTACGTAATATTACCAGTGGCCGACAAAACTACCGTGAAGCACTGAACGACGCGGCAAAACGCATCATCAGCTAACCGTTTTCTGTCTGTAAAAAGAGGCCAGCACGCCATGAGCACATCAAGAGCTACCAGAAGTAGCGGTGCCTATCTGGTGATCGCCATTGTCGCAGTTATCGATCTGGTACTTTTATACGGTGTGACCTTGATGTATGCCCAGGGGGAGCTGGCTTTTGCCATGCTCGTGCTGGTTCTTGCAGCGGTAGGCTCCTGGGTTTTTATCAGTAGAAAAGGCTACAACTACCGCTATGTTTACCCCAGCCTTCTGGGGGTAATTACTTTTATTGTCTTTCCTCTGATTTACACAGTTAATGTCGCCTTTACTAATTACAGTTCCAACCACCTGCTTTCCCTTGAGCGGGTGAGGGCTATACATCTGGCGAAAACTTATCGTACGGGTGGCGAATCCTTTTCTTTCAAGATGTATCAGGAGGGGCCCAGCTTCCGCCTGATGCTGACCAGTGCCGCAGGTGGAGAGGAGCACTATCTGACGGAGCCATTTACCGACAGTGAAGAACCACAGTCGTTGAACGCCTTTGAGTCCAGCCATGTCCCAACAGGGGCAGTCCTTCCTATCCGGGAAGTCATTAAAAAACGTTCGATTCTTAAAAAACTGGATATTGTTCTGCCTGATGGCACCGAGCTGGCCATGACCAGCCTGAGAAAATTCGGCGCTATTGCCAAGGTTTACCGGCCAGATGACCACACTGACCGCCAATACCCGGAACAAAGCTTTGCCCTGATCGATAACCGCACTGAAGAGACCATTTACCCGGATATAGAGACGGGGTATTACACAAATGAAGACGGTACGGAACAGATTGGACCCGGTTTCACCATCTATACTGGCTGGGATAACTTTGTCCGCGTCTTTACTGACCCGGGTATTCAGGGACCTTTTCTGAAAATTTTCAGCTGGACGGTCATTTTTGCTGCTCTTTCTGTCGCCTTCACACTGGTCATCGGCCTGTTAATGGCCTGTCTGGTGCAATGGGAGCCACTTAAAGGTAATGGTGTTTACCGATTGCTGTTGATTCTGCCCTACGCTGTTCCGGCATTTATTTCCATCCTGATATTCAGAGGCCTGTTTAACCAGAACTTTGGTGAAATCAACCTTCTACTGGATATGCTCTTCGGGATTAAACCAGAGTGGTTCAGTAATGAGCTGTTGGCCAAGTCCATGGTCATCATTGTCAATACCTGGCTGGGTTACCCCTATATGATGATCCTCTGTATCGGACTGCTGAAAAGTATTCCGGATGATCTCTATGAAGCGTCGGGCATTGATGGCGCTTCACCAGCCCAGAACCTTTTCCATATTACCATTCCGATGATAATCAAGCCTCTGATTCCACTGCTGATTGCCAGCTTCGCCTTTAACTTTAACAACCTGGTTCTGATCGCCCTGTTAACCGATGGTGCTCCGGATATGCTCCATGCCACTACTCCGGCAGGAGCCACTGATATTCTGGTGAGTTACACCTTCCGAATCGCATTTGGCTCCTATGGTCAGGATTACGGTCTGGCCTCTGCAATTGCCACCGTGATCTTCCTGATGGTGGGTTTTATTGCCTGGATAAACCTGAAAGCAACACGGCGATTGCAGTAATGCTTGGAATCAACTTTTTTAACCACAAAGACACTAAGGCACAAAGTTCTTTTTGCAAACTCATTTTCACACAGGGGAACCATCCTGCATGAGTGTGTGGAAGCGATAAAAAGCGCTTCTCAGTGACTTTGAGTCTTTGTGGTAAAGCTTTTATATAGCCATACAGGAGACTGTGTCATGGCCATGGTGCAACCAAGAAATCTGAAATACCGGGTCTGGACAGCCCGTATTGTGATGTGGCTATTCCTGCTGGTTATCCTGTTCCCTTTTTTCATGATTATCTCGGTTTCTCTGCGCACCGGCAACTTTGCCACGGGCTCCCTGATTCCTGAAAACCCCAGCCTTGAACACTGGTACCTCGCTCTGGGCATCCCCTGGGAGAACGCCGATGGTTCTATTACGCAGCCTCCATTTCCAGTACTGACCTGGCTGTGGAATTCCATCAAGGTCGCCATTACCAGCTCTGCCCTGATACTGATTCTGGCGACAACCGGCGCCTATGCATTTGCCCGGCTGAGGTTTCGGTTCAAACAGCAGATGCTGACTGCCATGATGATCCTGCAGATGTTTCCAGCCGTACTCGCTCTCGTTGCCATCTACTCCCTGTTTGACCAGATTGGTGACTATATCCCCTGGCTGGGCCTGGATAGCCTGGGTTCAGTCACACTGGCTTACCTGGGTGGCATGGCACTGCATATCTGGCTGATCAAAGGGTACTTTGAAACCATTGATAACTCCCTGGAAGAAGCAGCAGCCATTGATGGAGCGACGCCCTGGCAGGCATTCCGCTTTGTTCTATTGCCTCTTTCAGTCCCAATTCTGGCGGTTGTTTTTATCCTGGCATTTATCGCCAGTATTGCTGAGTACCCCGTAGCATCCGTACTGCTTCAGAGTATGGACAACCTCACACTTGCTGTGGGCTCAAGGCAGTACCTGAACCCACAGAATTATCTCTGGGGCGACTTTGCCGCCGCCGCCGTTCTCTCTGGCTTTCCGATTACCATTATTTTCCTTGCCTGCCAGCGCTGGATTGTTGGAGGGCTGACCTCGGGAGGCGTCAAAGGTTAGAAAAACGTTTCCCGCTGTCCGCCTCCCGCTACCCGAAAAAGCCTAGCGGACTAACGGGCAGCGGGCAGCGGGCAGCGGGCAGCGGGCAGCGGGCAGCGGGCAGCGGGCAGCGGGCAGCGGGCAGCGATTTTTTAAAGGTGTTCTATGGCAGAAGTCAAACTCGTCAACATTGCGAAAAGTTATGACCAGGGACAAACCTGGACTCTGAAAGACATCAACCTGGACATTGGTAATGGTGAATTTATCGCTTTCATCGGCCCTTCCGGTTGTGGGAAGTCAACTCTGCTGAGGATGATCTGTGGACTGGAAGATATCACCAGTGGTGAGCTGAGCATTGACGGAGAAAAAGTGAATGACTGGCCACCCAATGAGCGGCGTGTGGGCATGGTCTTTCAGTCTTACGCCCTCTACCCTCATATGTCCGTTGCAGAAAACATGGCGTTTGGCCTGAAACTGGCAAAGGCGAAAAAGAGCGTTGTTGATGAACGGGTTGATGAAGCCGCCCGAATCCTCCAACTTCAGGCACTTCTGGAGCGTAAGCCCAAGGCCATGTCCGGAGGTCAGCGGCAGCGGGTCGCTATTGGCCGATCCATTGTACAGCAGCCCAGAGTCTTTCTGTTTGATGAACCTCTGTCGAATCTTGATGTAGCCCTTCGTGTACAGATGAGGCAGGAAATTGCCAGATTACATCGTCGACTTCAGACCACGTCCATCTACGTTACTCATGATCAGGTTGAAGCCATGACGCTGGCAGACCAGATCGTGGTATTGAGTCCGCTGGCACAGGGAGCTGCGACCAACCTTGAACAGGTGGGTAAACCACTGGAACTGTATCACCATCCAGCCAATCTGTTCGTTGCCGGTTTTATTGGCTCTCCCAAAATGAACTTCTTTGATGGTGTGATTGAAAAAGGTGGAGAGGAAGAGACTTATATTCGCCTGACTACCGGTGAAACACTGAAAGCCTTTGTCGATACCAGCAAAGCCGATCCGGGCTCACGCGTTGTGTTAGGTATTCGACCGGAACATACCCTCGCTGAAACCGACAATGGCAATGCCGTTGATGGACGGATTGAAGCACTGGAGCGACTGGGTGCCGAGTCCTTTATCTATATGAGCCACGATACCATTCGAGAGCACTTTATTGTGCGGGTAGAAGACTCCCTTCGCAGGGAAGAAGGCAGCAGAATTCGTGTCGAACTCCCCCCTGAACATTGTTATCTGTTCGATGCCAACGGCATTGCCTTCAAGAGAACCCGGGCACCAGAGATTGATCAATAACTTAGTGAGTCCACCATGCACGAGATTAAACAGATTGATGCTCTGGCAGAGCTCTGTGGTATTCCCGCCCATTATGTTGATGCAGCAGGCAACCCGGTCACTATTGAGACGGACTATAAACTGAATGCGCTAAAAGCCATGGGTGTTTCCGCTGGTAACGAGCTGGAAGTACAGGCCTCCATCGATGGCATTCTAAGAAAGCAATGGTCGTCATTGATCCCTGTCGTTCACGTGGTGCACTGTGGAGACCTGTTTACGATTCCCGTTCAGGTTGATGAAACTCATCGGAATGATTCGCTACAGGGTGAAATCATTCTGGAAGACAGCCGCTCAATTCCACTTAGTATCAATCTCTCAGAACTTCCCGAAGAAGACAGGCTCTCTGTGGACAAGCAAGAGCGGATACAACTGCTCTGCCCTCTACCAGAAGATCTGCCTGCTGGCTACCATGAGCTCTCCGTTACCCTTTCTATTAATCCAGACAGTACTCATCAGGAAAGTTGCAGCCTGATCGTCGCTCCACAGACCTGCTACGAGCCGTATATCCTCAGTTTTGAACAGCCCGGGCCTACCGAGAAAATCTGGGGGGTCAGTGTACAGCTCTACACGCTTCGCTCAGAAAACAACTGGGGAATGGGCGATTTCAGTGACCTTAAACAGCTGGTGAGCAAACTCGGACCAGAGGGCGCTGATATCGTCGGCCTGAATCCAATTCATTCACTCTACCCATCCAACCCTCTGCATTGCAGCCCTTACAGTCCATCAAGCCGGAACTTTATTAACCCCCTGTACATCGATGTTACTGCACTGAAAGAGTATCAGGATTCAGCCGAAATACAGCAACATGTAAGCAGTGATGACTTTCAACGCCAGCTACAGAAAGCAAGAGACTGTTCACATGTGGAGTATGACCGGGTTGCTTCACTGAAATTTTCTGTGCTCGAAATGGCCTTCAGCTATTTTGAAAAACACGACAAAGCCCACCAATCCTACAGGTCAGCCGACTTTGGCCATTATTGTGAAGAAAAAGGCAAAGACCTTGAGCTTCAGGCCACCTATGAAGCCCTCTTTGAGCATTTCAGATCCAGAGATATCAACAGCTGGGGCTGGAACTGCTGGCCTGTGGACTATCAGGATCCTGACAATTCCAACGTGAAGGATTTTGTTGCCCAATCAAAAGAGCGAATTCGATTTTATATGTACCTGCAGTGGATTGCAGAGCAGCAACTGGCTGATGCTCAGCGTGCTGCTACAGAGTCCGGCATGCGCGTCGGTATCTATCGGGACCTTGCCGTTGGCGTAGACCGGGGTGGTGCAGATGTCTGGGCACACCGGGACAACTATGTTCTCAATGCCAGCGTTGGAGCCCCTCCCGATACCGTTGCACCACAGGGCCAGAACTGGGGACTTCCCCCCTTTGATCCTAATATGCTGCAGGAACAGGCTTATACACCATTTATCGATATGGTTTATGCCAATATGCAGCACTGTGCTGCACTGCGCATTGATCATGTGATGGGAATACTCCGGCTCTGGTGGTGCCCACCGGATAAAACCGCAGACTATGGGGTCTATGTTAACTATCCGCTGAATGACCTGTTAGGTATCATTAAACTAGAAAGCCAGCGACAGCAGTGCCTGATTTTTGGTGAAGACTTAGGAACCGTACCTCCAGAAATAGAAGCAGCGCTGCCACCAGCCCATTTCTACTCCAATGAAGTCGTGCTCTTTTCCAGAATCGAAGATCATTTCCTACCGCCCGAAAAGTACAAACCACGAGCCCTGACCTGTATTTCCAATCACGATATTCCAACGCTCAGAGCCTGGTGGAACTGTAATGACTTAGATTTACGGCAGGAGCTTGGCATCTACGACACCGCCAGAACAGAGCAGGAAAAGGCTGCACGACATGAAGACAAACTGGCTCTGCTAAAAACCCTTCAGCATATTGGTGAAGCTCCTTACGGTGTAACCCCAGGTGATTTAAGCTCCATGGGCTATAGCCGGGAGCTGATGGAAAAGATCCATTATTACCTGGGCAAAACCGCATCCAAAATCATTGTGATCCAGCTGGAGGATGTGCTTGAGCTCGATACACCGGTGAACGTTCCCGGTACCAGCAGCGAGTATCGTAACTGGAGCCGCAAGCTGACCCGCAATATCAGCGAGATATTTGACAGTGAAGAAAATCAGGCATTCTTCAAAAACCTTGGTTTAACCCGAAAAGCTTGAAAACCCCGACTCACTACAATACCTGTAATAATTGTTAATCAGATATGAACAGGTAATACCATTTCCACCTTCTAAATATGATGTCGAGCAAGCCATTTTGGACAGCTGGGCAAGGCGGAATGACAAGTAATAGCAGGGCTATTGCGAGGAATTCCAACGAAGATCCAGCTGTCCAAAATGGCTGCGCAGTTCATGTTTAGAAGATGGAATTGGTATAATGGTAACGATAGATTTTCCTCCTGGAAGGACGGATGGCAGCCTACTTCTGCAGCCCAACAACTCAATGAGCTGGCGGCAAAACCTGCTGTTACTGGGGTTGATAGCGACGGTATCACTGACCATTGCTATCGGCTTCTACCTCGCAGGCGCCAAAGCCATCCTGCCCTTTTCCATACTGGAAGTCATCGCATTATCTGCAGGCATCTACTACTGCGCGTGGCAGCGACAACGAAAAGAGCTGATCACTTTTCAAAAACATCAGGTCACGATTCAAAAAGGATTTTATAAGCCACTGACCACTCATCATTACCACCGTCTGTGGTGCCAGTTGATCATTCGCGAGGCGTCCCACCCATGGAAGTCACCTTCCGTTCACCTTCGCTCTCACGGTAAGGAGCTGGAGCTGGGCTCCTTTCTAAACAGGCAGGATAAACTCATCGTGATTGATCGCCTGAAAAAACTACTCGGCAATGCCTATATGGCTTAGTAAATTCAGAAAAATGGCTCATTAAGTAAACATTTTTTTGCTCATCTCTAAACCCTGAACTAAATTCTTAAAAGACTCTGACTAGCTGGTTCACGGTCAGAGATAAAAAATCGGGATACCCAACAACCTTTCGTCGACGCTGTGTTATGTCATTCAATACAGTCGAATTTACACGACGCGCCTATTACTCCTCTTCCTGCATGGAAAGCAGGCCTTGCTTTTTCAACACACATTAACCGACGGCTACCTGCTTTTATGCCCATTCATCGAGAGTGAAGCGGCTATTTCAACAACATCAGGCCTGATTGATTGGCAGGATGATAAAGAAAGCCGGAGCCAGAGAAACACACAAGGTAGGCTAAACATGCTTTCCAGGCATCAATCCCCTTCAACTCCAGACACCGGGTTGAAAGCGTTATCTGAAATGGTTTCATCGGTATCCCGCCGCTCATGCCAGTACTGTGGTGCAGTGGCTATTGCGTCAGCTTCAACCTGCGCGATGGCAGTTACAGGTGATGATATTGACTTCACCGCTTATGCCCGTTCGGGCATAGGCAGCACCGATAAGGGCGGCCAACAATTATGCTTCAAGGCAGCAGGTGCGCCCTCTAAATATCGTCTGGGCAATGAGTGCGAAACTTATGCCGAAATGAAGTTTGGCGCGAACCTGTTTGATCAGGACGGTGTGCAGTTTTACCTGGATACCAACATTGCCTACAAGGTAGCCCAGCAGGATGACTATGAAACCACCGAGCCCGCGGTTCGGGAAATGAATCTGAAAGCGAAAGGCGTCTTTGGGGACGCACTTCCCGGTTCAACCCTGTGGGTCGGCAAGCGTCTCTATAATCGTCATGATGTCCATATGATCGATTACTACTACTGGAATGTATCCGGGCCTGGCGTAGGTATTGAGAATATTGATGTCGGTATGGGTAAGCTGGATGTTGCCTGGGTTAGGAATCAGAACGGTGTTTATTACTCCCCTTGGGTTGATGGGGTGAATGCGACCCCCCCCGCTCAAGACACTGCCCCTGGCTACAGGACTGAAAAAATCACAACCAACATCGTTGATTTTCGCTGGAGTGATATTCCCATAACAGACAAGATGAGCCTGGAACTTGGCTTAGATTACGGTGTTGGTAGTCCTCCAGATAACCTTTCTGCTGGTACTCATAACAAGAGCTACTTTGATAAAAACGGTTGGATGTTTACTGGCGAGCTGACTTGGGATGTACTGGGTGGATTTAATAAATTTGTCGTTCAGTATGCTACCGATGCCATGACCGGCCCAGGGACAGGAACGGCAGGCAGCTACATGCAAACCACCGACTGGTATAAGGGCAATAAGCTCTGGCGCGTGCTAGATCATGGTGCAATATCGCTGATGCCTAAACTGGATATGATGTATGTTTTGGGGATGACCGAAGTCAAATACGATAAAAACGATTTCTACCCCAACTATGGCAAAAAAACTACTTGGTATACTGCAGGCGTTCGCCCCTCATGGAACTGGAATGATCTGACCAGCACTACAGTAGAAGTCGGTTATGATCAGGTGAAAAATGCCCACTCTTCAGAAATTGATGGCGGAACGCTGTACAGTAGCGGTTTATTCAAAAGTAAACTCTGGAAATTTACTCTTGCTCAACAGTTCCACCCTCAGTTCGGTAACTGGGTTAGACCTCAAATTCGAGTGTTCGCCACCTATGCAAAATGGGATAAAACAAATGGCTACGTAGAAGGAACTGGTGAACCAACAGCAAACCCAACTATGAGCGCATGTAGCACTGCTCCAGAAATATGTAACGCATTAGGACTGGAATACTTCGATACCTATACTACAGCAGATCAAATCATCAACACATACGGCAGCAAGTCTGATGGCTGGACATACGGTGCCCAGATGGAGATCTGGTTCTAATCCAGCATGGGTAGGCTTCCAGACAGCCTACTATTTGCTATTTCCCAATACTTAGGCTCCCCCTTTCCGGGGAGCCGGTTTACCGTTTCTTCCTCGCCTGTTCTGCTTCAAACTTCTCCAGCCGTTTATCCCAGGTTTTAAAACGCTGACGGCAATAGGCATCCAGCTCGTCATAAGTCTGGAAATACAACTCACAGCCGTCATTGATCGGAGCATCAATCTCACAGGCTTCGTTACTGTGTTCACGGCAGATAATAGGGCGCTTTTCATAGATACCACAGCGATTATGCGGCAAGAGAAATTCGCACTTGGTCTCACAGAGTAGATACCACCCATTACCATCCTTGAAAATATGAACCCCCTTATGAGCGACCTGCCAGAGCAGCACATCAAACGCATGCATGCTGCGAGGGGTATCCAGCTCCTGGGTAATATACGAACAACATAGCGATGTGCACTGATCACACTTACTGCTGCAAGTAATGTCTCTGGTTTCGATCCGGTTAACCATATCTGACACGATCAATAATAAGTCCTGTTATTTTAAAAATTATTCTATACCCGCCGCCTTTCATGTTGCTACTTTGTTGGCTTCACTCGCTCACTGGAACGCCAGCTCGGCATGGTCACAAGTGCTTCTATGCTCTCATGGATTCGCTCATTTGCCGCCGCGTAGCAACTTGAAATCCATTGGGTATACTGAAGAAGCCCACCCAAAGCGAATGCTTGATAACACAATAAATAACTGACCAGTGTCAGTTACTTGTCGGTTTTACTTTTGCCCATCATTGCTACGAATCAATTTTCCTGAGATCCTCGACCAGTCCGGCTTGTGGGTAAAACACTCCCACTAAATAAAGCCTGCACGGCTGTTTTTGACTGTTTGATTAAGTATAAGTTCCCGATTCATTTGCTGTTCCCAGTCTATCCTGACAGCCTCGAAGCACTGCCCTCTCACCATGAGCAGGCAGCAATGGTTTAAGAGTGATATAACAACATTAAATGAGGGCTCATCCACGTGTCCACGCTCAACCTGTCAAAATCCGTTCTTGAGCAACTGCTCGCTGCCCGACGCCAGATACGTGCAGAGTTTAATGAGACTCTTCATCTTTCTGATGAACATCTCGAAGAACAGCTCAGCCACTACCGCCAGATCAGCAATAACCCGGAAACCCTGACCATACTGGATGCCTGCCTGACCTCACTGGGCGTAGCTCCTCAACTATTCAATTCGATTGAAGAACTGCCCCAGCAGAGCACCAGCCTCTCTCAACTATTGGAAAAAGCAGAAGCGGCCAAAAAAATGAAAAACGATACCAAGTGGTCACAGATGGGCAGCGCCGCCTCCTATTTTGACTAAAGCAGCAACCCGATACGTACACAGATTGCTGGCCATGGAAGAACAGTAGTTTCTGCATGGCCAGTTGCGTCCCCATATCACTATTGTGCGACACTTATTCATCATTGCTCTTTACGATCAGTGACCGACCTGCCTTAAGAGCAAGTATCACTTCATAAACTAATCTTGTATTGCTGCGTTTTCAGTTCCTTTGGCAAAACGAGTTTACGTTCTTATGTGTACGATGATTATCCGCAGTCTACCAGCAAGCTGCTTCATTACATCAATTCTAACAACAATAACGTTATCCGCTTCAGCTGCAGACCAGACCATCGGTACAGGGATTTACACAGAACCATTATCGGCCACGAATGGAGACACCCTGACACTGACAGGTAATATCACCATTGATGCAAAATGGGGACACAGTACCCCCGCCCTCAGCGTGGATAATGCAGTTCTCAACGGTACATTTAACAATTTATCAATCAATCTGGGCGGAACCTCAAAATACGGCCTAGAACTTCAAAATAACAGCTCAGCCAACTTTTCGGGCTCTATAACTGTTTCTTCTCAGGAAGGCCAGTCCGACAACATGGAAAGTCTGGTGGTAGCCGGTAGCAGGGCTGTGTTTCAAGGCCCAGTCTCTATCAATACGATTGGGGAATACAATATACCTGTACACGTATTATCTGGTGAGGTTACATTCAATGATCAACTCGATATCCTGACCGGCGGCCAGCACTCCTTTGGCATATTTACATTGAGAGCAGGTAATGATTCTAATACGTATTTAAATGGCTCAACAACGATCACAGTGAGTAATACGGGAGAAGCAATTACCAATGCTGGCGGCACCATACATATCAACGCCCCATTGACCGTTAACGCCAAAAATAATACCGCTATAGCCGTTGACGCAATGCCCAGCATTCAAGTCAGTACCGTTGGAACCAGAACGACACATTTGCAACCAGCCAGCCCACAGATCATCCGATTAAATGGCCAGATTCAGCTTTTAAGCCCCGCCGCTTTGGTTTTGCTGGATCTTTCTGAAGGTTCCCGAATTGATAGTCTCCTGAATATTTCTGAAGGAGAGATGCTGCTTTCCTTTTACAGCCCTCATGCTCAGTTTTCTCCTGTGACCGGCTCAACAGTTGGCAGTAAAGGGACGCTGTCCCTGAATTTTGAGAGCAGTGGTTTATGGCAAATCCCGCTGACCGCTGAATTTCAGAATGATACGGTAACTGGCACTATTCCGCTGACCATTCAGCCTGGCGGACAGTTGTCAATCACCGGTAGCGGTACTATCCAGGGACTGGTCTCCACGCCACTGGAAGCAGGTAACAGCCAGACTTATGTGCTGGTAAAAACTGAAAATGTTGATGCCAGCTATCAATATAATGGTATTGATGAGCTGCGGGCATCAACCAATACACCGGGATACAAACTGAACATTGAGCAGCAAACTACCGACAGCTCAGGTTATCTGCTCGGTGTGCTGACTCGCGAAGAAAATACGCCAGGACCTCGACCACCACTTCCTGTCCCGGTATCACTGAACTACCTACCGCACCAGGCATTACCTGTTAGCCTGATTGACCAGCTCACCTTTCGACAGTTGTTAAACAACATGGCAACAACACCCGACAACAGTCACCTTCCAACAACACAGTGGGTTGGTATAAGCAGTGGTGAGGCTCCATCTGCTGACAGCTGGTATCTGCACGTCAGCCCATTCCTGAGCAACCTGAAGGGGAAAGACTATAAACTATACAGTTTTGAGCAGAGCTGGAAGACAGATACTCGAGGACTTGGCCTTCAACTATTGAAAACACTTCCTACAGGTTACGCCAGTGCCGGATTCGCTACGGGTAACGGCAATGGCTGTACCAATGGCTTACCAGAAAGCGTACAGAGCAATTCAAATTACAGAGCCGTTTTTCTGGGTGGGAGCCTATCAATACCGCATGTTGATCTGCATATGCAGGCAGCTTATCAGAATGGTCGCCACAATCTGCAGCAATCCATACCAAATAGCCAGCTTCAGGCTCAGGTGGCTACTGACCTGACTGTGGTACAGGCAACGGTTCGCACTGGGCTGGCTATTGGTGACTGGCAAGCCCTGCCTTCTGCCAGCTTATCCTGGTGGAGTACTCAACAGAGCGCTTACCGACTTACTGTTGATGACACCGAACTTCAGATCAGTGGTGGGCGGCAGCACTTCTGGCAGGCAACCCCGCGGGTTGACCTGACCAGCCCCTTAATGCCAACAGTAAGCCCAGCACTCTCCTGGCAGATAACAGCTGATCTAGGCCATACGACAGTGATTGGAGAAAAGAATATGAGCACTCAGATTCGTGCGCATGACCAGAGTCCTGTCTTCATCCCGCTGGCGTCACCAGTGCTTGATAAACATTACTGGCAATCTCAGTTAGGGCTGCACGTCATTGGGAAACAGCTTGATGCTGCCATCAGCTATTGTTTGGACAAATCACAGCATCTATTTTCTCAGGCATTTACAGCTAGTGTAAGCTGGCTGTTTTAAAAAAATGTACCTTCCCCACT
Source organism: Endozoicomonas atrinae (assembly GCF_001647025.1). GTDB lineage: Bacteria > Pseudomonadota > Gammaproteobacteria > Pseudomonadales > Endozoicomonadaceae > Endozoicomonas > Endozoicomonas atrinae. Next base: position 14,125 of record NZ_LUKQ02000073.1, read on the forward strand.
CATCTGGCATCAACTGATCGGATTCAATACCAGCCAATTTCCTTGAGACGATCACATCAACAGCCTAATAATTGCAATTGGTGAACAACCCCTATAGAACACCAGTATCTCCCAGTTACTGGAAATAGTGGAAACAGCAAAAAAATTAAAAACGATACCACGTGGTCACCGATGGGCAGCGCCGTTTCCTATTTTGACTGAGCAAACAATCTGGTACGCACATTAAGTAAACGACAACTATAATTTTTAGCACTTCCGTTTACAGGCGTGTACCAATGCTCTCCCTGTTCGACGGCGTATACAGCTCCTCCCTCCCCCCCCCAAAGAGCTCGCCGTTTTTTAACCGCTTCCCTGATGCTACTCATTTCAACACACTCTTACACCACTGATTATGGGTCTGGCGTCTATACCGAAAGCCTGAGTGCGAATGGAGAGAACTCGACACTTTCCGGAAATATAACGATCAACCTCAGTTCAAGTGCCACCGGAAGCGGAGCCGTCTTTGCTGCTCAAAGCGGACAAATCTCAGGGACGGTCGATAGTTTAAAGATCAATTTATTAAGTTCAGGCCTTAGCGGGATTGAAAGCCAACAGGACGGAAAAGTTGATCTGAAGGGCCCAATATCCATCACCAACGCCAGTGGTTTGGAACAAAACCATGGTATGTGGACGGGCTTTGACTTGGGAATGCACTTTACAGGCCCTGTAGATATCAATCTTCAGGGTATAAGCTCTTTTGGTGTTGCTTCAATGCCAGGGCAGATCACGTTTGATAACTCTCTGACCATTAATGTATCGGGAACATACAGTTCTGGAATTTACGCCTTTCCCATCAGTGATACCCCCGCCACCCTTCAACTCAATGGCACTACTAATATCACTGCCAGTGATCAGAATACCCATGCCCTGGCCATTTTTGGTGGAAATGTTTATATCAATGATGCACTTGATATATCCACCCAAAATGGCGCCAATGCCATAGAAATGGCTGCAATTAATCCAACATTTGGTAGCCTGCTGACCACATACAGTCCTTCTGACCCACAAGAGCCAAACCCTCAAAAGATCATGCTTGAGGGCAAGATTCATCTTTTTAATGGTTTCAATCAGATGATTCTTGATCTGGCAGAAGGCTCGATAATTGATAGCCAGCTTGATATTGCCCAGGGAAATATCAGCTGGCAATTTCACAGTCCCAATGCAAAGTGGATTACAATTCCCGGTTCTACCATTGGCAGTCAGGGTAATCTGATCATCAATTTTGCCAGCGGAGGAACATGGCAGGTTCCTGTATCCCTTAATAACCAGGTGACCAATTCTGCTGCTGTCGCCCCCCTGATTATTGAGCAGGGAGGGGAGTTTATGGTCAGCGGTCAGGGTACCGTTCTGGGTAATGTGCAAACCGACTTACAGGTTGGAGAGCAGCAGAAGTTTGTTCTGGTAAAAAAGAGCTTTGCAGACAATGGTGGTTTGAACCTGGATCTGTCTACCCTATCAACTCAAACGGACAGACCTGGCTATACGCTAACACTTGAGCAACAGAATGAGGCTAATGAGGGTTATCTCTACGCCATATTAACAAATCCTGAAGAGCCTGCACCTCCAGATCCAGGCCATAAGACACTCCCCTGGACTCCACTGGGCCCCTCATATTCTTCTTCAATAACACCCTCATCAGCAGCGATTGCCCAGAACAGCGCATTCAGCCAGCAGCTTCCGGTCAATATGGTGGATCAGATACTGGCCTCAAAACTCCTACAAAGCACGCTCTCAACGTCATTTTGTAAAAAGGCAAACAGCTTGGTATGGATCGGTCAGTGTCTTGATTCAACCGATGAACCTCTCGCCTTATGGGCTCTCCCCCTTTATGACCGTATTACAGGCAGAGAATTTGATGTGCCGGGCGGGCATATCGGCTTTAAGGCAAATATTCGTGGGCTTGGTATCCAGCTGGTAAAGGAAGCAAGCTGGGGCAACATTGGCGCAGGACTGTTCAATGGTAAAGGAGATATCAATTCCACAGAACTCGCCACGCCTGTGGATAGTGATGCAGATTATCTGGGTGGGCTGATCAGCGGTGCCTTGCGTTTTTCTCCCTATGTGATCAACCTGAGCGCAACTTACCTGCATGCCAAACATAAACTGCATCAATACAACAATAGCCACCACCTGAAGTCGAACACTAAACTTGATTTGGCTGGCGCACAGGCGGGTATGGCATGGCCCCACTATTATGGAGAGTGGCTGGTGACGCCTGCTGCGCATATCGAGCTCTGGCATACCCATCAGCCTGGTAATGAAATCACGGGAAATGGCAATAATATCTACACACGCAGCAGCGCTAAACAGAGTTTCAGGCAGCTGCCGCTCAGTGTCACCGTTCAGGGGCCTGACCTGATTTTCAGAGATAATACCAAGGTTCAATTATTGCCTCAGCTCGATATTCGCTTTATTCCCACCTGGGGTGATCGGGAGCTGCAAACCGAAGTTTCGTTAAACAATAACACAGGCTCTGGCGTATCCATTTCAAGTCCAAAAATGGATAGAACCAGCACAGAGCTGGGTATTGGACTGCAAATGGCGGGAGAGTTTCTGGATAGCAGTATTCGCTACAGTGCACGACATTCATCACACATACTCGCACAACAAATCAGTGCAGATCTTATCTGGAGATTTTGATTTCAGGTCACAATCTTAACAGGCACCCGACGACTACCCCAAACGCCAGGCTGCTTTTCAAAAACACCGGCAACCGGTGTACCACACTGCTGACAGAATCCCTTACCTTGCGAAGCATTAACCCCCCACTCACCCAGCACATACCAGTCACGTTCAATGAGCAGACTGTGGCAGTGATGGCAGCGAGTGCTACCACCATCAGAGTCATGGACATTACCTGTGTAGGCGTACCTGATGCCATGATTCATTGCTATTTGTCTGGCCCTAGTCAACGTGGCAGCAGGCGTACTGGCGTGATCACGCATCTTCCAGTCGGGATGAAATGCCGTGAAGTGAATGGGCACATCCACGCCCAGGTGCTCAACTATCCATTGACACATGTCATCCAGTTCACGATCAGAATCGTTTTCACCGGGAATCAATAATGTTGTGATCTCAAACCAGACAGAGGTTTCATGTTTCAGATATTCCAGCGTTTCCAGCACCGGTTGAAGCGCCCCTCCACAAATTTTTCGATAGAAACCTTCACTGAATGCTTTCAAGTCAATATTGGCGGCATCCATATAGCGGAAGAACTCTTCTCTGGGTTGTTCACAGATATACCCTGCAGAAACGGCGACTGACTTCAAATTCTTTGCATGTGCTGCCTGGGCAACATCAATGGCATACTCCAGAAAAATTACCGGGTCATTATAAGTAAAGGCCAGCGACCAACAGCCCAGCTGCTCAGCCGTATCAGTCAGTTGCTCTGGCGATGCCTGATCGGCCAGGGTATCCATTTCCCGGGATTTGCTCATATCCCAGTTTTGACAGAATTTGCAGGCAAGATTGCAGCCAGCGGTACCAAATGACAGAACCGGGGTTCCCGGAAGAAAGTGGTTCAGCGGTTTTTTCTCAATAGGATCAATACAAAAGCCGGAGGAGCGACCATAGCTGGTGAGAACAATCTGGTTGCTTTCACAGGCACGAACAAAACAAAGCCCCTGCTGCCCATCTCGAAGTTTACAGGCCCTCGGGCATAGATCACATTGGATTCTCCCATCCTCAAGCACATGCCAATAGTTTGTTGACACATTTCCGGAAGGTGTTTTTTCCCTCTCCATGATCCATCTCCAGACCAGGTTCACTGCCTGATCACCATCCTTATAGTAATAACCAAGACTATAATTATAGGCTCTACCCACATTATTTGAGCGATGCAATAGAGAGTGGTTTATTTCGCTTAAAATGTGCCGGTAGGTTCAGCCACTCTCGGGGGAGAACCCATAATGATTATTCGCCAACCTGCTGTCGCTGGTACCTTTTATCCAAACTCACCCCGTGACCTGGGAAATATGGTCAAAGAGCTTCTCAACGATGCCCTATCCAGGGATTTCTCACCTAAAGTACTGGTCGTTCCTCATGCTGGCTTCATATATTCCGGATCTGTCGCTGCCAGCGCCTATCGCCTGCTGCAGTCAATGCGTAAGAATATTCGCCGGGTTGTTCTCCTCGGCCCCAGTCATAGAGTGCCTCTACAGGGTATGGCACTCCCGGACTGTGAAGCATTTTCAACACCGCTTGGTAATATTCCTCTGGATATTGAGGCCATGGAGGAACTGAAACAATTCAGCCAGATAGAGACTGTCGATGAAGCCCATGCATACGAGCACAGTCTCGAGGTCCAGTGCCCTTTTCTTCAGGAATGCCTGGATGACTTCAAACTGATTCCGATCGTTGTTGGCGACATCAGCCCTTTAGCAGTAGCTGAGGTGATCGAGCATCTCTGGGGAGCAGAGGAAACCCTGATTATTATCAGCTCCGACCTCAGTCACTATCACACTTACGAAGAAGCCTGTTACCGTGATAACCAGACGGTTAAAGCCATTGAACAGCTCAGCTGTAATTTAACCGGTGGACAGGCCTGTGGCTGCTATCCTCTAAATGGCGTCTTGAAGGTTGCCCAGCATCGGGGAATGGATGTCATTACTCTTGATGTACGCAACTCTGGAGATACTGCTGGCGATAAAAGCCGGGTAGTGGGTTATGGTGCCTTTGTCATTCAATAGACAGATTATTTTTTCAGCAGAATCAGAATCCAAGCTGCATACATCCACAAAAAAGACTCTCAGCCACTGTCAGATGACATGAAGCAGTTATTCAGAGGCCCCGTTGGGTGACGATAAAAACCAGAAAGAGGCTATCAATACCTCTAACGAAGGAAAACAGGAATTTCTACTGTGCAGATCGAACCCACAGAAAGCCAGAAAAGAGAATTATTGCGCCTTGCCCGCAAGACAATCAGTGAGGGATGTACACGGGGCCTGCCGCCAGAAACATCACAGGAAAGCGAAGATCTGGCAGACTTCTTTCTACAACAAGCTGCCAGTTTTGTAACCCTTCAAAAGCGGGGGGTTCTCCGGGGGTGCATTGGTTCAACCGAGGCTCACCGGCCACTACTGGATGATGTTATCCACAACGCCTTCGCCAGTGCATTCCGTGACCCACGGTTTCCACCGATGACTGAAAATGAGTTGACCGAAATCAAGATCGAAATATCCATACTGACGCCACAAGAACGGATGGAAGTTTCTGACGAGAAAGACCTTTTGAAGCAATTGCACCCCGGCATTGATGGTCTATTGATTCGCAATCCTCAGTACACCGCAACGTTCTTACCACAAGTATGGAAACAGCTGCCTAACCCCAGGCAGTTTCTGGCTCATTTGAAAAGCAAGGCTGGTATGGTTCCGGGCTTGTGGCCTGAAGATATGGAGTGCTTTCGTTATCGGTGTGTTAAGTTCGAAGAAAGGAGAGGTTAATAGATGAATTAAGTCACCGGGACAGGATCGCCCGATGACCACGATTTTCAGTAAACCGTAAACTGGATCAATCAAACCACTTCAAACAGGAAGTGATTCTTCTTACCCAGTTTCACCAGAAAGAATCGACCGTACATTGCCTTATCAGCAGCAAAGCACTCAGGCAGGTTCATATTATCCGCAGCTCCATGGGCAATACCATTAAAGAACACGGCATTATTACCCAGCGCATCTTTTACCTGTTTGCCAGACTTCACCATACCCACTTCAGCAAACAGCTGAGTCATGGCCTGACCTTCCAGTCCAACCCGTTCAATCGTGGCACTTGGCAGACCATCCTGCTTCAACTGCTCCATATCAGTTTCTGAAAGCTGGGTAATGTCACCGGAAAACAGTGCTTCCGTAATTCGCTCAGCAGCCTTAAGACCTTCTTCCCCATGAACCAGACGGGTAGCTTCACGGGCAAGAATCCTCTGGGCTTCCGGTCTGCCCTGACGCTCAGCATCAGCTTGCTCAATGACCTCAATCTCTTCCATGCTCAGGAACGTGAAGAACTTCAGGAAACGATAAACATCCGCATCAGCCGTATTCATCCAGAACTGGTAAAAGGCATACTGGGACGTCTTTCTCGAGTCCAGCCATACCGCACCGCCTTCAGTTTTACCAAACTTGGTGCCATCTGACTTGGTAATCAATGGTACAGTTAACCCGAAGGCACGGGCCTTATTCTGACGACGGGCAAGGTCAATACCGCCAACAATATTACCCCACTGGTCACTGCCACCAATCTGCAGGGTACAGTCATAACGACGGTTCAGCTCGGCAAAGTCCATTCCCTGAAGCAGTGCATAGGAAAACTCGGTAAAGGAGATACCAGAGCCTTCCCGGTTAAGCCGTTGCTGCACAGACTCCTTGTTGATCATGGCATTCACAGAGAAGTGTTTGCCGATATCTCTCAGGAAGTCAAGAACATTCAGGTTACCCGTCCAATCCAGGTTATTGGCAACAACCGCTGAGTTGTCTCCACAGTCGAAGTCGATGAACTGACTCACCTGCCCCTTGATTTTCTCAACCCAGCCAGCCACAACATCCGGGGTGTTCAACTGTCGCTCAGCCGCCTTGAAGCTAGGGTCACCAATCAGGCCTGTGGCCCCACCTACCAAGGCAATCGGTTTATGACCCGCCTCCTGGAAGCGTTTGAGCACCAGTAATGGAACCAGGTGGCCAAGATGGAGACTGTCAGCAGTAGGATCGAAGCCACAATAGAGCACCCGAGGCTGTTCGCTCAAATGAGCGTCCAGTTCCTCGACCGCAGTGGTCTGCGCGATGAGCTGGCGGGCCTGAAGATCTTTCAGCAACGGGTTTTGACTATCGGACATTTACCTTTTCCTGCGACGATTCAACCGGAATACCGCGGTGGATGCCAGGGGCTCTGACACCAGATCAAGAAAATACTACCTGCCCATGAAGACTGGGCAGATAACTATCAATAAAAATCAAGCCGCTCAAAATACAACAAAATGCTGCTGGAACAAATGCCTGACCTCTAAATAACGTAAATTTCAGTATATTTTTCTTACCAAGCCTTTACCTCATTTGACTGGAACTAACGTGAAATCCTCACTGTCGAACCAATCCGAAGTGCATGCGAATTTCTGATGCATCGGCCGATTCATGCATCTTGCCGAACCCGTCCAATCAGGCACTGTTTATATTTCTGCCAAATCTCCACAACGCCGGTTTTATCAAAAAGGAAGGAGAAGTCTTTGGTTTATACGCAACCACTGTCGGCACAAACAGCTTCAAATTACCCAGCAGCTCACCAGGAAGCAAACACGCCCAGCCCAGCGGCCCCCAAAGAAACAGAATCCTCATCCCAACCTGAGAATACAGATTCAAGCTTTTCAGTTGGTGATGCAGTCTGGGTGGTCATGAGAACCATATCAACGGCCGCCGAATGTCTGAATTTTGTTTGCAGAAAAGTGGTGGTCCTAACCAGTGTTTGTATCGGTGGTTTTATAGGGCTGCTTCAATATGCGCATGAGAACCTGGGGAGTAGAACGGTTCAAAAGTTGCCAGCCGAAGACAATAACAGAATTGATCAGCAGCCCCCATCCCAACCCAGTGATAAAGTACAGCCCCTCCCCTCTCTCTCTCCCCCCCCTGTGGAAGAGTATGTAAGTAAAGGGGCAAATAGATGGAAGAGCTTCGTAGAATCCAGCACAACACCAGGTTCTACATACAGCTGGATGCAGCTTCTTGGCACGGCCCTTTCGATTATTTCATCCATATTGGTATTAGGTGTAGTGGGTTCAGCTATTCTGCATATTCCTGCTCTTCTACTAAAGCCCGTACCTTATATTAAACTCGATGAATCGATCCCCCCCACTGAGTTATCCACCCAGACAGCCTCAACCCTGCCTTTAAACCAACAGGAACCGAAAGCCCCAGCCCCTGATCCGGTGGTTGATGGTCAACCTCTGGACAACGCTGCCAGCCAACCTCCACCTCCTCAGATAGAGCAACAGCCAGCTTTTGTGACTTCCGGGGAATCAAGCCAGGGATTACTGGACATCCAGTCAACACCCTCAGTAGAAGCAAACAATATTAATCCGGGCTCCCACCAGCCCACCATCGCCGCAGATCAATACCAAACACCTCCTCCTCAAGAACCACTGACCAGTAGTGCTCACACAACCCAGCAACCGATCACTTCAGTTTCATCCCCGCAGCCCACCCTGAAAGCACCTGCAGATACGCTGCCCACCAATATAACTACCCCAACAGGACATCAGGTTCCAACCTCAGTTACTGTTGACACACATTGCCTCTCATGAAAGTTTTCACTCAATCTCGGCTCAACAATTTTATGCCCATAAAGCCTAGGGGGCGTTACCAACTGGCCATTCAACCAGTTGGTAACGCCCCCTAAGGATACGAGGCAATAACATAATTCGTGATAATCAAGACGCTAATTAGAAAAAATGATAATTGACCTTGTATTGACGTACCTTTTCTGACGGATATGACTTATGGTGTTTTTTACCGTTATAATTTACTTATCAGCACACTGTAGACAGCGTTAAAATCTTAATGAATAAAGCCATCCCGAGAGGCGCAACACGGATCAACCAGCGCCTGAAACAGTTTCCCAGGCGACACTTGCTACTGGCAAGTACTATCGCTGCCAGCATCATGGGATTGATGGCTCTTCTACCCTCTGGTGACGTAGAAGCCAAACGCAACGAAATTCCGATGCCCATTGATGCTTTCCAGTCTCAGGAAACGACCACAGAGCTGACCGGCAGTAGCACTCCCTCCCAGTCTTCCCCATTTATCAGTAACAATGATACAGATAAATCAGAATCATCGATCAAAGAGCTCGAACAGGAAGCAGAAGCCAAAGCATTGGCAAAAGCCGCATACGACCTCGAGCAAAGGCTTGGCAAATGGCACCATGTCACCATTAAATCTGGCGATAACTTATCCGTGTTATTTAATAACCAGGGGTTAAATGCCAGTGTTGTTTACCAGGTTGCCAACACGCCCAAGTATGGAGAAACTCTGGCTCGTATTCGCCCAGGAGAGTCCCTGGAATTCCGGATTAACCAGGAAGGAATCCTTACTCAGCTGCGTTATGTCAAGTCCAAGCTGGAAAGCATCTTTTTTAACAGAGAAGATGAAGGCTATCGAGCCGAACTCGTTACCCTATCCCCGGAAATCCGCCCCACCTATGCCAATGGCACCATTGAAAGTTCTCTCTTCCTCGCCAGCCAGAAAGCAGGTCTTTCTCAGAATCTGACGATGGAGCTGGCAGGTATTTTTGGCTGGGATATCGATTTTGTTCAGGATATCCGTAGTGGTGACAGCTTTAATCTACTCTATGAAGAGAAGTATCTGGAAGGTGAAAAACTCGGTGATGGCAATATTCTGGTAGCCAGTTTCACTAACCAGGGGCAGACCTATACCGCCATCCGCTATACCGACAGTAACGGTGATACTGACTACTACACTCCAGATGGAAAAAGCATGAAGAAGGCTTTTCTCCGCACTCCGGTCGATTTCACCCGTATAAGCTCGAGATTTAATCCCAACCGTCTACACCCGGTATTCAAAACCAAGCGCCCTCACAGAGGGGTCGATTATGCTGCCCCGATGAACACCCCCATTAAAGCGGCTGGCGATGGCCGCGTGCAGTTTTCCGGCTGGCAGAATGGTTTCGGCAACGTTGTGTTTATTCAGCACCCAAATAATGTTGTCACGGTCTATGCCCATGCCAATAAACTGGCTGGGCTGAAAAAAGGCCAGAAAGTTCGTCAGGGCCAGACTATAGCCTATGTTGGCCAAACCGGCTGGGCAACCGGACCTCATTTGCATTATGAATTCCGTGTCAATGGCGTTCACAGAAACCCGATGACAGTTAAGCTCCCGGATGCAGCACCGATCGCCAAAAGTGAAATGGCCAGCTTCAAAAAAAGGTCAGAGCTGATGATTGCAAGGCTTGAAAAGCAGAGTGAGACACTGCTGGCCACTCAGTAGCCCTTAAAGATCATCATACCCACAGTACACTGAGGCACAAAGCAACCAAACTTTACTTTGTGCCTCAGTGACTTTGTGGTTAACAATAATGGATTCCTAAACCTTCCTTCCAGAGGCGAACCATGTCAGATATCTATATAGGGCTAATGTCAGGTACCAGCCTGGATGCCATGGATGCTGCAGCCGTTCACTTTGATGGTAATAATCCATCACTCCTGGCCAACCACAGTACTGAATGGCCCGCCGAACTGAAGGGAAAAATTCAACAGCTCTGTCAGCCAGGTCATGATGAGATTCGTTTAATGGCAGAAGTGGATCCAGCCATCGCTTATGCAGCAGCAGAAACCGTCAATGCTCTTCTGGACAAAGCAGGACTTACCACTGATCAAGTCAAGGCAATTGGTAGTCATGGTCAGACCATCAGACATATACCAGAGCTAGGCTACACCCTTCAGATCGGTGACCCTAATATCCTGGCAGAGCAGACCGGCATCACCGTTATTGCGGACTTCAGGCGCAGGGATATGGCTGCAGGTGGTCAGGGTGCCCCACTGGTACCCGCTTTTCATCATGCTGTTTTTACCAGCAAAACTGCCCACCGGGTGATCATCAATATTGGGGGAATCAGCAATATATCTATCTTGCCTGCTGAAAGTAGTGGGCAAAACTCCGTAACCGGCTTCGATACTGGTCCTGGGAACCTTTTAATGGATTATTGGTGCCAACAGCAGTGGGGGCAACCTTATGATGAAGATGGCTTTCACGCTGCTCAGGAGCCTCATGATCCGATCCTGCTGGAAACCATGCTGAGTGAACCCTTTTTTCGGTTACCAGCTCCAAAAAGCACTGGCCGGGAACTATTCAACCCTGCCTGGCTCAACTCAATGCTTGAAGGCTTTCGAGGGCTGTCCCCGTCCACCATACAGGCAACTCTCTGTCGCTTAACGGCTCGTTGCATTGCCGATGCAATACAACAGCTTGCGCCCGATACTGATGAAGTTTTTGTCTGTGGAGGCGGGGCCAATAACAAGACCCTTATGGCAATGCTAAGCGAAGAAATACCCGGCAGAAGGCTGGGGCCAACGTCTGAACTTGGTGTTGACCCTCAGTGGGTAGAAGCAATCGCCTTTGCCTGGTTAGCAAGACAGAATATGTTGAAACTACCCGGCAACCTGCCAGCCGTTACCGGAGCATCGGGTTTGCGTTTGCTCGGTGGAAGCTATTTCCAGCCATAGTCTTTAATCATGAGTAACTAGACATTACATTACCCAGGTGTTTCCTTGGCAGCTAAGCATTCCTGCCATGGCCTGTTTACTGAAAATCCATTTAACATCTCCTCAATTCTCTGAACCAGCTGTACCCTCTTTTCATGACTAAAATGAGGGTACTTACATGTCACTATTTTATTGATTGACTCCCTGACCCTGCCTGAATCTCCAGCTCTAAAATCTTTTGCAAACTTTTGAAATTCTGACATGGGCATTTTGTCAAAGTGCCTCTTAAAGCTACTGCCTATGTCTGCCTTGAGCGACTCACAGGCAGTATCTTGAATGAATCTATAAAGCCTGTCAGCATAACTCTCTCTTGAGGAGGGAAGTGTGATCTCATCAACATCATCTCCTTCCATCAGCTGAGTAGATGCGCCCCCCTCTTTAGCCGACATATTCACCATTTCGAAACATTCTGGTGCAAAATCAGGTGGCACAACCTCAACGTCAACTGTAACCAAAGAGGGTAAAAAAGGTGATGATTCGTCCTCCTCTCCTTCATCTGAAGATTCATATTCTGCATGGACGGGAATGTAATTTAAATTGTGTAAACGCTTGTCGTTAATACTCCAAAATGGAGAATAACAATGAGCGTTGAAATCAACGAAAAACTGGTAGATCAAATAGCCAGTCAGATTAAAACTCAGGATGATC
>NZ_LUKQ02000726.1 GCF_001647025.1 Endozoicomonas atrinae
GGCATAAGTAGCTGGATGAATGAGACTGCGAAAAATGCTGCCTATGTCAAAAGTCAGTATTTAGAGCAGAAGATCGCCCTCGAAGAACTGTTAGAGAGTTATGAGCAGGGTGACTATATCGCCAGACGCTTTCTCCGTCAGGGCGAGCGAGCCGCTGATACGATGAACCTCCTGAACAATCAGGATTTAGACCGCCTCAACAATGCCATTCGTTCGGCAGAGCAGAACATGGCCAGCCTTGGTGAGAGTTCCCGAAATACCCTCAATAGCCTGCAAGATGAACTGGATGAATTACAGGGCAGGCAGTCGGATATTGAGCAACGGCGCTATCAAAGCCAGCGTGACGATCTGAAGGCACAGCAGGCCGAGGCCATTGCCAAAGGGGATCAGGAGGCGATCAAGAATATCACCTCTGCCCTTCGCATCAGTGAGCAGATTTACAACGAACGTATCCGGCAGGCCAACAATGAAAAAGCCCAAGCCCTCCAAGAGAGCCAGGTGAGCACGTCGGCACCAACCACCCGAACTACACAACCGGCTCCGCAGAAAATTATCCGGCTCGAATATCCCGGCGGTGCGGTCAATGTCGGCATTGATTCAACGGATGAAACCAAACTGCT
>NZ_LUKQ02000727.1 GCF_001647025.1 Endozoicomonas atrinae
CAGTGCGGAAAGACTAGGGTTCCATTGGCTTAGAAAGGTGTGCTGACTGTTTAACTGAAATGCAGCTTGGCGTACAGAGCCATCAGGGTTATGAACTTGTGCCCATGCGTCAGCACTGTCACCAAAGTGAGTCCAGCTTACAACAACGCTTCCATCGTTGAGAACAGCCACACTTTCGTTATAACTGGTGTTGTTATTAGGGTCATCATAAACAGTGACGACGCTACCCTGGGCTATGCCATTGCTATCATAACGCTGCATCTCAATGGTCGGGCCTGAACTGTTCCAGACATTGAGGAAACCACCGTCGGGCAAGGCGACGAGGTCACCGTAAAAACCACCACCGGAAGTGGTTTCTGTTGAGGCAGAGACAGTGGCACCAGAGGGCATCAGAACCGGCGCATCATTGATAGCGGTTAATGAAATCGTTGCTGAAATGGCATCGGCACTGAAGGCCGTGGTACCGCCATGGCTGCTGGCATCTTCATACTGTCCTGCAGTACCGGAGGTTCTATCCCAGGCACGGAAGTCAAAGGTGGCATCGCCGTTGTAGTCATCATTAGGGACAAAGCGCACTTTGTGATAACTGTCTAATAGCAGGGCATGGTTATCTGC
>NZ_LUKQ02000728.1 GCF_001647025.1 Endozoicomonas atrinae
CGGTGAGGTGGCCGAGAGGCTGAAGGCGCTCCCCTGCTAAGGGAGTATACGGTTTGTAGCCGTATCGAGGGTTCGAATCCCTCCCTCACCGCCATTTATCTTTTCTAACTCCTTGATTTCCCTTCCTTTTATTCTAGCTCATTTGTTCCAAATTACCGATGTGTCCAAGAAGTGTCCATTTTACTTAATGGATTTAGTCTAACGGCGTCGTTTAAGTGTTCTTTGCTGAATTTTGCGTATTTCATGGTCATCTTAATGTCGGAATGACCGAGGATACTTTGCAGTACCCGAATGTTTCCGCCGTTCATCATAAAGTGGCTGGCAAAGGTATGGCGTAGCACGTGGCTGGCCTGTCCTCGAACGGTTCTCACTCCAGAGCGCAGTAAAGCCCGTCTGAACGATTCCTGACAGTTGGTGAACTCTCCCTTGTCCCTGATGTGTTGTTTCACCTCCAGGAACAATGCTTCGTCTAGCGGGATGATCCGGTTCTTCTTGGACTTGGTGTAGGTCAGGTAAACCTGATTGTTCTTGAAGTGGTGATCCTTCCTGCTCTCGATCTCTCCCCAGCGAGCACCGGTAGACAGGCAAATCTTGGTGATCATCATCACATGG
>NZ_LUKQ02000729.1 GCF_001647025.1 Endozoicomonas atrinae
GTTTACCATGCTGGAGCCGAACGGCACAGCGCCATTCAATGCCCTTCTGGCCATGACCGGATCAGAAGCCACTGACGATCCCGAGTACCGCAACTTCGTCGACGAACTGCCTGACCGCACGTTCCTGGTCGACAACGCTGGCGGCTACGACGCGAACGCCACCACTCTCTCCGTCGATGCCATCCCAGCCGTCGGCTTCGTGGTAGAAGGCTCGATCATCGTCAACGCCAACACCGGCGAAGTCATGCAGGCCACCGCCCTTGGCGACGGCAGCTCCGGCTCGATCTCCGTCAAGCGCAACATCGGCGGCACTGCCCTCACCATCTCCGACAACGACGAACTGGTCATCGCCGGTTACGCCGCCAAGGAAGGTGACAACAGCCCCGAGGCCGTCAGCTTCGACGCCGACGTGACGTTCAACTACACCCAAATCTTCCGCACCAGCTACACCGTCACCAACACTCTGAAGGCCACTAACCTTCGTACCGGTGACAAGGAAGACGAGGCGCAGATGAAAGCCCTCAAGATGCACATGAGCGACATCGAACGTGCATTCCTGTTCGGCAAGCGTCACATCGAAAACCCCAACTCCGCGCAGCCAACCCGCTACA
>NZ_LUKQ02000730.1 GCF_001647025.1 Endozoicomonas atrinae
TGGACCTGACCGGATGGACGCTGCTCTTCACCCTGAAGTTTCACCGGATGCAGCCGGATGACGAGGCCGTGCTGCAAAAACGGATGACCGTATCCGGCACGACGGCGGTGATGTACCTGGCACCGGAAGAGACCAATGAGCTGACCCCCTACCGTTATGAGTTTGATGTTCAGGTCACCACGCCGGATGGTCAGGCGGTATCCACGGTGGCCATTGGAACGGTTGTTGTTCAGGCAGGCGTCACCCACGCATTGAGATAGGAGCCCTCGATGGCCAACGAAACGACGGTGGTCGCCACCCTTGGTAACGGCGTGGCCGTGGTGGCTGCCCAGCAGCAGAGCATTGCCGAAGACCGGCAGGCGATTGAGGAAGCCCTGGCCACGGGGTTGCCACAGATCGAAGAGGCTGTGGGGCGTGCCGATGCCCTGTCCAGCTCGCTGTGGGCGATGACCACGGAAAACCGGCAGCTCAACAGCAACATCACCCAGCACCATGGCGATATCCAACGCTGGCACGATGCCCATGAGGCCGACAAGTTGCAACTGACCGCCATGAAAAACGAGATGGAGGTATTGCATGACTCGGTGGCAGACCTGGTGAACCA
>NZ_LUKQ02000731.1 GCF_001647025.1 Endozoicomonas atrinae
AGTTCGTGGTTGCGGCAAATTTCTTCTCTAATGTTTCGAGCCCGGTAACTTCAAAGATTTTCTGCCAGCCATAAGTAATGGTTGCTAATACATTGAGAATGCCTGCCGCAAAGCCTTTTACTGCACCAGTGAAGGTGTTGAAAAACAGCTTGGCGGTATTACTGGTGAACTCAAAAGCGGAACGCATCGCCCCGAGCGCATTACTAATGTTAATCAGGGCGCTTTGAACACCCGTTATAAACTCATCAAACGTAATGCTCGATAGCGAAGCCCGAACCGACTCCGCCATGCTGATAAATCCATCACTGATCGTGTTAGCAAACGTTGCCAGACGACCATCTTCAACCATCTTGTCCCACTGCTCACTGAAGTCCTTCATCAACTGGCGGACATAGGTTGACCAGCCAGCATCAGCAATGGCTTTTTTAAACAGTGTCCAACGGTCAATCAGGTTTGATAACAGACCTGAATACAGCTCCATGTTGTCGGCGGCTGCACCAATCGCCCGACTGCCCATTTCCTCCATGAGCTTTTTGATCACATCGGTGCCGAGCTTGCCCTGTTCCGTCAGCTTTCGGAGAACCGTGACATTCTCACCCGTTA
>NZ_LUKQ02000732.1 GCF_001647025.1 Endozoicomonas atrinae
CCGACTGGATCTCGCCTTCCCACTTGGTGTTACAGATGGCCGCCAACACGGTTCGTTTATAGAACTTCGCGTTGAGTTTCTTGGAGTAAATAACGGACAGGGCATTGGCCATAGCCCCCGTTGGAAACGTAGTGTTTGCCATGATTCAAGTCCTTTGAATCACGGGAAGCGGTTATACGACGATAATTAAACGCTCCCCTCAGAGGCGACCTCCCTGCTTGATCCACTGGGCCAGAATATTGTCGAGTTTTTCTTCATTGTCGTTAAACTCTTTCTGCGGCATGGCCGCAATCTGTTCCAGTGTCATTGCCGGTTGGTGCCCCCGGGTTTTAGGGACTGAGTGGGTCCGCACCGGCGGTTCACTCAGCTGCTTTGCCTGCTGCATTTTCTTTACTGGATCAGGTACCGGTTTCGGTGCAGGCTTGTTTACACCTGCGGCCTCTTTATAGAGACTCATGACCTGCGCTGCACCCAGTGGGCTGACACGACTCAACTCCTGAACATCAGCAGCCTGTCGTGCAAACCAGCCTTTAAAATCCTCACTGGCTGAGATCTGCTCTACATCCGGATGCAGACTGCGCAACTTGTTCCAGAATGCCTGT
>NZ_LUKQ02000733.1 GCF_001647025.1 Endozoicomonas atrinae
GCCAGGTGAGCACGTCGGCACCAACCACCCGAACTACACAACCGGCTCCGCAGAAAATTATCCGGCTCGAATATCCCGGCGGTGCGGTCAATGTCGGCATTGATTCAACGGATGAAACCAAACTGCTTGAAGCCCTGAAAAACGCAGGTATGAGGACGGTCTGATGATACTGGATACCATTACCCTCCCGGACGATCTGCTCTGGATCAATGAGTTTGAATGGAACCCCGTCGAGCAAACTACCGAACGGAGCCTGACCGGAGCTTTGCTGGTTCAGGAAGGACAACTAATAAATGGCAGGCCAATCGTTCTCTCTGGTAATGGCGAGGCCGGTTGGGTTTCCCGGCTGACGGTCAAGAACCTGTTTGCGCTCTCCAAAGCGGCCAATAAAACCATGACTCTAACGCTCCCGGATAGTCGCCAGTTCTCCGTCATTTTTGATCGGTCTAACGGTGCTCCTCTAGAGGCGCAGCAGGTATTGCCGTTTGCCTATCCAGAGGACAGCGATCAATACCTTCTGACCCTTCGCTTGTTGACCGTTCACTCAGGGTGAGATGGGTTCGATCGGGACTGTATATATTTGACGACTGAAAAGCGG
>NZ_LUKQ02000734.1 GCF_001647025.1 Endozoicomonas atrinae
TCGGGCGCTTGTGCTGGTCAATGGCCTCGTCGGTCATGCCCAGTTTGGTTTTCAGGTAGACGCGGGCTTTGGGGCCGATGACCGGTCGGGTTTTCGGGTCGGCCTTGATCTGTTTCTGCTGGGCCTTAGCCTGCTGGAGACTGGTTTTGGCGGAATCGACGAAGTTGATTACCGAGTCTTTGTCGTTCATGTCGAGACCGGTGGTGTCCAGTGGCTCGTCCATCAACTCTTCCCACTGGGTTTGCAGGGTGGTGATGGCTTTCTGGATTTTTGGGTCGACTTCTGGTTCTACTGCTTCCGGTTCTGGCTGTGCGTTTTGCACAGAATCGGGGGTTTCTGTGCGATTTGCACCGGCGTCTGGTTTGGGGTCGGGCGTTGTTTCGGTGGATGCCGCCGGTTTTTGTGTTACAGTTTGGCCAGCCGCCTGGTCAGGAGTGGGTGCAGGATTATCAGGTGTTGTGATGGCAACGCCTGCCTCTGACTGGGCGGCTGCCTGCGTTTCGGCCTCGGTGCGCTGGGCCTCTTCTTTTTTCAGCAGGGAGTCGAGACCGTCGAAATCTTCACTGGCGGTAAGACGCTTGAGCCTTGCGACAAAAT
>NZ_LUKQ02000735.1 GCF_001647025.1 Endozoicomonas atrinae
CCCAGCAGAAACAGATCAAGGCCGACCCGAAAACCCGACCGGTCATCGGCCCCAAAGCCCGCGTCTACCTGAAAACCAAACTGGGCATGACCGACGAGGCCATTGACCAGCACAAGCGCCCGAAAGTACTGCTCACCAAGCTCGCCGAACATCGCGGTCTCACCCTGCCCAAAGCCGCCAAGGACATGTCCCGCGATCAGCTCTCCCGAGTAGCCGAACTCTCCCCCAAACAGATGAAAGCCTGGCAGCAGGACGTCAACATCTGGGCCGATGCCGTCACTGAACACGCCCCCTCTGGCCAGGCAGAACTGCGCCAGCAAATCTGGCGAGCCATCTACGACGCCAACCACCGTGGCGACGATACCGACACCTTTGTCGACATCAGTTACATGGCCGGTTTCCGCAATAAGCCCAAGGTCAAACAGTCTGGCCGTGGAGCCATCGACGAGAACGCCCTCAAGGCAAGAGCTAAAGACGCCGAAGCCAAACGGGAAGCCCAAGCCTACGCCGACGAACAGGCCGAAGCCTGGAAAGGGCAACGCGCCCGCAACATCGGCGGCGGTCTCTTCGTCGAACCCAAGTACTCAAAAAACCTGC
>NZ_LUKQ02000074.1 GCF_001647025.1 Endozoicomonas atrinae
ACATTCACGATTATCATCTGCATGACGGGCAGCATGCTGAAAATCAACATCATTAAAACCTTCGGGTAGCTGTGGTCGACGAGACATCTGTTCTAGATAATGCATGGTAATGATGCCTAAGCATAGTGGGCGGCAGCTTAAGGATTTAGAAAATGCGATTGGTATAAGGCGCATAGCTCCTCTGGGCTGCTTCTGTTGCTGCATTGACCAGTTCATCTGCAGGAACCGGGCTTTCGAGTGAGAGCAGTGATGGACTCATCAGTCGAGTGCTTTGCTTCAGGTCTCCAGGACCAAAAGCATCTGGAAGGAGGCTTGAGATGCTGTATTGGCGCTGTTGATCACTGTCGAGCTGGCTGACCAGAATATCC
Source organism: Endozoicomonas atrinae (assembly GCF_001647025.1). Classification (GTDB taxonomy): domain Bacteria; phylum Pseudomonadota; class Gammaproteobacteria; order Pseudomonadales; family Endozoicomonadaceae; genus Endozoicomonas; species Endozoicomonas atrinae. Next base: position 369 of record NZ_LUKQ02000074.1, read on the forward strand.
ATCTGGTCGATCTCATTGAGTTCGTTCATGAACTGGCGGCAGTGGCCACAGGGCGCTTCATTGACCATCAGGCGGCGCAGTCGGGTTTCTCCCTGGTGCCATGCGTTACTGATAGCAGCCTGCTCAGCGTGAATCGCCATTTTCAGTGGCTGCCCAGCCATCTCAAGGTTTGCACCAAGATAGATAGGTCCTTGCCCTTCTGAGCGAAAGCCTTCAACAATCGCACCCACGGAAAAATGTGAAATTGGGCAGGTGCTCATGGATGCTGCGAGAGGAAGCAGTGCTTTCAGAAGATTCTCTGATGACAGCGCCATCAACCCTTTAAGCTCATTCACTTGTTCTGGCTCAAGGCGGCCTTGCTGGTGAATCAATTGTTGCAGGATATCAGCAGTATTAACTGGGAACTGAGCCAGCTGATCCTGAAAAGCCCTGTGATTCATAGCGTTACTCCGGTAACAGGATTCAATGCTGTTTATGTACTATGGAAATGGGGTAATTTCCATTGCTCTTTTTTCAATTGAGGAAATAAGTTATTCCAGCTTGTTGACTGGGGTTCTCAGCAGCTAAGGATAACCTTACGGAAGGCAAATATGGCTTTCGTAAGGTTATTGACGAATGACTGAGAGTCAGTACGTATAGGGCTAGGAGGGATATAGGTTTGACAGTTGACTTACCAGTAAAAGAAGCGGAATCGTAATGTAGCTATGGTTAATTGAGGACTGACTAAAAAAGGATTTGATAATGAAACCCGACTCTAACAGACCGATTGTACATATTCCTGGAAATGGTCCAACACAAACCCCTGAGTCGGAAGGCGAATTTCCAGGACAATCCCTCAATATTGGCAAAGGGGGGAGTTGGAATGGGGTGATAATAAATGAGAGCCCCAGTCAGCAGCACATTCCGAGGGTCAGGGGGCTGGTTCAAAGTGATAAAAGCTGCTGGAAAATTACCAAGGCTCTCTCAGGGCTAGCCAGCAGTATCAATAACAGAATGAGTGGTCAGTTCGCCAGAGCCGCATATATCTCCAAGGCATTGAAGGAAAATGATGTCCAAGCTTTTACCAGTCACCTTGATGAGATGAGGGATGAAATAAAAGTGCATAATGAAAGATGTTTGAATAAAAATCAGGCGTCAGGGCTAAAGTCCTGGCAGGAACCTGTACAGAAACTTTCGGTCAACAATAAGCCCCTGCTTTTTGCCCTAGCTGAATCCGGTAGTCCTGAAATGATTACAGCACTGTGCACAGCCGATAAAATCGCTCCCAGAAGCTTCTATACACTCCCAGTGTTTCAGGATGACGACATGGGAAACTATATCACTGACAGTCTCCACAAGGGCGAGTTAAATAAGGCAGGTTGGTGGTGTTATTCAGGTACTCCTGTTCATTATGCATTAAGCTCTGGTAACTATGAAGCAGCAGAATCCTTTTTGAAACATGGAGCTACGCTCATTGGTTGTGAAGATGTCCTCAGAAAGATACCCCAGGATGCCAGAGATCAATTAAGCCAAGCCCTTTCGGCCCGAAAGGGAGAGCTTAAACAACAATTGAAGGGTAAGGAAGAGGTTATAAAACGTATGGAGGGCAAGCAGGAAGAGGCACAAATAGACAATGCTATCCAAGACCCTAAAACGGTCTACAGCAAAGATAGACTGGAACTCACAACACTCGGAGCATTGGCAATACAAGTTAATGAGGACCTTGAACTATTAAAGTCCCTGGCTGAATAACAGATGTTAGTTATACATATAATGGCCTAATCCTTCTTCCAGGGAGGAGTTACCTTTCGCTCCCATACTCCTCCCGCAGAGCTGTCCTAGTGTTGGTTGATTCGCTTGCAGAGTGGCATGTGACCAAAGATAATGCTTAATCTTTAGGTTGTCGTCTCAAAGACTTACTGTATCTTCATTAGTGGGGAGTAATGCTTATTGCGTCTTGAATGGTGGTTGGAAAAACTTCATCTCCCTATTGATTGTCAAAAACTGAGTAAACCGTTTTTGTGGAAGCTTCTTGTGAAAACAGCCGTGAATAAAAGGGTAAAACCAATCGTTATTTTTGATTCCGGTGTTGGCGGGCTCAGTATTTATGAGGAAATAAAGCAGGTTTTACCTTTCGCTCCGGTGGTTTACTGTTCTGATATCCATGGCTTTCCTTATGGACCCAAGCCTGAGGAGGAAGTGATTGAGCGAACCAGCCTTTGCCTTAATGCTCTGGCGGAACAGTTTGACCCCTCTCTTGCTGTCATTGCCTGTAATACGGCCAGTACGATCTCACTGCCCAGGGTACGTGAAGAATTGAATTTTCCTGTTGTTGGTGTGGTTCCGGCCATCAAGACGGCCAGTGAATACTCTGAAAAACGGTGCATTGGCCTTCTGGCGACACCTGGTACCATTGCCCGCAGTTATACGGATCAGCTGATCGATGACTTTGCCGGTGACTGTCATGTGATCCGAGTCGGTTCCAGCGAACTGGTGCAGATGGCTGAACAGTACCTTCGGGGTGATCCGGTTTCAGAGAAAGAACTGCGCAGGATTCTTGCTCCTTTTCTTGAGGGAGAACAGGTGCCAGATGCGGTAGTGCTTGGCTGTACACATTTCCCTCTGCTACGGGGCGCTTTACAACAGATCTCTTCAGACATTCATTGGATCGACTCAGGCTCTGCTATTGCCCGCAGGGTAGCGAGCCTATTGGAATCAACCGGTTTTGATGCTGATTCAGTGTCAAACGATATCTTTATGCACACTGGGCAGGATGAGCAGGTCAGTGCCCTGATTCCAGCTTTGGAAAATATGGGGTTTGTTGGAGTGAGACATTTGCGGATTGGGTCAAACACGATGTCGCCACCCTCACAGGGTGAGTGTAGCGACATGACTAACAATTACTCAAGAGAGCGCGCTTCGTAAAAAGCGACTTCTGAAATGCTGTGGTAAGCCTTGGACTGCTCACGGAATTCACTGAACGACTCATAAACCCGTCCAGCAACATCGCTGGTGGCTGCCACTTCCAGAGTGATCTCATCAGCCACTTTTTTCAGTTCAGCAAGCACATCATCTGGCAGGCGTTTTACTTTAACTCCATGTTCATTCACCAGCTGTTGAAGCGCCGCATTATTCCTCGCGGTGTATTCATCAATCATGTCCTGGTTTGCTGCACGGGCTGCCGTTTTTACAATGGCCTGCAGGTCTTCTGGCAGTTTATTCCACGCATCCAGGTTGATGGTGAATTCCATCATGCTGCCTGGCTCATGCCAGCCTGGATAGTAGTAGTAAGATGCAGCTTTATAGAAACCAAAAGCCAAGTCATTGTATGGGCCGACCCACTCAGTGGCATCAATAGCTCCGGTCTGAAGTGCAGTAAACAGCTCGCCACCGGGTATATTCACAGGCACACCGCCCAGACTCTTCAGCACTTCACCACCCATACCCGGGATGCGCATTTTCAGACCTTTCAGGTCATCCAGACTGTTGATCTCTTTGTTGAACCAGCCAGCCATCTGGACGCCACTGTTGCCACCAGCCATCGGTTTTACATTGAACGGCTTGTACACTTCATCCCAGAGAGCCTGGCCACCACCGTAGTGAATCCAGCTGCTGATTTCCTGGGCATTCAGACCAAATGGAACGGCAGTAAAGAACTGGGTAGCCGGATCCTTACCCTTCCAGTAATAAGCACCACTGTGACCCATATCAGCTGTGCCACTGGATACCGCATCAAATACTTCCAGTGGTGGAACCAGTTCACCGCCGCCATACACTTTGATGGTCAGGCGACCATTACTCATTTTATTAACGGACTCGGCAAAGCGCTCAGGGGCGGTACCCAGCCCCGGGAAATTTTTTGGCCAGGATGTAACCAGTTTCCATTCGATGGGTTTTTGAACTTCCGGCGCTGCTGACTCAGTACTGGAGGTTTGCTGCGGCTGTTCACCCTGCCCACAACCCACCAGTGCTGCAGTTGCGGCAGCGATCCCCAAAGAGGTCAATAAATTACGACGTTTCATGCAAGGACCCTGTTCTCTTGTTTTTAATCTTTTACCAATCGGATTCTCTAAATCCCTATTTCGTTGACAGCCTCAAGCGTAATACTGCGTTAAAGCTCCTCACCATAGCTAAGGCTATGACTCGTCACTTTGCCTTGTCTTACACTTCAGTCAGCCATGCTCATAACGGGTTTAGAAAATTTGATTGGTATTATTTATGCGGAACACGACAGAAGCATGGTAAGTGGATAGGGGGAAGCATACAAGCCTCCATTGATATGGAGGCTTTGGGTCTGGAGCCTTAAGTCTGACAGGCTCCTAGATTGGAGAAAGGTTGGCGTAGGCCATCATCAACCATTTAGCGCCTTCAGAATCAAAATTGACCTGAACCCGGGCCTGGTTGCCATCACCTTCGTAATTAATCACAACACCCTCACCAAACACGTTGTGATGGACGCGCTGGCCGAGTGAAAGACCATGATCGGGTGATGCCGGCGCCATGCGGGTGACTACAGGTCGGGTTATGGTACCACCAAGGCGAACCTCCTGAAGCAGCTCACCAGGAATCTCCCTGATAAATCGGGAAGGGCGATTCATGGTTTCACTACCATACAGTCGGCGACTTTCAGCGTACGTCAGATATAAGGTTTCCATGGCGCGGGTTATGCCCACATAACAAAGCCGGCGCTCTTCTTCGAGGTTGCCTTCATCCAGGGACATTTTATGGGGGAATAACCCCTCTTCCATGCCGGCCAGAAAGACCAGAGGAAACTCCAGGCCTTTTGCAGAGTGAAGTGTCATCATCTGCACGCTGTCCTGGAACTGATCTGCCTGATTGGTGCCCGCTTCCAGTGCTGCATGGGCCAGAAAGGCATCCAGAGGCGTCATGGCTTCGGTTTCTTCATCCAGGTCGAGCTCGTCCATATCAAACTGACGACAGGCATTAACCAGTTCCTCAAGGTTTTCCACCCGAGCCTGACCTTTTTCACCTTTTTCTTTACTGTGGTGATCAATCAGCCCACTCATGGTGACCACATGATCAGACAGTTCACCAAGATCCAGTGTTTCACCCGCATGACTCATGGACTCGATCAATTCCACAAATGCTGCCATGGATTTACCGGCCTTACCGCCGACTACGGATGATGCCACCAGGTTTTTCAGAGACTGCCAGAGTGAAATCCCCTGACTTCGGGCCGCCTCTCTGAGCTTTTCTACCGTTTTCTCTCCAATACCCCTGGTCGGAATATTGATAACCCGCTCCAGAGAAGTATCGTCGTTGGGAGAGCTGACAAGGCGGAGATAGGCCAGGGCGTTTTTGATTTCTGCCCGTTCAAAGAAGCGCTGTCCACCGTAAATTCGATAGGGGATTGCAGCCCTGAGCATCGCTTCTTCAAGTATACGGGACTGCGCATTGGACCGATAAAGGACGGCAATATCGCTGCGGACCATGCCTTTGGTGACCGCATCTTTAATCCGATCTGTAATAAATCGAGCTTCGTCCATTTCGTTAAAGCCAGCGTACAGATGTACTGGCTCGCCTTTATCGCCATCGGTGCGCAGCTCTTTTCCTAAACGGTCCGGGTTATTGGCAATAACGGCATTGGCGGCCTGAAGAATATTACCGGTAGAGCGATAGTTCTGTTCCAGTTTGATGGTCTGGGCATTCGGGAAGTCATGTGTGAACTGACGTATGTTTTCAATTCTGGCGCCTCGCCAACCATATATGGACTGATCATCATCACCAACGACCATCAGTTTGTCCTGGTCTCCAGCCAGCAGCCGTAGCCAGGCATATTGCACGGCGTTGGTATCCTGAAACTCATCCACAAGGATATAGCGGAAGCGCTCGCGGTAATGCTGGAGAATATCAGCTCGCTTCAGCAGCAGCTCATGCGCACGCAGTAACAGCTCCCCGAAGTCAACCACGCCGGCTTGCTCGCAGTACTCATGGTAGCGTCGATAAACATCAACCATGGTTCGCTCAAATGGGTCGTAACCGGGATCGATGTAATCAGGACGAAGCCCTTCATCTTTTTTGCTATTGATAAACCACTGGGCCTGACGTGGAGGCCATTTCTGTTCATCCAGCTGCATGGCTTTCATGATTCGTTTGAGTACGCGCAGCTGGTCATCACTGTCCAGAATCTGAAAGTTCTCAGGAAGTCCAGTTTCTTTCCAGTGCGCCCTGAGAAGACGATGGGAAAGGCCGTGGAAAGTCCCCACCCACATCCCTCTGGGGGCGATGCCCAGCAGCTCCTCAATACGTGAGCGCATCTCTGCTGCCGCCTTGTTGGTGAAGGTTACAGCCATCACTGAATAGGGTGACATGGCTTCAGCCTGAACCAGCCAGGCGATGCGATGAACCAGAACGCGGGTTTTACCGCTGCCAGCACCTGCCAGCACCAGCATAGAGCTAACGGGAGCAGCAACGGCACTGCGCTGTGCATCGTTCAGTGAATCAAGTATTGAGGTTACGTCCATAAGTAGCTAACCATATGAAGTCATATATTTCTGACTCCTTGTTCAGGTGATCTGCCTCGTTACAACTGCGGTCACATAGCTAAGGCTATGCTCTCTCCGTTGTGCCTTGCATAGCACCTGCCCAAGTAGCCAGAAATATTCGATTTCATATGGCCAGCTACTTAAGAGTCTTTCAGTCAGAATTCGATGCCCCTTTTGAGGGGGAGAGTAATTACCGGAATAGTGAGAGTTTAACGAAACTGCGTCATGAGGTCTTGCCTGTGTTATGGTTCATGTAGGCATAGATGCTAGTAATAAGTGCTCTTATTTCTATTCATTAGCACTTTGTCTGTTTATCCATGAGAACAACAATGAACGAATCAATGATGTTGAGCAGTTTATGTTAAGCAATGACCCGATTATCGAAGTGGGCAGGCAGTATGACAGTCTGAGACGTTCAGAGAAAAAAGTAGCTGACTGGGTACTCAATGAACCATCAAGTTGTATCAGCTTAAATATTGGACAGGTGGCTAAACAGGTTGGTGTCAGCGAGCCTACTGTCATGCGCTTTTGCAAGGCAATTGGTTGTAAAGGGTTTCAGGATTTCAAATTAAAACTTGCCCAGACTCTGGGTACAGCTTCTGCTCCCCGCTTTACCAGTATGAAGCTGGATCGGGATGATAATACTGAATCATTAAAGAACAAGGTCTTTGATTCGACAATTCAGGAGTTGATGCAGGTCAGGGACCGAATGGATATAGCCTGTCTGCAATCAGCAATTGAGGTATTGGTTGGTGCTCGACGAATAGAGTTTTTCGGGTTTGGTGCTTCTGCAGCGGTAGCGCGTGATGCCCGACATAAATTCATACGTTTGAAAGCGACAGCGGTTGCCTGTGCGGATCCGCATATCCAGCTGATCTCTGCTTCAACCATGACCCGTGACGATGTCGTTGTTGCGATTTCTCAAACTGGACGTTCAAAGGACTTGATCCACAGTGTAAAGCTTGCCAGAGAGCACGGAGCAACGATTATAGGCATCTGTCCAAATAGTACACCGTTAGCAGAGCTCTGCGATTTCCCGCTTGCGATAGCCGCTGAAGAAAATACGGATCTGTTTACACCATTGACGTCCAGAATTGTTCATCTGGTTGTGATTGACGTGCTCGCTGCAGGGGTCGCTATGCAGAAAGAACCAGAACTTGAATCACAGTTGAAAAGTATAAAAAAAGGGTTGAGGTCTCTTAGAGTTAAGGATTTGTAAGATTTATCTTACATTTTTATACGACATGAGTGGTTGTCGTATGACCAGTAATTTAATATTTTGGTAACCGTAATCAGGCATCATTTAATAACAAATACAAGAAGAGGATGCTGTTATGGGAAAAGGTAAGAAAGCCGAAAAAGAGTTCATTTTGGATGAGCACCTGATCCGTCCTGAACTTGAGCAGAAAGGTTCCAAGCGTTCCCTGCAAATCCGAAGAGCACTTGAGGACAGAGAAGAAGACAAGCGACTCAGTGCCATTTTTGGCGATGACTACTGGGGAGGCATCTAATCACTTCAAATGTATACGAGCCTTTGCTTACTCCTCGGTGAGGGTTCGTATCAAAATACTCCATTCCATCCCACCATTTACTGAATGAGTTTTAGCAACTGCATTTTTTTTATCTGATTTTCAGCCTTTCACGATCAATCACTATTCCCGACTCTTCTCTCTAATTTATTTATAAGTATTACTATGGTTCAGAAAAAAACTGACTGAGATCTTGGTTCTGAACTATGAATGTGGGGGATCCTTTTTTAGATTAAAGTGTTATATTATAACACTTCAAAAAAGAGCGGGTTTTGTATGCAGTTTGTCCCTGTTAAACAGTTGCTGATAGCAGTATTGCTAATGGCTGTCAGCTTCTTCGCAAGTGCTGAGCCACCAAAGGTTCTGGCCAGTATCAAGCCCTTGCAGCTGATTGCCCAGGCGGTCACAGAGGGGGTGACTGATACCGATGTTTTGCTGCCTCCAGGAAGCTCTCCTCATAGTCATAGCCTTAAGCCTTCTGATGCCCGTAAGTTGAGAAGTGCTGATGTCATTTTTTGGGTAGGCCCGGCAATGGAGTCTTTTCTTCCCAAAATGTTGACCTCTACAAAGGGGGCAAAAGCAGTATCCATGATGGATATTCAAGGGATTCGACTGCGCAGCAGTGAAGAGGATGAGCATCATATCCATGAGCACGGAGAGCACCATGATCATGGTGACTATGACCCTCATATCTGGTTGAGTACAGATAATGCAAGAGTGATTGCCAGAGAGATGGCTCGTGTGCTGATTTCTGTGGATAAGGAAAACCAAACACTTTATCAAAATAATCTTGAGCAGTTTTTGATGAGTATGGATCAAACGGATGCGCGGAACTGTGAAAAAATTGAGCAGTCAGGTAAGACGCCGTTTTTTGTATTTCATAATGCTTATGGATACCTTCAGGAGCAGTATGGTTTGGAGGTTGCTGGCTATTTTACGAAGAATCCAGAGCTGCAGCCTGGTGCCCGTCATCTGGTAAGTTTAAAAGGACAGCTTGATAAGGCTGGTGCAACCTGTATTTTCAGGGAACCACAGTTTCAACCAGCTTATATAGAACGACTGACTGAGGGGCTTTCGGTAAGAGTTGGCGTGCTCGATCCATTAGCAGAAAATATTAAGTCCGGGCCTGGAAGTTATGCTAGGTTTATCAACCAGCTTGTGGATAACATAACCAGTTGCATTCAGGGTACGGTGAAGAAAAATGATAAACTCAGCTGATTAGACTGATACCCATCAGATTCCCAAGCAGCAGACTGATGATAATTGACACTGGCAGCAGTGCTGCCAGCAATGTTACCCACATTTTCAGGTTTGCGTATTCCTGACGACGATTCCAGCGTGTTGCTGTATATCTTTTATCTTCATCCATCTCTGTGGATAAACCACAACCACTGCAGCTGACCTGCCACATTTTAACTCTTCGACTGCCTTTGCCAATGATGAGATCTGCAAATATGGCTTTGCCCCGGCAACAGGGGCAGGATTGTAATTTCATGGCTCTTCCCTGAGCGATATTTATATCATGGATGGGTTATACCCTGTGTATTCATAGCTTATTCACAGACTTTAATAGCTTATCCACAGAATGGCTGCAGTCGCTTACTCTTTCCTGTAAGAACTATCCTAGAATAATGGTCTTGCTACCATCAATAATAACCCTGTCTTCGATGTGATACCTTAATCCACGCGCCAGTACACTTTTCTCAACATCCTTACCTAACCGAACCATATCTTCTGGAAGGTGGTGATGCCCTACCCTGATGACATCCTGTTCGATAATAGGACCCGCATCGAGTATTTCTGTGACGTAGTGGCAGGTGGCACCTACCAGCTTAACCCCGCGCTCATAGGCTTGATGATAGGGTTTGGCGCCCACAAAGGAAGGTAAAAAGCTGTGATGTATATTAATGACGCGACCTGAATACAGTTCACACAGTTGCGGAGGCAAAATTTGCATGTAACGTGCAAGTACTACCGTATCAACACTGTATTCTTCAAGAAGTGATGTCATTTTTTCAAAGGCAGGTGCCTTATCATCTTTATCCACAGGTACATGATGATAGGGAATACCATGCCATTCTACATAGCTTCTTAAATCTTCATGATTGGAGATAACACAGGGGATTTCCATTTTCAGGTCGCCACTGCGCCAACGATAAAGCAGGTCAGACAGGCAGTGGGCCTCTTTACTGGCCAGAAGGGCAACACGCGGAGGAATACCTGAGTCGTTGATGCGCCAATCTAGGCTGAGCTTTTCAGCAATGGGCGTGAAATACTCTTTAAATTCGCCCACAGAGAAAGGCAGGCTTTCTGCTTTGATCTCATTGCGCATGTAAAAGCGTCCGGTCACAGGGTCGGAGTGATGATTGGCTTCAACAATCCAGCCACCGTGTTTGGCGATAAAGTCGCTGACGGTGGCTACGATGCCAGTAGAGTCCGGGCAGGATACAAGTAAACGATAAGTTCTGGTCATGATGCTTAAAAAACGTAAATTAATGGTCAATTATAAGTATTTGGCGCTATGAAATCATATTTTGCTTAATGCTGATCAGTGCTCAGGTTGAATTTTCACAGGTTTCTGAGGTCATTAAGTTACACTGATTGATCATAAATAGATGTGGAGTGGTCCTTTTAATGATGCGTTTGTCTGATAGCCCGGATCTGGTCATCATGGGTGATTCCCTGCTTTTTCAGCAACATCAACAAGTAAATGTTGATGACATCCTCACTGAAGACTTTCAGTACAACCTTAGTACTCTCCGTAAAAAGCAAATCGAGGCAAATGGTATTGGTATTGCGGCTCCTCAGATTGGCTGGGGTGTAAGGGTGTTGTGCATAGGAATATCGGAAGAGACTAAATCACGTTATCCCAGCGTGCCAGATATTCCATTTTCATTCTGGATCAATCCTCAGATTATAGAAGTCAGTAATGAAACCTGCTGGACATGGGAGGGGTGTTTGTCAGTTCCAGGTATCAGAGGATGGGTGAACAGGCCGGCAAACTTGAAGGTAAGAGGCTTTGATGATCAAGGAAACATCATTGAGGCAACTCTGGATGGGTTTGCAGCCAGGGTGATGCTACATGAAATTGATCATCTGGATGGGGTCTTATTTCCAGAAAGAATTGATGAAACCAAGCTAATGGTTCCTAATGTATCAATGGAGACACAGAGCTGCTGGCCTGAGAACTGGCCAACAAAAAATGCTCGAATGACACTACCGGGAACGATTTCGGCGGAAAGATAGCCATGATGACCATGGGTAGAGCTTCCAACCTGTTCAGGCCTGGGGTTAAGAATACACGTGGAACACAATGCTACAGGTATTCAATTAAAAGATGGTGTTATCACCGTCTTCGAGTAGCCGTGTAGTATCAGCCTTACTTCTAAGGCTTTCACGATACCTGCGGCGAGAGAGAAGCTTTGCCTGAACGACATCAGGAAACTCGGTGAACTGAATGATCTGCTTATCAATTAACAGATCAATCACGTCTTCAAGAACACGAATGAAGTCAGCATCGGAAGACTCCATAATATCTGTGCTGATTTCCGGATTATTTTGCAGAAAGAGCTTCAGGCTTTCGTCATCCATCTCAGCCTGTTCCCACTCATTTGAAAGTGGGTTATTTGAAACGGCACATACCTGATTGTTGTCATCCCTGAGTACGTAGAGCATATCCTTTCTCTCGAGTCTAATGAATCATTACATCCGTCTGATATTATTTTGGCGTTTGAACTGGCATCGCTGCAACAAGGTCAGTAATGAGCTTTCGGCTGACGTCATAAGCGGCTTCACCTGGGCGCCCTTCACTAAAACCATTGATGCTCCAGATTACCTCACCAGAGGCAATGTGGATGATTTTCAGCTGCAATGCGGTTGAAAAACGGTTTTGTTCATCATATTGCCACTCAAGAACCTCTCCCAGTATCGAAAGGGTAATTTTTTTACTCTTGGCCCAGAGTTGAGCCTGCTCCAGCTCGTAAATATCGGAGATATAGCTGGGAGTGGTTATTGTTTCCGGCCTTTTATACACGGTAGTGTTGGTTACTCCCACCGAAGCCAGCTGAACTTGCAGAATACGTCTGAGCTGAACGGCTTCTTCATCAGGAACCTCGGTATGGTTTATGAATGGCAGCATTGCCAGATGAGCATTGCTGGGGATTCCATCGTGATACTCTCTGGATACTTTGCTGGCAAAAATCTGGCATCCCGTCAGAGTCGCTGAAAGCAGACTCAGGAGAAAGATTAAGGCAAACCGTCGTTGGAGCCAGCTTGGGAAGATTTTATTTTTCATGTTGGCGTAACTCATGATGATGCAGCTTGAGCCATTGCAGCGCAATGACCGCTGGAGCGTTGGCAATCCTTCCATCTTCCACCATATCATAAGCTTCCGGGAAGGGAAGAACATGAACTCTGATATCCTCACCTTCATCGGTAACGCCAAAAATACCGCCAGCATCCGTGGCATCCACCAAGCCACAGAAAAGCCTTAGTTTTTCGTTACTTGCACCGGGACTGACATAGAAATCAGATACCGGCATTAATGAGGTAATCTTATAACCGGTTTCTTCCTCTACTTCACGAAGGGCAACTTCTTCCAGCGTTTCTCCAGGCTCGCTGATGCCGGCAACCACTTCCAGCAACCAGGGATCATCGTTGCTCAAAAAAGGCCCCATGCGGAATTGCTCGACCAGAACCACCTGGTCATGAGCCGGGTCAAATAAAATGACGCCGACAGAGGGAGGCCTTACGGTAGCTTCACGGATCAGGGGGCGACTGACTCCCCCTTTAAAGAGTCCATGAGTAATCGTGTATTTAAAGAGCTTCAGAAAGCCTGAATAAACGTTTGCCTCTTCCTGAACCTGTACATCTTTGGCATCAAGACCTGAAAGCTTCATAGGTTCCCTGTCTGGTATAAATTGTTATTCATAATAAAAGCCTGAACAGAAGGTAGCAGCATATTCAACCCCTGCTGAAGATCATCGGCTACTTTTGAGGATTCAAGAATTTTGCGGACATCACTGCTTCGGATGGCAACCCGTTCAATGGCGGTAAAGATAGGCCACTTTTCCTCAATTTCCTTCGATTTATAAAATCGACTCCAGGTTTCAGGCCTTGCATTATCCGGCCCCCTGATGAAAGAAACATCAGCTTTGCCTTTGTATTTACTGGTTAAGGCTTCCATAAGGTCATATGTGTATACCGGCTTGCCAGGGTTCTGTTCCAGCAGTTCTGCCTCCAGGTTACAAACCTCTAAAGAGCAACCAGCATCTGCTTCATCAATAAAGCATTGCAGCATTTGCAGACGAAGGCTGAATGGCAGGGGCTTCTTGTCGAAAGCATGAAACGCACTGGGGACAAGCAGGATGTGATCATGGCAGATAGCAGCCTGCCGTAAAACATCTAAATGTCCAAGTGTCGGGGGGTCAAATGCTGAGCCGAAAACTCCCAGCTTCATGTGGCTCATCATTCAGTCTCCATATCTGATTTTCTCCGGATGTAATGGTCTGTTGTTAGCGAAAATAAAGCCAGCCACACCAACAAAAGATTGCCTCATTATATCGATTTTATAAGGTCTGCCGAGGGTGACTAAAAGGTTGGTTTATTCCGAAGCTGGTAAGGATGCACTACGTATGAGGCGAGGTTTTTTTACTGATAGGCAAATAATTTGTGTCAGGTAATATGCTCCGTCTGGAATGACTCCCTGTCACTGAAACAGTGATGGCTTTTTTTCGAGGCCCGATATCTCCCTCCTTACTTCCCCCTTGATATCGGGCCTTTTTTCTTAATGAGATTTTATAACCACTGCCATCATTTATCGCATAAAAACTGGCAGGTCATGATTTGTGAGATATTTGTAAAATCATCAGCTATAGTAATTTTTTTAATTACTGTATTCAGGTGATGTGAATGAATTGTTTGCCGAAAAACCTACCCCTTTATCTTAACCCACCTCCTTTTCCTGACAATTGTGATTGTACACTTGTATGTGAGGAAGACGGTGCTAATAGTGGTATCGGATATTCCTGTGAAGGCCCATTTCCTATATGTGATGAGCTGGGTAGTATGTACTGCACATTTCGTGAGTCAGGGGGGGCGGATTGTATTACAACGGCTGCTGCCACTACTACGGCTGCTGCCACTACTACGGCTGCTGCCACTACTACGGCTGCTGCCACTACTACGGCTGCTGCCACTACTACGGCTGCTGCCACTACTACGGCTGCTGCCACTACTACGGCTGCTGCCACTACTACGGCTGCTGCCACTACTACGGCTGCTGCCACTACTACGGCTGCTGCCACTACTACGGCTGCTGCCACTACTGCTCCGACCGTAGGATCTTTTGGTATCTATCAGGTTGTGGCATATACCTTGGGAGGAGTTGGTGCTATAGGATTAGCATATATCTCAGGGTGTGCTGTTCATGGACTAATTCATCAAAAATCGTGTTCAGAACTACCAGGACATGTAGTTGATGTAACCAGAAGTATTTGGCAGAGATGCACATCTCCGATTCGTAATTTTTGCTCCAGCAATAACATGCCAGAGAGGAGTCAGGAGCAAATTGAAATGAACAGAGAAGTTACCAGACCTCTTAACCCGGAAGTTTATGCTTGAGGAAATCTGTTTTTGATTTTGGTATGGCCATCTATTTGCGATAGTTAATAACTGGATCAGGAATTTGAATCTCAACTGACACCGGCAGATGGTCCGTGATGGGAATGTTCATAACGCCGAATCGATTAACAATCAGGGAAGGGCTGATCAGGATATGATCCAGAGAGCGCTTTGGCTGCCAGCTGGGAAAGGTATTTTGTCCCCAGTGTGCTGCATGAAGGGATGTATCTTTCAGAGGTGAGTCATTGAGTAACTGATCTGCATGGGTATTCATATCACCCATCAGCACTACATGCTGATTGTGTTGCACAACATCCCGGATATAGGAGAGCTGGATATCCCTGGCCCTTTTGCTCAGCGCCAGATGCATCATCACCACGGTAAGAGGCTCCTCAGGGTTGCCAAAGCGGGCGACAATTGCACCTCGCCCGGGAATCAGTCCGGGCAGTTTGTGGTCTTCCAGCGATACGGGTTCAAACCGGCTGAGCAAGCCATTACTGTGTTGTGCCAGCTTGCCAAGGTTTCTGTTGATCTGGTGATACCAGTAGGGGAAGTGCCCTTTCAGAGCCAGGTATTCTGTCTGGTTGATAAAGCTACTTCGAATACTTCCTCCGTCAGCTTCCTGCAGGGCAACCAGATCAAAGTCAGGAAGAACACTGGCAATCCGGTCAAGGGTAGTCAGGCGATTAGCGTGAGGAAGAATATGCTGCCAGCTGCGGGTCAGATAATGCCGGTATTGCTGAGTATTAATGCCTACCTGAATATTAAAGCTGAGCAGGTTGAGAGTACTTTTGTTTAGCTGACAGGGTGTTTCTCCCTGTGTCGACTGGTGGATATGCCCGGAACGGTACTGACAACGCTGCCGGTGTAAGCGTCGACGAATGGCACCTGTAAGAGTTCGAATGGGCATTGTGACCTACCGCAAAAGTGAGTACGGGAACCGATGGACAGATATTACAGGCCTTTTATTCAACTTCCTTCAAAGAATTATCAATTATTTACAAAATAAAGCGGTTAAAAATCCAAACATTTGACCTTTAACCTCTTCTGCCAGGAGCCTTTCGGACTTAATCGATCGTAGCGAGAAAAAGTCCGGTTTGAGCCCATTTTTATGCTGATTTGAGGCGAATAGTGGTTCTATTCAACGAAGAGCAGCATAAAAAATGGCCAAATCCGGCTTTTTCGCAGTAGGTCAGTGTTAAGTCCGACAGGCTTCTGGTGGCTTGTGGTCGGCACTAACCTTTTCTATCCTGTTTGACTTTCCGAATCAGGTAGTCAGCAATAACCGGCATATTACCCAGTGATCCCGCCAGTCCGGGCTCAACCACATATCGACCATCGATAACGATGGCGGGTACACCAGACAGCTCATAGCCTTTAAGTTTAGAGAAGGCTTTCTGAAGCTGATTGTTCACCCCGAAACCCTTGAACTCTTTATTAAAGGCACCGGGCTCAACACCAAACTCCCGATTTAGAAACTCGGCCATCTGCTCACTGTCCTTGAGCTGGTTTCGGCGGTTCTGTATTTCACTGAAGATACCAGCATGAACCTTCTCTTCCAGCCCCATATTTCGGACAGTATAGTAAAGCCGGGCGTGGGTCTGCCAAAGGTTAGGGCCGAAGAAACCAGGCGTTCGAGTGAACTCAACATCTGCAGGCAAGGTTTCTTGCCACTGTTCAATCTTTGGCTCAAGTGCATAACAGTGGGGGCACCCGTACCAGAAAATGGAAACAACCTCGACCTTCTCCGGTTTGGCATCCGTTTTTACCGGATTGGGTAACACTCGATAGTGCTGGCCTGGCTGAAACAGTTGGGGTGAGCTGGACTGAGTGATGACTTGAGGTGACGTTGATGAGTTATCACTGTTTGCTGAGCGCTTGGTCGTGCTGGTTTGCGCTACAGGTGTATTTTGAGCAACAGTCGCTTCCTTACTGTTTTGAGCAACATTGAACAGATATCCAGCTGCGACCAGGGCAATTCCCAGGAATACAGCAATACCTAGTATACCCTTCGTTTTTTTTGTCATTGGGGAACCCTCTGTTTTTCATTGTTATTAAGTAACTAACCATATGGAATCATACATTTCTGACTCCTTGTTCAGGCACTCTGTCGCGTTACAACTCCGGTCACGTAGCTAAGGCTATGCTCCCTCCATTGTGCCTTGCATAGTCTCTGCCCAAGTAGCCTGAAATATGCGATTCCATCTGGTCAGCTACTTAAGGATATGGCGTTTTATTGGAGACACATTACGTCAGCATCTGACGAAAAGGAAGTCTGATCAGGTCGGCTGGTCAGGATGTTTTTACAAGGGGAGTATCACAGAAGCCTGTCTGAAACAGGCTTCTGTAGATTATCAGGAAGGAGAAACGGTTAACGAAGACCGCTGATGTAGTGGGAAACGGCTTCGATTTCTTTATTGCTCATCTTCTCAGCAATCGTTCTCATGATTTTGGTGTCGCCGTCATTGGTTCGATCACCTTCACGAAGATCCCGAAGCTGCTTAGCAGTGTAATCTGCTTTCTGGCCCGCCAGTGAGGGGAATCCCGCAAGGAAGTTACCCTTACCGGTTGGAGAATGACAGCTGGAGCAGGCAGGAATGCCTTTCTTGGCATCTCCACCGCGATAGAGAGCTTCACCCACTGAGACATACTTTGCGTCTGTTGCTCCCTGTGGAGCAGGCTGGCTGGCGTAGAAAGCGGCAAGATCAGCAATATCCTGCTTGGTTAGAGCGCTGACAAAGGGCATCATCTCTGGAACAGAGCGCTCACCGTCTTTGATTTCAGTGATCTGCTTAATCAGGTAACGCTCCCCCTGACCAGCGAGATTCGGCCAGTTTGGAGCAGGGCTGACCCCTGTTGCGCCATGACAGGCAGCGCAGGTAGTCGCTTTGCTCTTGCCTGCAGCTGCATCCCCTTTGGCAAAGGCTACGCCCGTTACCCCCAAAGAAATTACCAGAGTGAGAATGACTTTTTTCATTACCTGACCCAGTTACGGCGTTTGCCTCAAATGGCTGTTATTATTCATCAGACCTGACAGCTTTTATTATTTAGAGGCTGTCCGAGAGTAGACTGCCCTACTGCGGTAGCAGCAAATTGGTCTAAAAACTCCGTTTTGTTCGGCAAATAGAACCACTATTCACCTCACAAAACAGAATTTCTATCCTCAATTTTCTGCCATCCTCGCTACGGGCGTTATTCTTAGACAGCCTCTTAGCGAAACAGCTCCATGCAGAGATTCGCGTCTGCTTTCTGGCTGCTTCAGCATCAGGTGACATGACGGCATGTGCCTTGAACGACGATAGTATAAACTACTCAACCGGCAACCGGTACAGGCAGAGCTATATCGATCAGCTGGAAGCGATAACCTAGCGTCCTTTATCTGATTTCTTTTACGTGATTTATTAAGCCCGGTGCTTATTAATTCAAGGCTCACTGGAAATCAGCAAAGCTTACTGGAATAGATGAAATCCCATGAGTGATACCAGATCTTCATTAAATTACCGCAAGGCCTCTTTTTACAAGAGTGCGGCCAAGCTGAGCCAGTGTCCGGAGAATGAAGGTCGTGAAGTGGCCTTTGCAGGTCGCTCTAATGCAGGAAAGTCCAGTGCATTGAATGCGCTGACCGGTTCCAACAAGCTGGCTCGAACCAGTAAGACACCAGGCAGAACCCAGCTCATCAACTTCTTTGAGGTGCAGGAAGGGGTCTTTCTGGTCGATCTTCCAGGCTATGGTTATGCCAAAGTGCCTGAAGCCATGAAGAAAGAGTGGCAGCATCACATGACCGATTACCTGGAGCGCCGTGAGGCGTTAGTTGGTCTGGTGTTGTTGATGGACATTCGTCATCCGATGAAAGAGTTTGATCAGATGATGCTTAATTGGAGTGTGAGCGCTAACTTACCTTTGCATATCCTGCTCACCAAGGCTGATAAGCTGAAACAGGGAGCTGCCAAGCAGGTGTTGAATGCGCTTAGAAAGGATTTGTCCCGATTCCCGCAGGTGAGCGTTCAGTTATTCTCTTCGCTTAAGAAAAGCGGTGTTGATCAGCTCTCTATGAAACTGGATGAGTGGTTCCTTGCTCCTGAGCCTGATGATATTTATGACGATCAGGAAGATGACTACATTGAGTCTGATGATTAAGTTTTACTGCTGAGCATGGAAGACTGTCCTCCGTATTGTGGAGGACACCTCATTCATCAGGATCAAGCCTGAACCAAAATCTCTCCCGATTTGGCCAGTATGGTCAGATTAAGGATGCCATCTGAAGCATCAATGCCCTCTCCTTTTTTTATCAGTAATGAAAAACACCCTTGCTCGAGCCCCATCTGCCAAATGGGTATAGAGAGCGCTGCAGGCGTTAATCCACGGTTTATTGCACAGATTACCCGCTCATTATCAAGGCTGCGGGCAAAGGCGATAACATCCTCTTCTGCATAAAGCCACTGAATACGGCCTGACTGCAAAGCTGAAGACTGGTTACGCAGGGAGGTCAGCTGCTTAATAAAGTCCACCATGTCCTGCCGGGAATCCAGGCGCTCCCATGGGAAACAGCGGCGATTATCCGGGTCATGCCCCCCTTCCAGAGCGACTTCGGTGCCATAATAGATGCAGGGCACACCGGCCCAGCAGAACAGAAATATCAAAGCACAGCGTAAAGTGGCCTCATCACCGTTAACCATGGTCAGAAAACGCATAGTGTCGTGGCTATCCAGCTGGTTAAGTTGACTCAGCTGATTACGCCAGGGAATCTTTGCCGCCGCATCCATCAGCCATTGGGCAAATTCATCTGCCTCAATACGACAGGGATCGAAGGCAATATCCAAGCCGGCAAAGAAAGCCCGAACGGGGTGGGCAAAACCGTAATAATTCATTGCCCCGTCTTCCTGATCACCTTGCAGCCATGGAGTCGCTTCGAAAAAGTGCTCACCCAGCACATAGCACCGTGGATTCTCGGCTTTTGCTGATGCCCGAAATGCCCTGACGTAATGAGCATTGTTGGTCGCGCCCTCACCTTCTCCCAGCATATGGATAACATCGAAGCGCCAGCCATCGATACAATATGGTTGTTTCAGCCAGTGCCGAATAACCGAGTCGTCACCAGCGTAAAAGTAATCACGGACTTCAGGGTTCAGAAAATTCAGTTTTGGCAGGGTGTGGATACCATTCCAGCCAATGTAGTTTTCGGAGTCACCATCAAACTGGTAATAGTCCCGAAAGGGAGATTTGGGATTTTGCCAGGCACCCTGACCATCACCCTGCTGATGAAAACGATCAAACCATGGATGGTCAAGAGAGGTGTGATTGAAAACTGCATCCAGCACAATCTTCATACCTCGCTGATGCAGATCGTTCACCAACTCAGCAAATTCCTCATTGGTGCCAAGGTGTGGGTCAATATTGAGGTAGTCTGTGGTGTCGTACTTGTGATTACTGGGGGCTGCAAAGATTGGGTTCAGATAGAGCGTTGTGACACCCAGAGACTGGAGGTAGTCGAGCTTGTCACGGATACCTTTGAGATCGCCACCAAAGAACTCACTGGCGCCATCTTTTCCATGCTCTGAGACAGACGTTCCCCATGGTTTGGCTACCGTTGGCTTTTCCTCACCCAGCAGACAGTATTCATTGGAGGTGACACTGATTGCCGGGTTGGCGTTAGCAAAACGGTCGGGAAAAATCTGATAGAAAACCTGGTGTTTTACCCACTCGGGTGGCTGATATTCCGAGTTGTATCGGAACAGCTTTTCCTGACCAGGCATACGTTTAGATATACCTGCTCCGTGGAGCCACCACTGATGCTCTGTGGTTATAGCTTTAAAGCAATAGACCGTTGTTGCTTTATCCCGGTTCATTGGAATGGTGGCTTTCCAGGTTGTTAGGCGGCCAGCGTCTTGAGATCGCTCCATTGGAATGAGACGTTCCTCATTGTCTGGTTCGCAGCGGACATACAACGCTTCAGTCAGGAAACCGGACTCGACAGCCAGGTAAACCGTGAGTGTAGTTGTAGAAGGGATAACCCAGTTGTGATCCTGCCCATGGTACATAAATGGTGCTTTCATACGACAATTCACCAACCAGAGTGGCTCTATGGTATTAACCAATTGCCACTGCTTCAGAGGAAATCGATGTGGTTACGGCAGATAGTTTAAAGGAGAAAAAATGGAAAATTTATCTGACGCTAAACCAGCCCATGTTCAGCCATGGATAGTATCTCTCCCTGTCCCACAATCATATGATCCAGCACTTGAATGTCCACGAGTTGCAGCGCTTCTTTTAAGCGTTGAGTAATACGAATGTCAGCTTGACTGGGCTCAGGATCCCCTGACGGGTGGTTGTGACAGAGAATCAGTGAAGCCGCATTCAGAGCCAGAGCCTGCTTCACAACTTCCCTGGGATGAACTGTGGCTGCGTTCAGGGTGCCCTGAAAGAGCGTTTCAAGTGCAATCACCCGATGCCGGGTATCCAGAAAAAGGCAGGCAAATTGCTCCCGCTGAAGACCCTGAAAGTGAAGCTGCAGATATTCCCGGGTTGATTCCGGGCTGGAGATAATGTCTGAGTTCGCTACTTTTTCGCGAAGTACTCTTCGACAAAGCTCCAAAGTGGCACTGAGCTGAGTGGCTTTAGCAGGGCCAAGGCCTTTAATAGACATCAGTTGCTGTTGGCGGGTTGTCAGCAGTTTTTCAAGTCCACCAAACTGTTCAAGCAGGTGACTGGCCAGTGCCATCACATTCATTCCCTGACAGCCAGTTCTTAGCAGCAGTGCCAGTAGCTCCGCTTCAGTCAGTGCTGAAGGGCCCATAGCCAGTATCTTTTCTCTAGGAAGCAAATGATGACTCCAGTCTTGTGCTCTTATGGTAGTTATCCCGCCAGCTATTCACTGATATGATGGAAGAGATTTATGGTGAGTAGCTCATGGTTTTTTGCGCGATTCATGACTGCTCAGACAAAGAATTGCTGGTTTAATTCCCTGAGGAAATTTGCAACCTATGCAACAGCTAAGCAACAAACGCATTGTTCTTGGTGTTACCGGAGGCATTGCCGCCTATAAGAGTGCAGAGCTGATTCGTCTGCTGACCAAGCTGGGGGCTGATGTCCGTGTGGTTATGACCAGTGCTGCCTGTGAGTTTATTACGCCGTTAACGTTGCAGGCTCTGTCTCACAACCCAGTTCATCTGGATTTACTGGATACCAAGGCTGAAGCGGCCATGGGACATATTGAACTGGCACGCTGGGCGGATGTGGTTCTGGTTGCTCCTGCTACTGCTGACTTTATTGCACGACTGGCTGGTGGGCATGCAGATGACCTGTTAACCACTCTGTGCCTGGCCACCAGTGCGCCTATTTGCCTGGCGCCTGCCATGAACCAGGGCATGTGGCGTGACAGTGTGACCCAGCAGAACTGCGAAGAGTTGCTGGAGCGGAATATCAGCTTGTTTGGCCCAAGTGACGGCAGTCAGGCCTGCGGTGATATCGGGCCGGGCAGAATGCTGGATCCTGAGCTGATTGTGGAGAAAACATCGGAGCTGTTTACCCATGATATTCTTACTGGGTTGAATGTCTTGATCACTGCTGGCGGTACCCGCGAAGACATTGATCCGGTTCGTTATATTTCCAACCACAGCTCCGGAAAAATGGGTTTCGCCATTGCTGAAGCGGCGGTTGCATCGGGGGCAACGGTTACTCTGGTCAGTGGTCCAGTGAACTTGGACACACCGGATCGGGTCAAGCGGGTGGATGTGGTCAGTGCCAGAGATATGCATCAGGCAGTTCACGACCAGATAGAAGGGGTTGATATCTTTATCGGCTGTGCGGCTGTCAGCGACTACCGCCCATCAGAGGTAGCGAAAGAAAAAATCAAAAAAGACCCTGACAATGGCAGTGAAACCCTTGAGATTAAACTGGTACGCAACCCCGATATTATTGCGTCGGTCACCGGTCTGGATACACCTCCCTTTGTGGTTGGTTTTGCCGCAGAAACTCACAATGTGCTGGGGTACGCCGCAGACAAGATGCGACGGAAGAAGATGAATCTGGTGGTGGCCAATGATGTGGGTGACCGGGATATTGGGTTCAGCAGTGACAGCAATGAAGTGACTGTCATCGGCGAAGAGCTGGAAGAGCCATTACCAAGAGCATCAAAAAAAGTGGTGTCGCGCAAGCTGCTGCAAATTGTTGCCCGCCGTTTCAGAAAATGGAAAAGCCTCCAGTCCACTACTGACGCTAATGAATGAACAGGGAATTAAGCCACATGAAAACACTGAAGACTCGTATTCTGGATCCACGGCTGGGCACAGAGTTTCCACTGCCAGAATATGCAACTGAAGGCTCTGCGGGTATTGATCTCCGGGCCTGCCTGGATGAACCGGTGATGCTGGATCCGGGTCAAACCCAGCTACTGCCTACCGGAATGGCAATACATATTGAAGATCCGTCCCTGGCGGCTATGATTCTTCCTCGCTCTGGTCTGGGTCATAAGCATGGCATTGTTCTGGGCAACCTTGTTGGACTGATCGACTCTGACTACCAGGGGCAGCTGATGGTTTCCTGCTGGAACCGTGGAAATACGACATTTACTGTTCAGCCAGGTGAGCGGATTGCCCAGTTAATTCTGGTTCCTGTGGTTCAGGCTCGACTGGAAATTGTGGAAAGTTTTGAAGAAAGTGATCGTGGTGCTGGAGGTTTTGGACACTCTGGAACCCACTGACTTCTTTTTTGTACGAAAGGCATGGCTACATAGGTCGTGCCTGCACCAATAAAAAATAACTAACATCATGCTCAGTCAGTAAGAGCACTGCAGGAGGAGTAATGGATAAGCCTGCTTTATCCTCTCAGGAAATTGCAACGGTTCTGACCGAGGCCCTGCCCTATTTGCAACGTTATGCTGGTAAAACCGTCGTCGTTAAATATGGTGGCAATGCCATGGAAAACGATGAATTGAAAAACAGCTTTGCTCAAGGTGTAGTCTTGCTGAAGGCCGTTGGGATTAATCCTGTGGTTGTCCATGGTGGAGGTCCACAAATTGGTGACATGCTGAAACGCCTGAATATCGAAAGCCGGTTTGTACAGGGAATGAGGGTTACCGATTCCAATACGATGGATGTCGTACAGATGGTACTGGGTGGACTGGTGAATAAGGAGATAGTGACACTCATCAATAATAATGGTGGGCGGGCTATTGGTGTTACCGGTAAGGATGGTCGGTTTATTCGTGCCAAACGGTTGATGGTGACAGAGATGACGCCGGAAATGACAGCGAGGGAGATTATTGATATTGGTCAGGTGGGTGAAGTGGAATCCATCGATACTGACATTATCACCATGCTGCAGAACTCCGACTTTATTCCGGTCGTTGCCCCTATTGGGGTGGATGATGCAGGTGCCTCCTACAATATCAACGCAGATCTTGTCGCAGGACGACTGGCTGAGGAGCTGGTGGCGGAAAAACTCCTGTTGCTAACCAATACTGCAGGCCTGTTGGATAAGGATGGAAACCTGTTAACCGGGCTGAATTCAGAGCAGGTTGAAGCATTAATTGCTGATGGAACTATTTATGGCGGTATGCTTCCCAAGATACAATGCGCGCTTAATGCCGTGAAGTGCGGTGTAAAAACAGCGCACATCATTGACGGCCGGGTGCCACATGCCGTTCTGCTTGAACTGTTGACTGACCGGGGAGTGGGCACCCTGATAACCGGAGATAGTGTTTAGTACTCATAATGGATATGTCTCAGAAAATTTCTCGCAAGCAGCAGATTCTGGAAGCCCTGGCTCATATGCTGGAGACGGCTCCGGGTACCCGGATTACCACATCGGCCCTGGCCAAAGCTGTGGGTGTCTCAGAAGCGGCCCTGTACCGTCACTTCCCAAGCAAGGCTAAAATGTTTGAAGGGCTGATCGAGTTCATTGAGGAGACTCTGTTTACACGGATCTCACTGATTCTCTCAGAAGAGCCCCATGTGGCTGCACGATGTGAAAAAATCCTGCTGTTGCTGATTGGCTTCTGTGAAAAAAACCCGGGTTTAACTCGTATCCTGACCGGAGATGCGCTGGCCGGAGAGACTGAGCGCCTGCGCCAGCGTGTTACTCAGCTGTTTGATCGTCTTGAGACACAACTCAAGCAGACATTGCGTGAAGCAGAAATCAAGGAGGGCGTGAGAACCCGAATGACCGTCAGCGTAACAGCAAATCTTATGCTGGCTTCTGCTGAAGGTCGGATCGCCCAGTATGTTCGTAGTGAGTTTAAGCGCAAGCCAATTGAGAACTGGGCTGATCAGTGGATGATGCTATCTGAAACGATATTTCGTTAATTGAGAGTAGATACACAGAAGGTCGCTGGAGTCCTAAGAAGCCAGATTACTTAATCAGGCTTCTCGATTTATTAAATAACTCATGACTGCAACTGTTATTAGGAAATCAGTAAAGTTGTCAGGTTGAATATGAACTACTTATCGACTTCCTTTACAAGTCCGGTATTCGCAAATTTCTTAATAGCATCCAGAAAAGTACTCTTAGCAACCCTGTTCATCTCGCAATCGTAAAAACCATCACTGTAGGCGATATCGATAACCAGTATGTTTTTAGGTATATCATAAAATCGTCTAGAGGTTGACTGTTGAGGAAGCGCGTGTCGGCTCACAACGTGCCATACGAGAGCTATGGCAGGCTCACTATCAGAAACTGTGCTAAGTACTCTTTTATAACCGGTGGTCAATAGGTTTGGGTGACCACCGTAAAATGAGGATATTTGAAAAAATGGCTTCGGGAAGTGATCAACATCAAACATATCAGGAGTTAGTTTTTCTTGAGGGAATGTAATTTAAATTGTGTAAACGCTTGTCGTTAATACTCCAAAATGGAGAATAACAATGAGCGTTGAAATCAACGAAAAACTGGTAGATCAAATAGCCAGTCAGATTAAAACTCAGGATGATC
>NZ_LUKQ02000736.1 GCF_001647025.1 Endozoicomonas atrinae
TTGCCATCGTCACCGAGCAGGCTGACCATCGGGTCTTCATTGCGGTCGCTGTGATTGAAGCGGATACCGCTGACGTTACTGGCCTTGATGCCGGGGTGCTGGTTGATAAACTCGATGGCGTCCTGAGCATCCCGTGGGTCCTGCCCCTGATGGTACTTTTGCAGCATCCGGTTCAGCTTTCCGGCGTCCTGCGTCAGGGGGCTTTGCACCGTTTCCCTGCGCTCCATGGGCATTCCGTAACCGGCCTGACCGCCTTGCGGACTCTGCCTGGCTCCCATGCCATTACCCGGCTGACTGCTCTGGGGCATCTGCCCGAACCCGTAAGGCTGACCATGAACGGCGGCAAACTTCTGCTGCCGGTCGTAGAACCGGTTCAGGTCGTTCTGGTCAATCTGCTGCTGGTTCAGTGCCTGCTGCTGTTGCTGACCGGCATACTCCTGCTGCTGCCTGCGCAGCTCACCAAGGCGCTGGTTGATGGCGTACTGTTCATCGGCGTAACCGGGTACTTTGGTGCCGTGGCCAATTGACTCAAACTTGTTCTGGTAAACCCTGCCGTCCGATCCGATGTACATGGTGATCCTCCCTGACCCTGTG
>NZ_LUKQ02000737.1 GCF_001647025.1 Endozoicomonas atrinae
AAACCTTCAACGGCAGCACCATTACCGCCATTGCACAGGCGAGCAACCTCACTCATGCACCGTATAATGAGAATATCACCTCGCCAGAACTGACCATTGATCTGTTGCCCTTGATGGACAATACCGTCCTGCTCTCCGGCAGCGTGATCTTTGAATGGAACGGTGAAACCTACTTTGACCGGGACGGTGCTCTCTATAAAAACCTGAGCACCGAAACCAATGCCGGGGTTCAGGTCGGCAGGGTTGATTACAGCGGTGGTATGGCGACACTGGCGAGCTATCCCGAAGGAACGGTCAGTACTGCAACCATTCAGGCAGCGGCCACCGTTGGCGTTGGCTTTAAGATTGATGCGGTCGCTTTCCGTACTCCCGGTGCTCCGATCCGTCAGGGCAGCTTGCAGCTAACGGCGGTGCGGGTGGATAACGGGGATATTATTACGGCAACGGCTGACTTTAACGGTGAGATCAATACCGCAGAAGTGGTCGGAAAAATCGACGTAACCACAGGCTGGTGTGAGCTTCAGTTTACCGATGGCAGCTCTCCTGAAGAGAAGCCAATCTACGTTATCCCGCAGAGTGTCCGTTATAACTG
>NZ_LUKQ02000738.1 GCF_001647025.1 Endozoicomonas atrinae
ACCATTCGCACCGGAGTTAAACAGCTCAGAAAGGCTATGGGAGTGGATGCGGGAGCATGACTTATCAAACAAAGCATTTTCAGGTTATGAAAATATTGTAGATTGTTGCTGTGAAGCTTGGAATAACCTTTGCAGCGAAGCTGGTCGACTGTTCAGTCTGTGCTCCCGTGATTGGGCAGTTATACAGTAGTTAGAAAATTCAATTGGTATGAGTACGACTTCCATTATCAGGAACTGAAACAGCGGTTTGAACAGGGCGAGCTGGATGATCATGAAGTGGACGCCCTGGTGGATGACGATGGCAATCTGGATGAATCCGCCCTGCATGAAGAAGCGCAATGGCAAGCCAATAACAGCGTCGACACTATGGACGACAAGGCGCTGGTACGGGATCACATAAGCTATTCCGACAAGGAAGACGCTGCGCTGGAAGCCTGGGAGAACGACTACGAGTCGGACGTTCGCAGTGACCTGGAAGCGGAGCTGCGGGATGAGTCCGACGTTCAGTACCGCAATTATGCCATGCAAGGTGGTGAAGATTATTCCGAACTGTTGCTGATTCTCGATAACAACAGCCACGTATTCCCCGCTG
>NZ_LUKQ02000739.1 GCF_001647025.1 Endozoicomonas atrinae
TCTGGTCAGTTGAGGTGCTGAAATTGACGACATCGCCTTGTTCGGGGTCAGAAGCATGGGTGGCACCTGTTAATGTGCCATGGATATTATTACGTGCGTCATTAGCCGGATCACTGGAATCACTGAAAGAAAATTCCAGATCAGGACGGGCTTTCTTATACAGTGTCCCTGCTGTCGGTAATTGGGTGATTTTAACGGAATGAAAAGCATCACCATCAGCATCACTGAAATTAAAGTCGGCTGCCGTGAAGCTGTGTGTTCCATCCTCTGTCACAGTAATCGTACTGTCTATCGATGTTGGCGCATCATTCACTGCGTTGACGGTTACACTGGCCGATGCGGTGTCTGCACTGTATGCCGTGGTGCCGCCGTTAATACTGGTATCCTGATATTGTCCTGCACTACCTTCTGATCTGTCCCATGCCCGGAAGCTGAAGGTGGCATCGCCATTGTAATCGGTGCTGGGTACAAACCGGACTTTGTGGTAACTGTCGAGCAGCAGGGCATGGTTATCTGCCAGACTGCCGTCGTCAATATTTATCCAGGGGTCATTCCAGCCAATTTTGTACTGCCAGGTGCCGTTGGTATT
>NZ_LUKQ02000740.1 GCF_001647025.1 Endozoicomonas atrinae
AGGGCGACATCGACTACCTCGTGGTCGACGGCACACTCCCCATCGAGCCAACCCGTTCCCCCGAAACCTGGATGAACATGCTCCAGATGATGTCCCAGACCGGCCTGAACATGGAGTACAAGATGAATAAGATCGCCGAAGAAGCCATCAGAAGCATGGGCATCAGCGATCTCGACCAGTTCCGCATCTCCGAAGAAGAGCGTAAGCAAGGCCCGACCCCATCACAACAGATGGCCATGGCAGAAAAAGCCAGGGGAGCCTCCGTCCAGCCCAACGAGCACATCCAGAACGAAGTCCAGAAGGGCAACCTCGTCCCCGCAGGAGCCAGATAATGAAAAGCAACAAACTCACCAACCCGAAACTCAACGCCCTGCGAGCCAACGTCAACGCACACACTCTGGCCTACCTCGATCAAGTCATTGAGCTTCAGCAGCAACTACTGGACGAACTTATCAGCCAGCACCGCACCCTGCACGAACAGATCAACGAATGCCGTCTGCACATCGACAGCATCAACGCCTACCTGGACAACAACGCCGAGTACTCACTGACCAAGGCCAAGCTGGCCCGCCTGATCAAAAAACTGGA
>NZ_LUKQ02000741.1 GCF_001647025.1 Endozoicomonas atrinae
ACTTTCATGATCTCCTCAACGGTCATGTATTCCACCTGAGAGCCACCGCCCTGCAGCTGCGCCACAGCGTAGACACCCAGCACACCACCACGGTCACCATTCAGGCGTGGCTTGTGGATAACCCGGGTTTCGGTGCCATAGAGCAGATCGAATTCATCAGCAGCAAAGACCACACGGGCGTCGATATTGACGATGGCACCGGAACGACGAGCCAGGGCAAGCATGCCCCGATAGCCCAGCATGAACTGACACTCCAGCCCCCCGACTTTCTTGTTATAGAACGGGATGAGATAGCAGTGACCCAGAGCAGAGCCGGGCTCCAGACCCAGCTGCGCCGATTGGATCACCGCACCCAGCAAAGAGGCCTGCGAGCATTCCCGCAGTTTCGGCGTCTTGCGAATTTCGGTCATGCAGACATTCAGCAGACGCTCC
This sequence comes from Endozoicomonas atrinae, assembly GCF_001647025.1. Lineage (GTDB taxonomy): Bacteria > Pseudomonadota > Gammaproteobacteria > Pseudomonadales > Endozoicomonadaceae > Endozoicomonas > Endozoicomonas atrinae. The sequence goes on from NZ_LUKQ02000741.1 coordinate 433, forward strand.
GGTGTAAGCGGCGTATTTTCCAGCGATTGAGCTATGGTGTTTTTGTTTTGACGCAACAGGTCTTTGATGGTGAGCTGGCCACCGTCAGCGGCCTTTTCTTTTTTTGGTACCGGCTGCTTTGCCGGTGTTTTTTTAGCATTCCCTGCCATAACA
>NZ_LUKQ02000742.1 GCF_001647025.1 Endozoicomonas atrinae
TCATAATCATCACCAGCAACGAGCGTAGTATCCAGGCTGTCTTTGACCGTGATGGACTGATTAAGGTCCGGTAGCCGTTTAAACGGAATCAGTTCATCCGCTACGCCATGGCTAACCAATGGCTCATCGGTAATCGCAGTCGTGCTTGCCTGGTTGACCGTCCCCCGCAACGCCAGAGAAATATTACTGGCCGTAAAGTCATGAGCCACCACACTGGCGGTAATGCCCGACACCCGACTGATCACATTACGGTTACCTCCGCCACCCAGGTAGTTTTTCAGTTCCTTGCGATCCTCTTCAAAACTGAAGGTAAACTCGCTGACATTGCCAATGGGTAGTAGTGGCGCTGATTGATCATGGGGTTGGATATGAATACTGCCAGCGCCAATAAAGCTACGATCCACCGTGGACATAGTATGCTCCTGCGTTTAGTTGTTTTTTTGGAAGTAATCAGAGAATGACGTCAATGGTCAGCTGGATATCTGCAAAGGAGAGTTGGCCATGATTGGGGGCGATATCAAACTGGGTTTCACTGAACTGGGTGTTACGGGCCTCCGGTACCAACCGCTCCCCCGTGGTGAATA
>NZ_LUKQ02000743.1 GCF_001647025.1 Endozoicomonas atrinae
GTGGAGTTCATCACATCCTGGCTGTCGTTCATCATGTAGGGGATGCCGATGCCCCAGAACCGGTGCAGCACACTTTCGTAGGGAACAAACTTGTAGGGGATCGCTTCCGGCTTCAACGGGTTGAGCCGTGCCATGATCATCCGGCCATCGCAGATCCAGATGTTGGCCTGGTACTCGGCCTGCTCATCGATGTCGGTAACGCCGTATTCTTTCAGCTGCTGGCCATCCACCGGCCCCCAGTACTCGAGGACATCAAAACGGTTAGGTGTCACATGCTGCTCATCGTTGTCGTTGATATTACGCAGCTCTCGTTCGTAATCTTCAGGGACATGGTTCCCCTGGGGAGACTCCATAAGAATGGCGTGAATGGTCTCGGTCTCGAAACCGTGACTCCCTGCCAGTTCCCGTAGCTCATGTTTGGTCAGCACATGGCGGCGGAACAGATCGTTGGGCTTGCCGGGATCGTGGGAATAGGGATCGGGAAACAGATCAAAGACACTGGCCCATTCAATATCCGGCTCAATGCTCTGGCGCTCGATCAGTTTCCACTCATCACCCTCGCTCTCCCACTTCTCATGGTTGC
>NZ_LUKQ02000744.1 GCF_001647025.1 Endozoicomonas atrinae
AAGCGCGCTAGCTCCAGTGTTGCTTTGGCTGCCTGATAATCCTTAACCACCGCATCCGGTGTGACCTGCTCGGGTTTCTGCTTGCCATCCGGTGTCAACAGCAGGCCCCTCAGGCAACATTGTTCCTTAAAGCGCGCTAGCTCCAGTGTTGCTTTGGCTGCCTGATAATCCTTAACCACCGCATCCGGTGTGACCTGCTCGGGTTTCTGCTTGCCATCCGGTGTCAACAGCAGGCCCCTCAGGCAACATTGTTCCTTAAAGCGCGCTAGCTCCAGTGTTGCTTTGGCTGCCTGATAATCCTTAACCACCGCATCCGGTGTGACCTGCTCGGGTTTCTGCTTGCCATCCGGTGTCAACAGCAGGCCCCTCAGGCAACATTCCGCTTTGAAGCGCGCTATCGCTAACTGATACTTATTATTTTGATCTGGAGCTCGATTGAATTCTTGAATGACCTGATCCGGGCTGATTTTTCTCTGGTCTTTTGGAATGTTCTTTAAGCAGAGCTTTTGCAGGAAGAAGGCTCCTCGTAGGGAGGTTTTGTCATTTGCATACGCTGTCATCACATCAGCTGGGGTGATTTTA
>NZ_LUKQ02000745.1 GCF_001647025.1 Endozoicomonas atrinae
ATCCTGAGTTTTAATCTGACTGGCTATTTGATCTACCAGTTTTTCGTTGATTTCAACGCTCATTGTTATTCTCCATTTTGGAGTATTAACGACAAGCGTTTACACAATTTAAATTACATTCCCTATAGTTTGTGTGATTTTGAAGATTTAAGTTGGACTTACCATCATGCTAGTAATTTGAGATAGCTTCTTACAAAGTCGCACATCGCGTTTCTATTTATCTTTACATTATCAGTGGCTACACTGTTTTCAAACCTATGAACTTTTGCCGCATAAGTATATTTAGGTTGCTATCTGAGAAAATGGTTCCATTCTCCGAGTTTACTTGACCATACCCTATAGTTTCTTTATGAAACAGTATCAATACATGTAATACCACACCTGCTCGACCAAGCATTTTATACTCTTATTTTTTACCAAAAGATCTTAGTTTATAAGTATTCATTTACCTTACCACAATAGTCCGGACAGTTTTCCGAAATAGGCAACCATGAGAGGAATCAACCAGAGTAGAGAATCCTAATAATCTATCTGTTGATACCTCCTCTCATGGAAATCATAGTTAAGTCTGCTCTGGACAG
>NZ_LUKQ02000075.1 GCF_001647025.1 Endozoicomonas atrinae
ACCATTCGCACCGGAGTTAAACAGCTCAGAAAGGCTATGGGAGTGGATGCGGGAGCATGACTTATCAAACAAAGCATTTTCAGGTTATGAAAATATTGTAGATTGTTGCTGTGAAGCTTGGAATAACCTTTGCAGCGAAGCTGGTCGACTGTTCAGTCTGTGCTCCCGTGATTGGGCAGTTATACAGTAGTTAGAAAATTCAATTGGTATTACTTGGTCTAATGGTATATAGCCACCAAAAACCTGAGAATAAGATCCAAAGGAATTACTCTAGACGTGGTGGGTATTCTATGACTAATCATTTTCGCCCAACATTGACAACAGAGAAGACAGGAAGCCAGCTTCAGACTGGAGTAAAACAAACTGTCACAGGGCTTTGGCCTAAAACAGCACGTGCTGTAAACAGCGTACCCGGCAGAATATACATAGGTCTCAAGTGGTTAGCATCCCTTCCCGGAAAAATTCACCCGAAGATTTCAAATCGAAGAAGAATCTTTAAAAGATCTATAAAGCTAATAACAAAAAAACCGAGACAAATCGGGAAAATAATATCCAAGAAACGACCAAAACTGTCTTTATCAAAAGTAGCCCATTTATTTAATCGACATTTTTCTTCCTCAATTCACCCTGAGATAAATTGCAGCGACCAAAGCAGTCCTGTCTCAAAAATACATGCGGTTGCCAGACTCGTTGATTTTAATCCCGGCACAACTGGCACCAGTAGAACATCACTTTTTGAAAGCCTCCCTTATGATGATGAAGATTTGGTGCCTTTAATTGATGAAAACGACACTGATCAGGATGAAGTCGATCAACTGTCATATCAAGAAAAGGTTTCTGCACATAATCAGGCAGTGCATCTTGCACATGCCTCATGCCTCGAAAAACCGGGCGTGAGCCCGAGCCTGACAGTGACCAACAAAGACCGTTTTTTTAGAAATGTGTGGATGCATATTTCCGAAGTGCAGCTGGATATTTTAACCGCTAAGCTAAAAAACAGGAGGGGCTTGGTTCAGAAATTCATCCTGGATACTCAAGTCGCTTTCTTACGATATGGTCCATCAACTGCTTCAACACTGGCAAAGCTCGATCAATTAGAAGAAAGCACCCTTGACTTCACCCGAGGATTACTGAAGCACAATGATCAATCAAGGACCCACCAGGGACTACAGAGCATCACACAGTCCCTGGAAGAGGATTTCAAAGGCCTGAGGCTATTCATTGAGCATACGACCAGACATGACTTCCGAAGCAGTCACCAGTACCTTCAGCAGATTCACGTTTATGAGCGCCTGGTAGAAAATCTGATTTCGCTGCCCCCCTATCGAAAAGAAAAGGAGAAATATTTAGAAAAAGCAACAGCGTTAATTAATCACAAGAAAGAGAATGCTCTGGCTCTCTACTTACCAGAGGAACCAGCACTCAAAAGGAATGAGAGACAGGTTAATGATCCGCCAGTGGAATCAGTTTCCGATAACATGGATGACTTCCTCGAACTGGACTGCGCTCTCAGAAAGCTTTTTTCAAACACGAAACACTTTGATCAAGAGCTGATGAAGGTGCTCTCAGAAAACGCCCAACCTTTTGAAACTCAGTTTAATGTTTATCTGGATGGAACATGGAAGGAAATCAGCACATCCTATATCCCTGCAGCAGCAATGCGCCTTCATAGCTCAACAGAACTTTCTGTAGATCAGCCCGGCCCCAGATGCCCCTTCGAGCTGGACTATAAGGGAAAGATGGCTCCTTCCATGCAAAGAGATACCAAGCATGCGGTCAATATGATGGGCTACACAATGAAGATTGATGGTCAGCCGGTTACCCGTCAAATTCGAGTTGGCTGCCCACACGCCTATGCGGAAAAGGATGAAAGCACGCGGGAAAGAGTCACTCACGATCGCATCAAGGAGATTTTCACCGCCCTGCTGGTTCAAAACCACCAACAGGAACTTCAGGAAGCGATCAGTAATCCCTGGCATACGCCTATCAATCTGGAGGCTGTCTATATGAACCTGTTGAGCCCGGATTCTATTCGAAACAACAGGCTCATGACCGCTATCGGACAGGATGACGAGAAGAAATGGGTTAAAAAACTTCATGAGGCTTTCAAAACGCTTTCAGGACAGGAAATGGAGCTGACTGTCTACCTGGACTGCGGGCAGGACGTGACCGTTAAAATAATTCCTGATGTCAGGATGTTTGTTATTCCCTGTAACCAGCTGGCACTCAAACAGCCAGCACACAGTAGTTTTTTTAAAAAGGCCTTAAACTACTTAATGAGAACGGCCGGCAACACATGGAAAACCGTTAACACAGTTAATAATGAGTCCATTTCCTGGCTTATGGGGCCTGATGGTTTGGTCAGTAGAAAGATAGGCACTCTGCCAGAAGACAGGCAGAGAATAGTGATTGCGTTGAATAACCAGCTCTGGGACTTATTAAATTCGAAAAGGGGTTTTGAAGCTATAGCCCATGACTTTGATCCATATATTTTTGCAGAATTACTGTTTCAAATTCTTGAAGCGCTGAACATTGATATTTTCAGCGGCTGCAAAAGTAACAAAGACCGAACCTCTATTGTTCAAGCAGTTCTTCAGTCACTGCTGACAACTGACATGCACCTTCATCAGAGTCAGGCATCAAATCCACTCTATAACATAATTGTTGAACTGTTCATGGTTTATGGTGGGCACACTGAAGTACAGAAAAGGAATACAGGACTGGTGGGTTTTCGACTGGATGAAACACCGGTTCGGGACATGAACAGAATCAGCACCGAACTCATGAGGCGCAACCCGGGAAGAGAAAAAAGGAAACAAAGAGCCATTTTTTCTGATTCTGAAATGTTCACTCCTATCGAGTTATAACTCACTGAGTCCATTTATCCGCCGGTTGCCCCGCGGATAAATGGCCAAAGGTGATCTGGAAGAAGGCTCCCGGTTAAACGGATACAGCCGCTTTTATATGTGGATGGGCTTCATAATTCACCAGCTCAAAGTCATCACCGGTAAACTCAAACAGATCACGAACTGCCGGGTTTAACTTCATCTGAGGTCGCTGATAAGGAGTCCGACTTAACTGTTCTTCCGCCTGATCCAGATGATTAGAATAAAGATGGGCATCACCAAAGGTATGCACAAAATCGCCAGGTTCCAGGTCGCAAACCTGCGCAATCATCATCGTTAACAGCGCATAGGAAGCAATATTAAACGGCACCCCAAGAAAGATATCCGCACTGCGCTGATACAACTGGCAGGAAAGTTTTCCATCCAGAACATAAAACTGAAATAGGCAATGACAGGGAGGCAATGCCTGACGCCCCATAGCGGCATTTTCTTTTGGCGAGTAGGCAACATCAGGAAGTACTGATGGGTTCCAGGCGCTGATAACCATTCGCCTTGAATCAGGATTGGTTTTGATCTCATTCAACAACCACTGAATCTGGTCAACCACTTCACCATTGGCCCCCTCCCAGCTTCGCCACTGTTTGCCGTAAACAGGGCCAAGATCCCCTTCATCCGTTGCCCACTCATTCCAGATCCGGACACCATTTTCCTGAAGGTAGCCAATGTTGGTATCCCCTTTGAGGAACCACAATAATTCATGAATGATTGAGCGCAGGTGACACTTTTTGGTCGTCACCAGGGGAAAGCCTTCAGAAAGATCAAATCGCATCTGATAGCCAAATACACTGTAGGTACCCGTACCGGTTCGATCCGCTTTGAAAGTACCATGATCTTTCACATGCCGCAGTAGGTCCAGATATTCTTTCATCGTTTTTTCGATCCACGTTTATTCATTCCGGCCTTTTCCAGCCAGGAGGCATCATCACTGTTCATACCATTAACCAATGGGTGATGACGATATCCCCAAACCATAAACACAATACCCATAATGATCATGGGCAAAGATAACAGCTGCCCCATGGTTAGCCAGTCAAAGGCAATAAAACCAAGCTGGGCATCCGGCTCCCGCACAAATTCAACGGAAAACCTTGCCAGTCCATAGATCAGCAGGAATAGTCCGGAAATAGACATTCTTGGCCTGGGCTTTGATGAAAACCACCAGAGAATGCAAAACAGCACGAGCCCTTCCAGAAAGAACTGATAAAGCTGGGAAGGGTGTCGTGCCATTTGACTGGGATCGGTTGGAAACACCATGGCCCATGGAACATCAGAAGCTCTTCCCCAAAGCTCTCCACCAATAAAGTTGCCTATTCGACCAAGGCCCAGCCCCAGGGGCACCAGCGGGGCAATAAAGTCTGTCACCTGGAAGAAGCTCTTGCCCTGGGAGCGACCATAGAGCCACATGGCTACAAGAACCCCAAGAAGCCCCCCATGGAAGGACATTCCGCCATCCCAGACTTTGAAAAGCCAGAGAGGGTCTCTGGCAAAGTAATCAAAATGATAGAAGATTACATACCCAGCTCGTCCGCCCAGGATAACCCCGACAGCACCATAAAAAACCAGGTCACTGACCTGTTCCGGGCGCCATAAGCCTTCAGATCTCTGGGCACGAACACCACCCAGCCAGAGTGCCAGTGCAAAGCCTGCAAGGTACATCAGACCATACCAGTGCACACTTAAGGGGCCAAGGCTAAACGCCACAGGATCTATCTCAGGATATGCAATCACAAACCACTTCCGATAAATAAAAGTCTGCTCAAGTGTACCAAGGTAATTGGCTGCTGAGCCAGCCAGAAACAGGATAGATTAATACCATCCCCCATGACCTTACTTTTCCATTCACCGAGCGTAAAAAATAATGAGTCTTAGACCGGTTTTACTACGTCTTATCTTTCTTCTCTACTGCTGATAACTATTTTCTTGCATAACCCAACAACACAAACTTAATTGAGAGGGTGATTACAAGCATAAAAAACCAGAAACAAGCCGTTTTCTTGACGCTTAAACGTATTTAACAGTTACAGAGGATGTAATGCGTCATATTACCTTTGCTTTCATTATCATTTATTCCTCCTTTTCCCTAGCTAACCAGGAAAAGTCAGGGAATGAGTTAATCCAATGGCTGTCAGACCTGTCCAGGCATGGCATTGATATTTCGTCAGATCACTGGCTTGCCAGTGTTGAAAGTCAATCGGATAACAGAACTCAGGAAATCGTTCAGCTCTACTCAAACTACCTGGACAGGGGAAGGCTGGATAAACGATATTTTCAGCCTGGCTGGACCATTCCAAATCAACCTGAGCTTCCAGGCACACCGTCAGCACTCCCTCCAATAGAGGATATTCAACCAAGCATTCCCGAGTACCAATATCTGGTTGATGCTCTGAACGATCTTCAGTCATGGCGTGGTTTGGCCTACCAGATTTTTCCAAATAATCTGGTACTATCTGAAGGTGATAAACACCCGGCAGTATCATCACTAAATGCATGGCTTCTGGCACTGGATCTGGCAGAAGGCCTTCCGGACAATACATACTCCCAACAACACAAAGATGTTCTGAGCAGTATTCAGCAGGAGTACAATTTAATCCCCGATGGCCGTCTTGGGCCAATGACACGACAGGTATTGCTTTTGATTACAAATCAGCGAATACGAATGCTAAAAGCAAACCTGGAAAGGATCCGGTGGCTTCCCAAAAAGCTGCCCTACCCCAGGGTATGGGTGGATATTGCTGGATTCATGACCAGTTATAAAAGCAGCCCTCAACGTACCTTTTACTTTAAAACCATTGTTGGCTCTCCCAAAAAGCAAACACCGGTATTAAAAAGTAATATTGAAAACATCACCGTCAACCCCATCTGGAAAGTTCCACACAGTATTGCTTCCACTAGTCTTTTACAACAACAACAAAAGCATTCAGGTTTCCTGGCCAGAGAGGGCTTCAGGGTTTACCAAAGCTGGGACCCCAAGAGTCCGGAGATTCCTATTGATTCCGTCGACTGGAACAACCTGAGCGAGCAATCATTTTCCTTTCGCCTTGAACAACAGCCGGGAGAACTCAACCGCCTCGGTCAATTCAAACTGGGATTCAGAAACAATTACAGTGTTTACCTACACGACACTGATAAACCAGAGCTTTTTAATGGCAGCAATTTATCCCTTAGCTTTGGTTGCGCAAGAGTCGATAATATAGAAACGCTGATAGAAACCATTGCTTTGGATCAGGGATTAATGCCTGTATTAAACAATTACAGACAATCCGAGACACCTCAGAAAATACACTTAAATAAAAAAATACCTATTTATATTGTTTATTTTACAGCCTGGCCGGATAAAACCGGCCGGGTCAGGTTCAGGGATGACATCTATCAGCTGGATAATGAACTGATCAGTTGGTTTTAAATTAAAAACTGCATTCCAACAACAAGTAAAAACAGAGCAAACATCTTCTGCAGTTTTTCTGCAGGCAGCCCATGAGCTATACGGGCGCCAATTCGTGCAAATAAAACACTCGTTAAGACAATCCCGAGAAAAGCGGGCCAATACACATACCCGGTTGCCATAGCAGGCAGTTCAGTACCCTTTTCACCCAACACCATGTTTGATATGGCCCCCATTACAGCGATAGGAAAGCCACAGGCCGCCGACGTTCCAACAGCCTGCTTCATCGTCAGGCTGATTCTGCGCAAAAATGGGACAGAGAGTGTACCTCCCCCAATACCAAACATACTGGAAACGGTGCCAATCACAACGCCTGCAATTACCAGTACTGATTTCCCAGGAAATCTGGCTCCTTCATGGACCTTAAAACCGAACCACATTTTTGCCGACACCAGTATGGCAAATCCCCCCAGAAGCTTCTGCAACACGTGCCCGCTCAGATTCACGGCGGTATAAACTCCGAGAAAAGCACCGGCAAGAATACCAACACTTAGTGTGGCAAATATCCGCCATTGAACAGCTCCCTCATCCTGGTGCGCTTTGATCGAGCTTAGCGATGTAACTACCATAGTAGCCAGGGATGTGCCAACAGCCATATGAGTCAAAACCTCAGGCGACATGCCCTGGATTTTGAAACTGAAGATCAGTACAGGGACAATAATCAGCCCCCCACCAATACCAAACAAACCAGCCATTACTCCGGCACAAGCCCCCAAGACCAGATAGAGGAGAAAGAGCATCTTTATTCCTTACAATAAATAAGATTCGTAATTATACGACGATAAATTATTATCAGGAGACTCTATTTTCAGGAAATTACTGTTAACCTGACATGCCAATAATTGATAGAAAACTCAGTAGAACTTATTTTTTGAGATTATTTTGAAATTTAATAAACCCACATGATCAATATATATACGACAAAGTATATTCAAATAGATGAAAAATTAATCTAGACTGATTGGATGCCTATTAAACACTTGTCTATTTTATCCCCACCCATTTTTTTTGTTTACAAATAATTCCTGAAAAATCAAACCGTAAAAGGTATAGACATTCTTATCTATTAGTTCTATAACGTAAATGTACGTACACTTTTTCATTATTGATAATGTGTCGTTCATAAGGATAGTAAGACTCCTGAAAATCATAATTAAGTAGTACGCCTTACAAGACTCACAACGATCAGGCGAGGGGGAAAACAGATGTCCATATTTGCTCAATACCAGCAGAGATACGAGTCCGTCCAACAGGAAGAGATGAGTCTCACGGAGTACCTGGAACTCTGCAAAACAGATCCCTGGGCTTATGCCAACGCAGCTGAACGTATGCTGAAAGCGATTGGTGAGCCTGAGGTGATTGATACTTCCCGGGATCCACGCTCAAGCAGGATCTTCTCCAATAAACTGATTAAACAGTACCCGGCGTTCAAAGAGTTCTATGGCATGGAAGAAGCCATTGAACAGATCGTCTCTTATTTTAAACATGCCGCGCAGGGCCTGGAAGAGAAGAAACAGATTCTCTACTTACTGGGACCAGTGGGTGGCGGTAAGTCATCCCTCGCTGAAAGATTAAAGCAGCTGATGGAAAGAGTACCTTTCTATGCCATCAAGGGATCCCCGGTTTTTGAATCCCCACTGGGATTATTCAACCCTGAGGAAGATGCTGAAATTCTCAAGGAAGAATACGGCATTCCAAGTCGGTACCTTAAATATATTATGTCCCCATGGGCCGTGAAGCGGCTGAATGAGTATGGTGGAGACATCTCTAAATTCCGCGTTGTAAAACTTTATCCAAGCGGCTTGAACCAGGTGGCTATCGCCAAAACCGAGCCTGGCGATGAGAACAATCAGGATATCTCCAGCCTGGTGGGTAAAGTCGATATTCGCCAATTGGAAGAATACTCTCAGGACGATCCTGATGCCTACAGCTTCTCTGGTGCATTGTGCCGGGCCAACCAGGGCATCATGGAATTTGTGGAGATGTTCAAGGCACCGATTAAAGTGTTACACCCACTGTTGACCGCGACCCAGGAAGGTAACTACAACAGTACCGAAGGTCTTGGCGCCATTCCTTATGAAGGCGTTCTTCTGGCTCACTCAAATGAATCTGAGTGGCAGACTTTCAGAAATAATAAAACCAATGAAGCCTTTATTGACCGGGTTAACATTGTCAAGGTGCCTTATTGCGTAAGGGTCAGTGAAGAGATCCATATCTATGAGAAGCTGCTTGAACACAGTTCTCTCAAGGATGCTCCTTGCGCACCAGACACTCTGAAGATGCTCGCACAGTTCACCACACTGTCCCGTATCAAAGAGCCTGAAAACTCCTCTATCTACTCCAAGATGAAGGTGTACGACGGCGAGAACCTGAAGGATACCGATCCTAATGCCAAGCCCTTGCAGGAATACAAGGACATGGCAGGGGTTGATGAAGGCATGAACGGTCTTTCTACCCGATTCGCCTTCAAGATTCTGTCCAAGGTCTTCAACTTTGACCCATCAGAGGTAGCAGCAAACCCTGTTCATCTTCTGTATGTTCTGGAACAGCAGATTGAACAGCACCAGTTCCCGGAAGAGATACAGGATCGCTATCTGTCGTTTATCAAAGAGTACCTGACGCCCAAATACATCGAGTTCCTGGGTAAGGAAATTCAGACCGCCTATCTGGAGTCTTACTCTGAGTACGGTCAGAACATCTTTGATCGCTACATCACCTATGCTGATTTCTGGATTCAGGATCAGGAGTATCGTGATCCGGATACCGGCCATATTCTTGACCGTTCAGCACTCAGCGAAGAGCTGGAGAAGATTGAAAAACCTGCAGGCATTGCCAATCCCAAGGACTTCCGGAATGAAGTGGTTAACTTTGTTCTGAGAGCCCGGGCCAATAATGACGGCAAGAACCCAAGCTGGCTGAGCTATGAGAAGATGCGCTCCGTAATTGAGAAGAAAATGTTCTCAAATACTGAAGACCTGCTGCCTGTCATCTCCTTTAATGCCAAGGGATCTCAGGAAGATCAGCGCAAGCACGCTGATTTCGTCTCACGAATGGTTGCCCATGGCTATACCGAGAAACAGGTTCGCCTGTTATCTGAGTGGTATATCCGGGTTCGCAAGTCTCAATAAGAACGATCCCCGCCTGTCATTACCGGCAAGGCGGGCATAACTCTCATGCCCTGTAATAAGGAGGCTGTCCGGGAATGGCGCCCGTAGCGAGGATGGCAGAAAATTGAGAATAATAGTCCCGTTTTGTAAGGTGAATAGTGGTGCTATTTGCCAAACAAAATGGGGTTATTAGGCCAGTTTCCTGCCAACGCAGTAGGGCAGCTATTCTCGGACAGCCTCCCAGGGCAAATCACTATAAAGCGAACAGCAACTATCGGGGGAGCGTCTTTATGAGCATCATAATTGACCGACGCCTCAACGGAAAAAAGAAGAGTACTGTCAATCGACAGCGTTTTCTGAGGCGTTACCGCAGCCTTGTTAAAGAGGCAGTACAGGATGCTGTTGATCAACGCTCAATCACCGACGTTGAAAGCGGCAGCAATATTACCATCCCGAAAAAAGACCTGAATGAACCTTTTTTTCATCACGGTCAGGGCGGCCATCACGGCCACGTTCATCCGGGTAATAAAGAGTTTAACCAGGGCGATCGTATTCAGCGACCGCCGGGTGGTGGCGGTCAGGGTACTGGAGATGGCAAGGCCAGCGACAGCGGTGAAGGTGCCGATGATTTTGCTTTCCAGATCAATCGAGATGAATTTCTTGAGTACCTGTTTGACGATCTGGAACTTCCCAACCTGGTCAGAAAAGAACTGAAAGACAGCACGGACTACAAATTAAAGCGGGCGGGCTTCACGACAGCTGGTTCACCTGACCGTCTAAATGTTGTTCGATCACTGCGTGCTGCCCATGCGCGACGGATAGCCCTGTCAGGAAAAGATCGAAAAGTGATCAGAACCCTCAAGCGAGAGCTTCGGGAAATGGAAGTCAGCCCGGATGAGGTTGACCAGCTTCAGGCACGTCGAATCCGTGAAGAGATCAATGTACTTAACAAGAAATTGAAGCGCCTGCCATTTATTGATGATTTTGACCTGCGCTTCAATAATATGGCTAAAGTTCCCCAGCCTTCCAGCAAGGCGGTGATGTTCTGTGTTATGGACGTTTCAGGCTCCATGACCCGGGAAATCAAGGACATGGCCAAGCGCTTCTTCCTGCTTCTCTACCTGTTCCTGGAGAGAAACTATGAAGCGGTAGAGGTCGTCTTTATACGGCACCACAGCGAAGCTCGTGAGTGTGATGAGCAGGACTTCTTTTACGCCAGAGAAACCGGGGGAACCGTTGTATCCACAGCCCTGCGCCTGACTGATGAAATCATCACTGACCGTTATTCCCCCAACGAGTGGAATATCTACATCGCCCAGGCTTCTGATGGTGACAACTGGGAAGCAGATTCCAGTAAATGTCACGACATCATTCTGGAAAAACTGCTCCCGGTTTGTCAGTACTACTCCTATGTAGAAATCACAGATCGCCATCACCAGAACCTCTGGTATGAGTACAAATCCATAGAGCAGGCACATCCAGGACATTTTGCCATGCAGCAGATCCGCAGTTATGCGGACATTTACCCAACCTTCCGCCGTTTATTTGAGAAAAAGGAGGGAAGTCATGTTGGAAGCTGAAGCACCTGTAAAAAAATCAAACAAAAGCAAAGAGCCGCTTTCTACCGGCTCTGACTGGACATTCGAGCTACTGGAGATCTATGACCGGGAGTTTGCCCGGCTGGCCGACAAGTTCAGACTGGACACCTATCCGAACCAGATAGAAGTGATCAGTTCTGAGCAGATGCTGGACGCCTATTCTTCTGTGGGTATGCCGTTGATGTATAACCACTGGAGCTATGGCAAAACCTTCTTGAGCAACCAGCAGAACTACCAGCAGGGACGAATGGGTCTGGCGTATGAGATAGTAATCAACTCCAACCCCTGCATAGCGTACCTTATGGAAGAAAATACCATGCCTATGCAGGCACTGGTTATTGCCCATGCCTGCTATGGTCATAACTCTTTCTTCAAGGGTAACTATCTGTTCAGACAGTGGACAGATGCCAGCGCGATTATTGACTATCTGCTGTTTGCCAAGAGCTATCTTGCCAAATGTGAAGAGAAGTACGGCATCAGCGCCGTCGAGGACGTACTGGATGCCTGTCATGCTTTGATGAATCAGGGGGTTAATCGCTATGTTCGACCAACCCCGATGTCTGCGGAGCAGGAAAAGGCTCGCTCACAGGAGCGGGAGGAGTACATTCAGCGTAACCTGAATGACCTCTGGAGAACTATCCCTGTCCGCGAGAGTGAACAGGAGAAAAAAACGGTTCGCTTCCCTAAAGATCCGGAAGAGAACCTGCTTTACTTCATTGAAAAGAATGCCCCCCTGCTGGAAACCTGGCAGCGGGAGATCATCCGCATCGTGCGCAAGGTTGCTCAATACTTCTACCCTCAGCGACAGACTCAGGTCATGAACGAGGGCTGGGCGACTTTCTGGCACTACCACCTGATGCATGAGATGTATGATGAAGGCCTGATTACTGAAGGCTTTATCATGGAATTCCTGCACTCGCATTCAAGTGTCGTATTCCAGCCAGATTTTGATGACCCACGATACAGTGGAATCAATCCCTACACTCTGGGCTTCAATATCTTCCGGGATATACGCCGAATCTGTGAGAACCCGACGGATGAAGATCGGGCCTGGTTCCCGGACCTGGCAGGTACTGACTGGCTGGACGCGGTTCACTTCGCCATGCAGAATTTCAAGGATGAAGGCTTCATTCTTCAATATCTGTCGCCTAAGGTAATGCGGGATATGCGGCTGTTCAGCATTGATGACAACGAAGTTAACCCTTACCTGGAGGTGGATGCAATCCATGATGACTCAGGCTATCGTCAGCTCAGGGAAAACCTGGCCGCACAATATAACCTGGGGAACCGGGAGCCCAATATTCAGGTTTACAATGTGGATGTCCGTGGTGACCGCTCACTGACGCTTCGTCATTACATGCACAAAGGAAGGCCGCTTGATGAGGAAAGCACCTGTGAAATCATTAAACACATTCATCGCCTGTGGGGTTTTGATGTGAAAATGGAGTCTGTGGACGAAGAAAGTATCGTTCAATATGAACATACTCTACCCAAGGAGAAGCAATCCCCTGACAAAGCCTCCTGATCATGCTGTCAGGCTGCCACCAGGCAGCCTGACAGGCATTTCTCTGATTAATCCCTCAACTTCCTCGGCAAGCAACTCATCATTGTGCCAGTTGGTAACGCCCCCTAGGGACAACGGGTGCTCTTTGTTTCCAGAGTCGAGTGATTGATGCAGAACTGATGCCGTAATGCCACCCTGATTTTTCTTTTAACCATCTCAGGCTCAGCGCCATTCAACAGAATACGGCCTTCAAAAAAAATCTTTTTATCGTCCAGCTGCCAGACGTGCATAAGACCAACTCTTTTCACACCCTCAATACTTTCCAAGGCCGTCCTTATCTTTTCAATATCAATGCTACTGGGAACCCCCTGCATAAGAATAATAATGCAGCGTCTCAAAAGAATAGCGCCGTTGTAGATCACATAGATTGATATCCCGATCGTTGCTATCACATCAAAAATATAGAGCTGATAGTTGATGATCAGCACACCGGCTACGATGACGGCCAGAGAGGCAACCGCATCTGAAGCATTGTGTATAAATACCGCATTGATATTGATATCACTTCTGGCCCCAGCCTTGAAAGTTAGCAGTGAGGTGGTGATATTAACCAGAAGCGCGATACCAGCAACCAACAGAACGATCCAGCCATCAATTTCCGTGGGGTAGAAATACTTACCTACAGCCTCAAATATCAGATAAATTCCCACAATCAATAAAAATACACTGTTTATTAAAGCCCCAAGAACATCTGCCCTTTTATATCCGTAGGTCATAACCTTATCTGCTGACTTGCAACCTATTCTCCTGGCGATGACAGCCACCAGGATTGCACCTGCATCACCAAGGTTATGTATCGAGTCTGCTATCAAGGACAGGCTTCCGGCAACACCGCCCCCAACGACCTGAACACCACTCAGGAAAAGCTTAATAAGTATTGCAAGACTCAGTTTTCCATCACCAACGGAATCATAATCATCATGCTGGTCCATGGATGTTTACCCAACATATCCAGAGGTTTTAATTGTAGTCTGTCGTACAAATACAGCTTAAAAATAGCAATTATTATCCACTGTAAAAGCAATCATCTGTCACACCCTATTGGTCATAGGTGTGAGGCAAGACGTTGTTCCAGGCCTAATACCCTCACAAGAAAAAAACCTGAAAAAGCCTGCAACATCAGCAGATAAAGCCTAAACAGGACTATTACAAAAACAATTTATGATGTTATATTGTAAGTTCCCTTTTCTGGCAGTCTGTAGTTCAGCTCCATTTATCGAGATGGGTTTCAGCAGAGATAATGGGATTAAAGTGGCAAGGACGACACTTTTTATGAATAACCATAAAAAAATGCCAAAAAATAAAACAACAAGGGTTGCAGTTTCCCAGCAGTTCCTTCAATGTAATATTTGAAGGATTTAAGCTGTATGGAAGCGACCAAGAAGGAAATGGAAGCTATGCTGGTAGGTACAGTCAAGTGGTTTAATAACCCCAAAGGGTATGGATTTATCCAGGCGCAGGAAGCGACAGAGAATCAGGATGTTCTCATTCATTACTCTGTCATTGATATGGACGGCTTTAAAACACTGAAAGCAGGCCAGGTGGTCAGCTTTGAGATCGGCCACGGCCCTAAAGGCCTGATCGCCACTAAAGTCGTACCCGATAACGGCAATGGCACTGCCAGTGAAAGCACTCAGAGTGCAACTCAGGAAGAGTCATTCCCAGTTTAAACAGGATTTAAGCTGCCCGAATACTCTTTTGTAAGACAGTAGTGTGTAATTCTCCACAGTACTATTCATTGTGGAGAAACACCTATTATGACAAAAGAATATTTGTTGCTATTATTTCCAGTCACTCTTTTATAAAAAGAATGTCTGGCTGTTCAGGCAGCTGATCAGGACTGCTCTTTCCGGCCATTATGCCGGTTAAAATCACAAGTGCACATTCTGCATCGCCAATGATTAGTCATACTGGTCTTCGCTCTCACCATCGCATTATTTGTGGGGAGGCTGTTGTTGACGTTTTTGAAAGAGCCACGTTTTTCATAAATCATTGACTCATAAATCCAAGACAAGGTAGTGCAGTGCTGCTGGACAGTTTCCCCCTCGTTCTTTCAGGCTCTCTGATTATTATTGCAGCGATTGCCTGGTATCTATGGCTTACTTTCAGCCCTTTCAAAGCCAAAACCAACACACTTCTGTTTGAACAGGACAAGCGTGCTTTTTTTGGCCAGCTGGATATTGCCGTTCGCAGTCATTTGATGGTTTTGCCTTCTTTACCCGTTGGAGATGTTCTTCAATCCGGTAAGTTCAGCCGTACCGCAATGGCACTTAATATCAAAAGAAATCGCCGGTTTGATTTTGTGCTCTATCACCGTCGAAAGATGGAAGTCTGCTGTGTGATTAACCTCATCCCATACAACACTAAGTCCAACTCAAAAGAATTCAAGCTATTACGTCAGCTCTGTGAAGCTGCAGACCTGCCATTGCTCGAATATGACATGAAGCCCTGGCGGGATGTTACAGAACTAAGGCGCACTGTTCTCGCTACCTGCGGATTTGAAGAGGAAGGCACTCCAGAATACGAACTCCCTACTCCAAGAGAAGCTATTGCTGAAGTCGAGACCATCGTTGATCCGGAATGCCCCAAATGCCATAGCCCCATGAAATTGCGAACGCTCAAAAAAGGCCCTCAGGCAGGCCTGGAATGCTGGGTATGCAGCACCTACCCAAGCTGCAAAGGCGCCAGGATGGTTCACTCCTGATCAGGGGACTATCCAGGATAACTGGCTACGTCACTTTGACGGAGCCAGTACATTAAACAGATATCAGGAACACTTAAGGATCACGGTGGCCAAAGGCGGCAATGTAAGAGAAAGGCTGTATGGCAGATGATGCATAGGGACTTCCTCCGCTTCAAGCTGCTCTCCTGCCGTAACACCGCTTCCACCAAAGCCCACATCGTCCGTATTCAACACTTCAGAATACCGGCCAGCTTCGGGAACACCAATACGATAATTCTCACGAACAACCGGTGTCAGATTACAAATAACCTGCACAGACTGCCCCTCATTATCATAGCGGCGGAACACAAGAACACTCTGACTGCTGTCGTCTCCAGTTGTCCAGGCAAAGCCCTCTGTCTTGAGATCACCTGCAAACATCGCAGACTCTGAACCATGAAGCCGGTTAAGCGTTTTAACCAGCCTCTGAATACCCGCATTAAACCCTTCCGGATTCTCCAGTAAATTCCAGTCCAGCGCCGTATTCTGATTCCACTCTTTATGGGTACCCAGTTCAGCCCCCATAAAGAGCAGTTTTTTACCGGGATGTGCATACATAAATGCCAGATAAGCCCGCAGGTTGGCAAAGCGCTGCCAATCATCACCCGGCATACGGGTCAAAATAGTGCCCTTACCATGAACCACTTCATCATGGGACAGGGGTAGAACAAAATGCTCACTCCAGGCATAAACCGTACTGAACGTCATCTGACCATGATGATGCTGACGATAGACAGGATCAAGCTTCATATACTCAAGCGTGTCATTCATCCATCCCATGTTCCATTTGAAGTCAAATCCAAGCCCACCGTCAGCAACCGCTTTGGAGACACCTGGCCAGCTTGTTGACTCCTCTGCAATGGTCATTACATCCGGGAATGCAGCATGAACCTTCTCATTGAACTTTTTCAGGAACGCCACGGCTTCCAGATTCTCATTACCACCATGAATATTGGCTTCCCATTCACCGTGATTCCTTGAGTAATCCAGATAGAGCATGGAGGCAACCGCATCTACACGAAGACCATCAATATGAAATTCATCCAGCCAGTAAAGGGCATTACTGATCAGAAAGTCCTGAACCCATGGCTTACCAAAATCATAAATACAGGTTTGCCAGTCAGGATGCCAGCCACGGCGAGGGTCTGGATGCTCATAGAGTGATGAACCATCAAACCTGGCAAGCCCATGGTCGTCACTGGGGAAGTGGGCAGGCACCCAATCCAGGATGACCCCAATGCCCTTCTGGTGACACTTATCCACAAAATAGCGGAAATCATCTGGTGAACCATAACGGCTGCTGGGCGCATAAAGACCCACCGGCTGATAACCCCAGGAATCAAACAACGGATGCTCTGACACAGGCAGCAACTCAATATGACTAAAGCCCATGTCTGTAACATAAGGAATCAACTCATCGGCCAGTTCACGGAAAGTAAGGAAATCATTATTCTCTTTTCTTTTCCATGAGCCTGCATGCACCTCGTAAATAGAGAAAGGCTGCTCTTCATCGCCCCTGTCTTTTCTTTTACTCATCCATTTCTGGTCTTTCCAGGAATAGCTTTCGACACCCTGAACAACAGAAGCCAGTCCAGGCCACTGCTCAATATGCCGGGCAAAAGGATCAGTTTTCAGGGGCAGCTGATTACCGTGGTAATCACGGATAGCGTATTTATAGTGATCTCCGGGCTGAACGCCGGGCACAAACAGGCGCCAGATACCATCATCAGCGCTGGCCATTGGATGGAGTCGATCATCCCAGCCGTTAAAGCTTCCCACAATACTCACAGAGCGGGCATAAGGTGCGAAAACCTTGAACAGCACACCCTGTATATTCAGTTTGCTGTTCACCTTGTGAGAGACCACCTGGGCACCAAGATGTCGATAAAGTCCTTCCGGCTCAATATCTGACTGGGCAAGAATATACTCCCCAAAACAGTACGGATCATAAACCACAAAGCTGTGGCCATTAGCCCAATGGATAGCCAGCTGATAAAGAAACGTTTTTTTTCTTCTGGGCAGATGCAGCTCAAACACACCAGCCTCATTACGACTCATCTCGCCCAGCAACTTGCCGGTGCGGTGGTCAAAAACCTCAACCATTGCGGCATCCGGGCGCCATGCGCGAATGACCAGACCCTTTCCTTCTGGATGAGGATGCAGCCCCAGTTCATCAAAGGGGGTTGCACACTGACTGTTAGCCAGATCTGACACCACAGGCGTTATGGCGGCCCCTGCTGTTACAGATGGTGCTGCTGAAGATGTTGTGGATGATACTGCGATATTCATAGCGTTGTTTTTTTCAGTGCAAAAATTGCCTGTCGTCAAAATCAGATTGACTCCTTATGGCCTGAAAGCGCTCTTATTCGAGAAGACAGGGCAAACTTGTATCTGGAAGGCTGAGAACCTCAGCCTTCCGCTTTTCCTCAAGATTCAACATTCAGAGCGGTTCGATAAACCTCTAGGTAATCCTGAGCTGACTGTTCCCAAGTAAATGACTCAGACATGGCATTACTCACCAATCGACTCATGAGCTGACTATCCTGATAGACAACTCGGGTCTGATTGAGGCAATGCAGCAGGGCATCACTATCAGCCGAATCAAACATAAACCCGGTTGCGCCCTCTGCTGCTGAACCATAACCTTTGACAGAATCCACCAGCCCACCAACAGCCCGCACAACAGGCAGGGTACCGTACTTCATACTGTACATCTGATTAAGGCCACAGGGCTCAAACAGGGATGGCATCAGGAAAAAGTCAGAACCCGCTTCGATCAGATGAGCCAGACGGTTGTCATAAGCCTCAACAAAGCGGCACTTGTCGGGAAAAGCACTGACCAACCGATTCAGCTCAGCAGCGGTAGCCCGATCACCTGATCCCTGGAGAACCACCTGAACATCACCCTGCAGAAGCTGCCACAGGGCGGGTATCAGATAAGCAAAACCTTTCTGCTCAGCAAGGCGACTGACCAGCCCATACAAAGGCTTATCTGCGATCACCGGCAACTGGAGCCGCTCCTGCAAAACCTGCTTACAGACCTGCTTGCCAGAAAGATCATCCAGAGAGTAATTGGCTGGCAGCAAGGCGTCCATTTCAGGGTTCCACTCCTGATAATCACAGCCATTAAGAATACCGGAAAAATCCTGTTTTCTTCGCCCGATGACATGAGCAAGACCATGAGATCCAAGATCCGTCTGGAGTTCTTCAGCATACCTTGGGCTCACAGTTGTGATTTTATCCGCAAAGGCAATCCCCCCCTTGAGCAGATTAATATGCCCATGGTCTTCAAAGAAATCCGGGGTATACCAGTGGTGATCAATACCCAGGACGTCCAGTAAGGCACTGTCTGTATGCTGTTGATACGCACCATTATGAATGGTCAGGACAGTCCGTGTATCAGCAAAGAAGGCATTTCCAGACTCATGGATTTTCAGATAGTACGGCAAAAGTGCCGACTGCCAGTCATGGCCATGAATAATATCCGGTTTAAAGCTTAAAATCTGACAGGCCTGAAGCGCAGCCTTACAAAAGAAGGCAAACCGCTCAGTGTTATCACCAAAACCTTCACCCTCATGGGTGTAGAGGCCACTGCGGTCAAAGTACTGGTTGTGCTCAATCAGGTAAACCGGGACGCCTTCAAACTCCCCCTGTCTTATGGCAAAACCCATGTTGCCATATGAACCGAGACAAACCTCTCCAACCCCAACAACATCCGTTGTCAACGCTTCCAGAGCCTGACGGTAAGCGGGCATAATCACCCGGACATCATTTCCGAGCTTGCGCATCCAGGGCCCGAGAGCGCCGGCCACATCGGCCAGCCCTCCGGTTTTGACAATACCTGCCAGCTCTGAAACTGCAAAAAGTATTTTCAAATCAGAACCCAACTCTTGTTCCTCTGGGAATAACCACCAGACCAGAATCAGTGACCTTGAAGCGCTTAAGATCCTCTTCACGATCCACACCGATGCGGGTTCCCGGTGCAATTTCTACACGCTTATCAACAATAACCCGATTCAGTACTACGCCTTCACCAATGGTGACATTGGGCAGAATAACCGATTCGGTAATTCGGGTATTGTCGCCAATCTTGACGTTGTAGCCTACCACACTGCGATGCATATAGGTGTCATGGAATACGCAACCCACACCCACCATGGAGTTGTTGATCTGACCCTCACGTTCTTCACGGTCAAAAGCGATCAGCGCCGGTGGATAGGGTGGAATATAGGTGCGAATCGGCCAGTCCTGATTGTGCAGGTCGATGGGCGGCTCACTGGTCAGCAGATCCATATTCGCTTCCCAGAATGAATCAATGGTTCCTACATCGCGCCAGTAACCATTGTTTTTGCCACCGGGAACTGCATTTTTGGAAAAGTCATACACCATGACTTTTGCCCGCGGGTAAAGGGATGGAATGATGTTTTTGCCAAAGTCGTGGTCAGACCCTTCATTGGCATGATCATCCAGCAGCTCTTTCACCAGACACTCTTTGGTGAATACGTAGTTACCCATTGAAGCCAGCACAAAGTCCGGGTTTCCGGGAATGGTTTTCACATTTTCCTTAGGCTTTTCTGCAAAGCCGATCATACGGCCATCTTCGTCAACCTCGATAATACCGAAGTGATGGGCCTGATCGACAGGTACAGGAATCGCCGCAACGGTCAGATCAGCGCTGTGCTGCTGGTGATACTGAACCATATCCCGCACATCCATGGTGTAGATATGATCACCACCAAACACACAGACCAGATCAGGATTGTGCGACTCAATGTGATTCAGGTTTTGATACACCGCATCCGCTGTGCCCTGATACCAGTCACTGCCGGTATTCATCTGGGCTGGCAGCGTATCAATAAACTTGTCCGCCAGACCGGCAATACGCCAGCAACGTTGCAAGTGCTTGCTCAAAGAGTGCGACTTGAACTGAGTAATCAGGTAAATCTTGTGAAGATCGGAGTTCACAAAATTACTCAGTACAAAGTCGATGATTCGATATTGTCCGCCAAAAGGAACCGCAGGTTTTGCTCTCATCCCCGTGAGTGGAGCAAGCCTGGATCCTTCTCCCCCGGCCAGGATCATGGAAAGGACTGATGCCATGGTCGATTTTCCTGTTATCTGCATTATGATCTGAAAGTATTAAGGTCAATCCCTGACCCATTCCGGGCTATTGAATAAAGCACTACCCCGGAAGAATCCCCCACTTGCCTGAAATCCAGCACCCCTATGCTGGCCTCAGACAAAGTATTCCAATGCTGCGACTGATTCAGCTACACGCCTGTAGTGAATAAAAAGTCACACACCATTTGCCTTAAAGACTTCGGCGACAATCTCCTGAGCTTCACTTTGCAGATGGGAAAGGTGCTCTTTCCCTTCAAAACTTTCGGCATATATTTTATAAACGGCTTCAGTTCCGGAGGGCCTGGCAGCAAACCAGCCCCGCTCGGTAACCACTTTCAGACCGCCAATCGCGGCGCCATTGCCAGAAGCATGGGTCAAACGGGCAATGATTGGGTCACCTGCCAGCTTTTCCGCTTTAACCTGCTCCGGACTCAATGCGGACAGGACCTTCTTCTGGGCATCATTAGCAACAGCATCAAGGCGCTGGTAAACCGGAGCACCGTATTTCTGTGTAAGCTCCTGGTAATGCTCACCTGGATCACGCCCGGTAACGGCCGTAATTTCTGCTGCCAGCAACGCCATGATGAAACCATCTTTATCTGTACACCAGGTATTCCCATCCCGGCGCAGGAAGCACGCTCCAGCACTCTCTTCCCCGCCAAACGCCATGGAGCCTTCCGAGAGACCATCAACAAACCACTTAAACCCGACGGGAACTTCGGTTACTGTGCGACCCAGACCGTTGGCAACACGATCAATCATGGCACTGGACACCAGCGTCTTACCGATTGTCGCATCAGAAGACCATTGAGGACGGTGGGTATAAAGGTACTGGATGGCAACGGCCAGATAGTGGTTTGGGTTCAGCAATCCATGACCACGAGTCACTATACCGTGGCGATCAAAGTCCGGATCATTCCCGAAAGCAATATCAAAGTCATCTTTGAGGTTGATCAACCCGGCCATCGCGGAGGCGGATGAACAGTCCATACGGATCCTGCCATCCTTATCCAGGTGCATAAAAGAAAAAGTTGGATCAATTTTCTTGCTGACCAGCGTCAGATCAAGACCATAGCGATCAGCAATAGGTCCCCAATAATGCAAGCCTGAACCGCCCAGAGGATCAACACCGATGCTCAGTTTACCGCTGGCAATGGCTTCCATATCCAGAACATGTTCCAGGTCATTCACATAAGGTGTAATAAAATCATACTTGTGGACTTTGCCTGACCTAAGCGCCTGTTCGAACGACACCCGGTTAACACCAGAAAGGTTTTCAGCGATCAGCTCATTAGCTCGCTGTTCAACCCAGCCAGTAATGTCACTGCCCGCAGGGCCACCATGGGGAGGGTTATATTTAAAGCCGCCATCTTCCGGTGGATTGTGAGAGGGGGTAATTACGACCCCATCTGCGAGCTTGCTGTGACTGCGATTGTAGGAAACGATAGCATGAGAAATAACAGGCGTTGGTGTGTAGCCACGTTCCTGATCAATCATGACATCCAGATCATTCGCAGCAAACACTTCAACAGCGCTGATTAAGGCAGGCTCAGAAAGAGCATGGGTATCCATACCGACAAAAACAGGGCCTTCGATTCCATGAGCACAGCGATATTCACAGATCGCCTGACTGACAGCCAGAATATGGGCTTCATTAAACGAGCCATTGGAAGAGGTTCCACGATGACCCGATGTGCCAAAAGCGACACGTTGACTGCTTTCTGCCTGATCAGGCTGTATCGTATAATAGTCACTGACCAGCCGGGGGATATTTACCAGAAGGTCATCAGTGGCGGGTTGGCCTGCGAGCGGATGCATGGCGGTTCCTCAGTAATAAAATGGCAGAAAATGCTCAGGTCGGCTGACAGCAAGAAAAACCAACACTTTATAACCATGAAAATGCAAACCATTCATCATTTTTGAAAGATAAAAGTCAGCTCACATTTACCGCTCATGGTTATTTTCTATACTATTTCTTTAATAAGGCAGAGAATAATCCGCCCACCTCGCAGAAATTAACAGAAAAAACCGCCACCCAACACAAACAAAAGCAGAGCATCAGTCTATAAGCATGTAATAATGCTCACGATACCGACTATTTTATACGGATGCATTGCCGTTTATTACTGATTCAACATACGCCCATTATTATGAGATAATGGGCGGTTAAGCACGACAGACTGCTAGATCAACTCTTTAACAACCACCACAGTGTGTCCTGGTACTTCATACCAGCCCTGATTCAAGACCATCTCTTCCCGAAAAGCCTCTGTATTATCCAGATCTGTGGATAAAACTCGCTGCCAACGAACGGTATTGCCTGTATCTGGCAAGTTGAAGCGCCGGGTTTCAACCTCATTATTGACCAATAGCACCAGGCTTGGCTGGCTATCCACAGGACAGCGGTATCGCATCACCAGTGCATGACCTCGCTCATCAGGCAGCATTGCTGCTGTCAGAGGTATGCCATGAGTGTTAAACCAATCGAGCACAGCGCTGTGCCATTGGCTGTCATCCGTCTGATAACGAATCCCCAGTAATGGCTCTGACTTACGCAAATGAATGAGCATTGATGTGAACTTCTGCAGCTCTGCACCATCAGGGTTCTCATTGTTATTGCCGCTGACTTCAGCCAGCCATGACCAATCAACCCAGCCAATCGGGTTATCCTGACAGTAAGCATTATTATTGCCATGCTGACTGTTGCCAAACTCATCCCCTGCCATGAGCATGGGGATACTTCTAGAAAACATCAGTGTTGTCAGCAGATTTTTACGTGCACGCAATCTGAGCTTCTGAACAGCGGGATCACTGGAAGCCCCCTCAACACCGTAATTCCAGGACAGATTATGCTGATCACCATCCCGGTTGCCTTCACCATTCGCCAGGTTGTGCCGGTGCTCAAAGGACACCAGATCGTGAAGAGTAAAACCATCATGGCTACAGATATAGTTAACGCTTCCGGCAGGCCTGCCACGCCCAAACAGGTCCCTGGAGCCAGTCAGGCGCCAGGCAATATCAACGACCTGATCCTTATCACCACGCCAGAATGAACGAATACCATCCCGGTAACGGTCATTCCACTCATGCCAGTCTCTTGGGAAGCCCTTCAGTCGGTAACCTTCAGGCCCAAGATCCCAGGGCTCTGCAATCATCTGTCGGGTAGACAGAACCGGGTCCTGAAATACTGCCTGAAAGAATGCACTGTGAGCATCGAACTGCCGGTGTCGTCTGGCCATGGTCGGCGCCAGATCAAATCGAAAGCCATCGATCTGATACTGCTCAGCCCAATACCGCAGGCTATCCATCACCAGCTTAATGGTCTGGGCACAGTCAAAGTTCAGGGTATTTCCACAGCCGCTATAGTTGGTAGTAACCAGGTGCCCACCGTGATGATCCAGCAGATAGTAATCTTTCTCAGCCAGTCCTCTCAGACTGAGGCTTGGACCATCAGAGCCCGCTTCACAGGTATGGTTGTAAACGACATCCATCACCACCCGAATACCGGCACGGTGCAGCTCACGAACCATTGTCTTCAGTTCATCGACAGGGTCATCGATAGCGTACGACGGCTCTGGTGCCATAAAACAAAGAGGGTTGTAGCCCCAGTAGTTTTTCAAGCCCAGTTTCCGTAATCTTGGCTCGCTGAGAAAGCTGGTAACGGGCAGCAGCTCAACCGTATTGACACCCAGGTCCTTGAGATAATCAATCACTACGGGGTGACACATCCCCAGATAAGTTCCTCTCAACGCTTCTGGAATAGCGGGATGCTGACGGGTAAAGCCCTTTACATGGCTCTCGTAGATAATACTGTCATCATGAGAAATTTCTGGTCTGGTAACGGACTGCCAGTCAAACTGATCTGTCCTGACCACTGATTTGGGCAGCAAATGGCCATTATCCTGATCATTGAACAACCAGTGATTTCTTTCCTTTCCTGAGTAATCATAGACAGCTGGCTGCCAGTTAATAGCACCTTTAACCTCACGGGCATAAGGATCCACCAGCAGTTGATTAATATTAAAGCGCAACCCCTCATCAGGAGCCCAACGGCCATCGGCGCGATAACCATAGGCCTGACCTTCCTGTAACCCTTTAACCAATACATGCCAGATGCCCTTTTCAGGGCCATGCATGGGAATACGCTGCTCCACTCCAGTGCTGTCAAACAGACACAGCATCATGGCTGACGCTTCCGGTGCATATACCGCAAAATTCACACCTGCAGCAGAAGCAGGAAGCGCTGGGTGCAGCTGCTGATTCAGAAAGTTAGCTCCCAGATGGTGGCAACTTCCCGGGCCAAATGATTCTATCGTTATTCGTGGCTGATTCATGTATCCGAGACATCAACATATTGGAATATGTTGAATCTTAATTTGATTCACCGACAATAACTACTGCTGTTAAAAATGTTCTTTTAACCAAGACTATTCACTGGATTATATTGTGGGCTATTCCTAATAATATTCCTGATGTTAAATAAGTCTGGAAGCAGGTTAAAAAACAGCCAGACTCTACTAGCAAGCTGATAACCATCCTTGTTCAAAGTAATGGTTGCTCATCACTTTCTCTTTTTCGACTTTTTGTTTCAGTAAGCTCAAACGCCCCGGCCATCTCGGGTAAGGGTGAGTATACTTCGGCAGTCACCTGTGATTGAGATGGGTCACTTCCCGCCCCCCCAGAAGTTAAATCAAGAGACACAGTAGCTGATTGATGGCTTGGATCAGGTAGGCTTGCGCTGCTGGAGGGTCTATAGATAACACTTGGTTCTCTCCTTTGAGCACCTTCCTCACCAACCGTACATCTAGAAATACATTCGTAAATACCCATGCAAAGCAGCCCCCCAGCTAAAGCAACCCCGATAGCAAAAGGAATAGAGAAAGCTGGGTCAGACCATACTGAGTCCTCTCCATCACCTGCACCTGAAGTAGACAAATGTGGGTTAATAGGTGTTACCGATGATGAAGCACATAACGGAAGCTGATTGAGAAACAAGGCACCAGCTATAAATACTTTGGCCAATCTCACGCATAAATCTTTCCCTGTCGTACTGGGTGTGATACTCCGATTAACAGCAGCAGTACTCGAGCAGGATTCTTTAACCTCACGCCCTCCCATATTACCTGCACATAATTCAGGCACAGAAGAAGGTAATCTATCCGAGCCATCACCACCGGTAAAAGGTTTGGTTAACAGTGACAAAACTGATGACATAAGAACTTCCGAATCAGCCAATATTAAGGTTGTTTTCTCTGGTAGGCTGCAAAAATAGATCTGGTGGAAAAATAATACCAATCGCATTTTCTAAATCCTTAAGCTGCCGCCAACTATGCTTAGGCATCATTACCATGCATTATCTAGAACAGATGTCTCGTCGACCACAGCTACCCGAAGGTTTTAATGATGTTGATTTTC
>NZ_LUKQ02000746.1 GCF_001647025.1 Endozoicomonas atrinae
CCGGACATGCTGACCGCCGATGGACAAGAGCCTGTTGATGGATGATGCAGACAAGGCGGGTCAGTACCAAGAACGGGAAATGGAAGCCCTGCTGACCTGCTGAAAAGCCACCAGCAAAAGCGCCAACTAACAACACAGGAATCCGCTGATAACTGCGAGGAATGTGGACTCCAAATACCCTCAGCGAGACAGATAGCGGTTCCCGGTTGTTCGATGTGTGCGGAGTGTGCCGCTTACTTTGAAAACCAAAATAACTAAAACAGGAAGCAAACGTCATGGAAGCGAACTTGCCAGATACGACTACCGAGGCTTGGAAACTCAACGAAGCCGGTCTTTCGATCTTTCCTCTCGGCTCACCTTTTGAAGAGCCTCCCTCATGGTTTGTCGAGGTCCGATGCAATGATGATTACGAACAGGCCAAGACGGACTGGCCAAAAGCCCCACGCTATCGCTGGAAGCAGTATCAGGATGAGGCGCCTGATGACAGTCAGATCGAGCAATGGACAACGCTTTTCCCACACACCAACTGGGCAATAGTGACAGGCTATGGTGTCGTGGTCGTCGATGCGGATAGCCCGG
>NZ_LUKQ02000747.1 GCF_001647025.1 Endozoicomonas atrinae
CTGCACTGCTGACCGTAGTTTCGGAGGCGGGTAAATCCCAAGGCACCGGGGAGATAATGGAGAGGTCGCCGTTGATCTGAACGTCACTTAAAACACTCATGTGCTCAACCCGATCCTTA
Source organism: Endozoicomonas atrinae (assembly GCF_001647025.1). Taxonomy (GTDB): domain Bacteria; phylum Pseudomonadota; class Gammaproteobacteria; order Pseudomonadales; family Endozoicomonadaceae; genus Endozoicomonas; species Endozoicomonas atrinae. Next base: position 120 of record NZ_LUKQ02000747.1, read on the forward strand.
ATGGTGAATGGAGCTGTCAGAGGGCTGCTGCCAGCATCAATCAGGCTCAATGGATCGGCAAAGGTAACGGTTCCTGCCTCTCTATCGACGGTGTATTGATCGCTGACCAGCAGAGCCCCGCTGCTGTCTTCCACCACGATTTCCGCCTGATGGTCACGAGCCAGGTTGATCACCTGACCGGCCGTTGGTGTACCTGCATCGGTGCTTGCCGTGTGGCTGATGACCACAATATCCCCGGCACGATAGATAGGCACCTTGCCATCAGGAGGCAGGCGAACCGGATCGAGCCCGATTAATTCCGCATCCAGAGGCAGGCTGGTTTCTACGACACAGTTATAACGGACACTCTGCGGGATAACGTAGATTGGCTTCTCTTCAGGAGAGCTGCCATCGGTAAACTGAAGCTCACACCAGCCTGTGGTTACGTCGATTTTTCCGACCACTTCTGCGGTATTGA
>NZ_LUKQ02000748.1 GCF_001647025.1 Endozoicomonas atrinae
GCGGGTTTCCACTTCCGCTCTGTCGGCTTCGACTTGCGTGTGTTTGGTGGTGATGTCGGTCTGTTTGGTGGTGATGTCGGATTGACGGGCGATGATGTCAGTTTGTCGGGTCTCCACGTCCTGACGGCTGGTTTCTACTTCGCCATGTTTGGTAGTGACATCGGTCTGTTTGGCGGTGACGTCAGACTGGATGGCGGTGATGTCTGCCTGCCTGGTGGTGATGTCCGCCTGACGGGTGATGATGTCGGTCTGTCGGGTGGCGACGTCCTGCTGGTTGGCTTCGACTTCGGCCCGTTTGGTTTCGGTGTCGTTGAGTTTGCTGGTGACGTCCGCTTGTACGGACTTGATGTAGTCGGCGTTGAAGAGAGTGTCCCAGTAGAGGCCGACGATGGGGTCGGTACCGGTGTGGGCTTCGGTGCAGATCAGCCAGTTCTCGTTGTGGGTTACGATGTCGTGTATTTCGTAGGCGGTGCCTGGAGTGTACTCGCCTTTGTTTTGCCAGAACTTGAATTTGGCGACGGGTTGCCAGCCTGCTTCGGAGTCGACGAAGACGCCGTGACGGTATTCCACGA
>NZ_LUKQ02000749.1 GCF_001647025.1 Endozoicomonas atrinae
CAAAGCGGGATGCCAAGTTGCATCGCCTGCAAGCCATCATTGAGCGTAAATGTCAGCAGCCTCTGAACCCGGGCAATAAAAAGGTGATTATTTTCACCGCCTTTGCGGATACCGCCCAATACCTGTATCAGCACATTGCGCCGTGGGTCAGCCAGCAGCTCGGGCTGCATACGGCACTGGTCACCGGAGCAGGCAGCAACAAAAGCACGCTCGCTGGCGTCAGCAGTGACCTGAACAACCTGTTAACGGCCTTCTCACCCGTCTCCAAAGAACGAAGCAAAGTGAATGATAGCCCCGGCGATGAGATTGATATTCTGATCGCCACCGACTGCATCTCCGAAGGTCAGAACCTGCAGGATTGCGACTTCCTGATCAACTACGACATTCACTGGAACCCGGTCCGCATTATTCAGCGATTTGGCCGGGTAGACCGTCTCGGCTCGAAAAACAGCACGATTCAGCTGGTTAACTTCTGGCCCAATATGGAGCTGGACGAATACATCAATCTGGAAGCCCGGGTCAGTGGTCGTATGGTGCTGCTGGATATATCCGCCACCGGTGAAGAAAACG
>NZ_LUKQ02000750.1 GCF_001647025.1 Endozoicomonas atrinae
CAAAGCGGGATGCCAAGTTGCATCGCCTGCAAGCCATCATTGAGCGTAAATGTCAGCAGCCTCTGAACCCGGGCAATAAAAAGGTGATTATTTTCACCGCCTTTGCGGATACCGCCCAATACCTGTACCAGCACATTGCGCCGTGGGTCAGCCAGCAGCTCGGGCTGCATTCGGCGCTGGTCACCGGAGCAGGCAGCAACAAAAGCACGCTCGCTGGCGTCAGCAGTGACCTGAACAACCTGTTAACGGCCTTCTCGCCCGTCTCCAAAGAACGAAGCAAAGTGAATGACAGCCCCGGCGATGAGATTGATATTCTGATCGCCACCGACTGCATCTCCGAAGGTCAGAACCTGCAGGATTGCGACTTCCTGATCAACTATGACATTCACTGGAACCCGGTCCGCATTATTCAGAGATTTGGCCGGGTAGACCGCCTCGGCTCAAAAAACAGCACGATTCAGCTGGTTAACTTCTGGCCCAATATGGAGCTGGACGAATACATCAATCTGGAAGCCCGGGTCAGTGGTCGTATGGTGCTGCTGGATATATCCGCCACCGGTGAAGAAAACG
>NZ_LUKQ02000751.1 GCF_001647025.1 Endozoicomonas atrinae
AGAATCAGTGTGGCCATATACAGCCCCCACAGGTAGACCAGCAGCGGCTGATCACCCACCAGGGAAAAATTGTGGCCGCCACCTACGCCACGGTCTGCAACAATATCCTTACGCCCTTTCAGGTACGGATAGAGCCTGGCCTTGCACTGCCATGACAGCGTTGCCATTTTCCCGGAACGGATAAAAGACTCAATATCAGAGCTGCTGGTCACGCCGAATTGGTCGATGGTGGTAATGGTGTCAGTACTGCGATCGAATGATGTAAATTTCTCCATTAGGTTTCGTACCTGTATGAAATTTATAGATCGCTTACATCACTTGCAGCACAAGGGAAGTGGCCATTCGACAGCCCGGACAACTGAATAGGCTACCGTTATCGGGATACCACACCCGGCTAAAAAATGATAAAGCTGTTGATCTACCGTTCAACCTCCTCTGGGCTGCACGGAACATCCGACGTGGGATTATGGGTTAACAGGTTGTATACCGGTTTATCCACGGATTTTGTGGATAACTGGGAAGCTCTCAGTCAGGCAACTCGATCTTCCAGTAATCCATATTACGTACCCG
>NZ_LUKQ02000752.1 GCF_001647025.1 Endozoicomonas atrinae
TACTGTCCAGAGCAGACTTAACTATGATTTCCATGAGAGGAGGTATCAACAGATAGATTATTAGGATTCTCTACTCTGGTTGATTCCTCTCATGGTTGCCTATTTCGGAAAACTGTCCGGACTATTGTTTAACAGAAGAATACTAAATGGATTCAACGCTGAATTAATCCTTTCGCTTGATACTGAAAGCTGCTCAGAACGTTAGCGTTGTTTTCATTATTTGCAAAGATTCAGCTGTTGGCTGGAAGAGCGAGAAAAGCAATGCAGGAATACATCAAGAAAGAAGAGTTTGAAGCTTTTCAATCTCATGTGCTTAGCCAGTTTCGTGATATTGTCGAGTTGTTCTGCAAACAGCAGGCGCATATGGAACGACACCTTGAGTGTACCGAAAGAACCCAGAAGCATCTTGACACATTTGTTGCCCGAATGGATCACCTTTGCCGGGTGCTCTCTCAATTTGATAACTGACTCATAGGTTAGCTTCAACCTTTCCAGTCATGAACTCAGACCAAAGTTGTTCCCAGCGCCCCTTACTCTGGATCAGTGCTCTTGTTGTCAAAAGCACTTCC
>NZ_LUKQ02000753.1 GCF_001647025.1 Endozoicomonas atrinae
GGCTCATAGATTGTCTCACCCATCACAAGGATCGCTCCCGGCTCTGACTGCGGTTGTTATTAGCCCCACTTTGCCGCTTGGGTATCTCACGCAGTATCAGGTTCAACTGGCTTCCCAGTTTTGAATTGAGCAAGCCTTTACCTAACCATGCCACCAAACGTGGGCTGTTAACAATACTGACTTGTGAAACAAGACAAAGCAGGATATGAATTTGCCATGGAGTTTCTTGCTGATATCTGTCCCCCAGATAGTGTCAGCTTTTTTCCCCTGTTCCTCCCTCCATCATATATCCCATCCCCCCTCATACTTCTCTTTTCGACCATAGACTGACTGAAATTTCAGTAGCATCAGAAATGCGAATCCGCCGATAATAAGTATTGATACGTATCAAGGTTTTTGGATCACGTCTGGGGAATAATTGCGCACCGTCGGAAAGCAGGCCGCTGACGGACAATGATTGCCACAAAAGGGAGATCGCCGGTTATGATGAGCATCGAAAAATACACCCAGAAAGACGGTCAAACCGGTTGGCTTGCGCATATCTCCCAGAAAAAGCGGAATCGTAAAT
>NZ_LUKQ02000076.1 GCF_001647025.1 Endozoicomonas atrinae
GCGTCATTCGTAAGGCGATCAAGAACCGGAAGATTTTTCGGACTGATGAGTCAGTCATGAAGGTAATCTATCTGGCCATGGAAAAAGCTTCCGAGAAATGGACCATGCCGATCAGGAACTGGAAAGCAGCCATGAACCGGTTTGAAATTATGTTTCCTGACCGGTTCAAGGAGTAATAGTTTTGGTGGCGTTTACACAGAATTATTTACAGGCTCCTGAACAATGAAAAAAAGGGTTACTTATGATGTCCCTCATGCATAAGGTTTTTTCCATACTGCTTTTATTGTCTGTAATCACCCTCAATGTTCACGCCGATTCCCTCCCCAACCATATGAAAGATGCTTCTGAATTAACGTCGGATATTGTTAAGGCTGCTCGTCCCAATGTCCTGTTGTGTATATTGCCTTCCATTCCAGGAGTAGATACTGGCGATATCATTGGTAAGATTACCCTTGGAACCGAACCTGGTTCATTTGTCTGTGAATACACCCAGTTTATCGACAGTACAGCTATGGGCCCTTACGTCACTTCGGACTTCCAATGGCTGAACGCCACTTATGAACAGCTTGCCAGCTGGCTCACCTCCCTGGCTCATGTCGAAAAGAGCGACAAAGGGCATTACTATGTATTCAGATGCAGTGAACACAATTCTGAGCACCCACCTGCCATTTGCGCACAGTCCACTTCAGGTAAGGGCTTTGAATTTGGATATGAAACAGTGTCTGACAACGGACATAAGTCCTGCGGCTCATTTGTCGGTGCAGTTTATGCCTCACCTTTCTTCGACGTAGCCGTGGCTGGCTGGAATGAGTGTACTGGCAAAACCTTCTCTCCCGAGTGCCACCAGTGCAATGGCGATGGTTGTGGTGCTTTCCATTGCTCTGCTTTTACTACCTGGGACCAGTGCCCGAAAGGCAGTCATGTCTGCGGCTACCAGACCTGCGTCGGCAACCTCTGCTCACAGAAACGCATCTGCGAGTGGGATAAATAATCCACTCCACTTCGGTTTCCATAAACCAACCTGATCTGGCTATCACCGGATGGTCAGATCACAAGTCCCCCATATCCTTTATCCTTACGGGCCTCTTATGATGAATATCATCCATAAGGTTTGCGCACTGCTTCTATGCCTGATGGCAGCCTCTTTTCAAGCTAATGCCGATGATTTACCTCACCATCTGAAAGATGCTTCCCAGTTGACTCAGTCCATTTACGAGAAAGCAAAACCCTCTGTTCTATTGTGTGTTTTGCCATTCAGTCCTGAATCAGACATGTCCGGTGATATCATTGGTAAGGTTATCCCCGGTACCAAGCCGGGAACCTTTATCTGTGAATACATCCGCTTTCTTCACGGAGTGGCAAACGGCTCTGATGTCTCCACTGACTTCAAGTGGCTTGGTACTACTTATGACCAGCTGGCCAGCTGGCTGACCTCCCTGGCCCATATCGAGAAGAACGACAAAGGCCACTACTACGTGCTCAGAAATCCTGAGCACACCCCTGAACACCCGCCAGCGATTTGCGCACAGTCCACTCTAGAGAAAGGTTTTGAATTTGGTTACGAAACTGTATCTGATGATGGTCAGAAATCCTGTGGTCATTTTGTTGGTGCCGTTTATAGCTCACCCTATTTTGTTTTCGAGGATATAGTCCCGGGAGGCTGCAGCAGTAAATCATTCTCTCCAGACTGTGAGCGCTGTAATGGCGGTGGCTGCGGTTGCTTTGGCTGCTCCTCCTGGACGTACTGGCCACCATGTCCAGCGGGCAGTCATACCTGTGAGATGGAAACCTGCTGTGGAGGTTTCTGTCCAAGAAAGCGTCATTGTGACTGGGATAAATAAACACGCCGTTCAGCACCCATAAGTGCTCAATATTCACAATACGGAACATCAATAAATGATTCGTATAACCACTTCACGAATACAGGCCCCTTATGATGACTCCACTGCACAAGATTTGCGCACTGCTGCTGTTTCTGGTGGCAGCCTCATTTCAAATCAACGCTGCTGAGTTTCCAAATCATCTGAAACCAGCTTCCCAGCTTACCCCTTCTGTTTATGAGAAAAGCAAACCCAACGTTTTACTGTGTATTTTACCGTTCAGCCCTAAATCTGGAATTTCCGGCGATATCATTGGCAGGGTTATCCCCGGCACCCGGGCTCGAACCTACCTGTGCGAGTACATCCTGCCCGAGCACGGTTTCTTCACCACCTCATTAACAACCACTGAGTTTAAATGGCTGGATGTAAACCATGGAGAACTTGCCAGCTGGCTGACATCATTTGCCACCATTGAAAAGGACCGCTATGGCAACATGTTCTTCGCTCTTCGTGGGGGTGAGCATGACCCGGAACACTTCCCCCCTATCTGCGTCCACACTACCGCCAAGAAAGGCTTTGAGTTTGGCTATGAAAGCGTATCAGACGATGGGCAAAAGTCCTGTGGCCATTTTGTCGGGGCGATATACCCATCACCTTTCTTCAATTATGTAGCAACAGCAAGCAATGGCTGCACGGGAGAAACCTTCTCTCCGGAATGTCATCAGTGCAACGGTGATGGCTGCAGCCCTTTCCGGTGCTCAGCCTTTACCACCTGGGATCAGTGCCCAAAAGGAAGTCATCAGTGTGACTATGAAGTGTGCGCGTCTCACTTCTGCACCAACAAGCCGATCTGTGAGTGGGATAAATAGTCAACCCGAAAAAAGGCATAACCACAAAGGCACAAAGGCACAAAGACACGAAGAAAAGCGTTTCCTTTGTGCCTTTGTGGTAAAAAACTATCGATATTCAGAAGCTGGCTGCTAGAGGTTAAACAACACAGTCATACATTCAGGCCAGGGCTTGCAGCTACCTTCAGAGGCTGCCAATGGAGCAATACTAAAGCTGATCGCCATATAGAGCCCGATACCAACCCCATTGGCGATGATATCGCCGATACTGAAACGACGGTCACGGGTCATGTACTGACAGACTTCTATAAACACCCCAAACGCCATCAACCCTGCTGGTTTCCACCAGACAATACCTGTCGCAGGAAACGCCAGGTCGATCAGCAGAAACAGTGCCAGAAAGGTGAGCACATGCTTCACCTTATCATTCATAAAGCGAGTAGGATCCCATTTGCCTGGTATCAGCGACATAAACAGGGCAAAGGCCAGGGCACAGAAAAACAGAATTCGCCAGGTTGCTGGGGGAATTTCCTGGAGTGTTGTTATCAGCTCATTCATTGTGTGGCCCTGAGTTTTTGGTTCTAAACAATCATCGGCCAATGGGTCAGGGGGTTGATGCTGTTCAAGCTTGTATCATCAAACTACCTCCCGTCTCTCTTGAACCTTGTCACAAATATACCCCCCAATAGGAATAGCCGAAGTGGCAGCTGGTGAAGGGGCATTACAGACATGAAGACTGCGGGGACTTTCGGCAAACATGAAATCATGGACCAATGAACCATCGCTCATTACGGCCTGGGCACGGATACCGGCGGGGTAAGGTTCCAAATCCTCCAGCTGGATCTGTGGGCAGTATTTCTGCACCTGCTTTAAATAGCCGGGTTTCCACCAGGAGTTTCTGACTTCCTGCAACCCGGTTTTCAAATTGGCCTGTGTCACCTTCCAGAAACCTGAAAAGCGGAGCATCTCCCAGCTGTCTCTCAAGCTGAGATTGACCCGACCATACCCTTCCCGCTTCCACCCCTGAACCGCATTGGGGCCTACAGTGACCGTTCCATCAATCATGCGGGTGAGATGCACGCCCAGAAAGGGCAGCTCCGGATCAGGGATAGGGTAAATCAGGTGATTCACCACCCGGTTATGCCTGGCAGTCAGACGGTAATATTCACCACGATAGGGAATAATCTGAAAATCGGTGTTGATGCCCAGCATTCGGGTAACCCGATCTGCCATAAGCCCGGAACAGCTGATCAGGAAATTCCCCTGAACCAATACCTGGCAACCATTTTCCAGGGCGTTAGCCGTAATTCCAGTTGCTGATTCATTCAGTCCGGTGACCTTCGTATTCAAGCGCAGCTCGCCACCTGCCGCGATAAACAGCTCGGCCATTTTTTCGGTGACCCGTTTATAGTCAACAATACTGGTGGCACTGACGTGTATCGCTCCCAGACCACTGATATTGGGTTCCACCGCTTTAAGTTGCTCTGCATTCAGCAGCTCAACCTTAATTCCGTTGGTGATACAGCGCTGGTAAAGCGCCTGCATTCGCTCCACTTCCAACGGGCAGGTCGCCACCAGCAGTTTGCCGCAGTTCTCCACCGGAATATTGTGCTCACTACAGAAACCAATAGTGGCCTCGACTCCGGCCTTGCACAGTTTGGCCTTCAGGCTGCCTGGTGCGTAGTAGACACCGGCATGGATCACCCCACTGTTGCGCCCCGTCTGGTGCTGCGCCAAACCCTGTTCTTTTTCCAGCACCAAAACAGATTTGCCCGGCTCACGCTGTTGCAACTGCCAGGCCGTTGAGATACCGACAATACCGCCACCAATAATGATGTAGTCGTATACTTTCTGCACGCTCTGACTCCCTGTGAACCACGGCGACAATAATGATCCGGCAATCACGGTTGCCAGGCAGATAAAGGCTATTAATAAGTAAAGCGCCCTCTCTGGCGCAGCAACTCCCGCTTAAGACCCGGGTGAGCAACAAATTTATCCCGCCCATGCAGCCAGCAGTAGTTCTGGATCACCAGCATTGAGCCAACATTCACCCGGATGTTTGAGCAGTTTTCATCCCCCTCCAGCGATTTGCCCATTTCATACAGGTAAAGCCCCTGTTGCATGTTAGCTGGCTGGGCAAACTGGTCAATAAACAGCATATGTGGCTTGCCATTACGGTCTTCTTCAAAGAACACGGGGTGTTCAACGACATAGCCAATATTTTTACTGGGCGGGGCAGACCAGTGGATCGCCTGTTTGGCCATGGGGTGGTGGTAAAACCGCTCCAGTTCCTGCCAGTCATCCACATGGAGCAGCAACGAATCTCCCTGCTCCATATTCTCTTCTGCCATTTTCATCATCAGCACAAAGTCAGTACGCTCATTCACATAGGTGCCATCATTATGCAGTTCCATGCGACGGTGAGCCTGACGCAGGTAACTATCGCTACTGTCCTGGTTGAATACCGTGAAGCGGGCGTAGTATTTGCCATACATGGCGTCAAAGTTTGGCAAACCAATAAGGTGGGACACCGCCGTTGACAGCTTAACAAACACATCCCGCTGTTCATCACTATCAACCAGTGAGCGCCTGACGTCTGCATCCCCTTCCAGAAGAAACGCACCGGTATCCCGGTCATTCATGGTCGCCAGCAGGAAACGGCCCAGCTGATATTCACAGCATTTATCCAGGGCATCAGCGATAGCAAAGCGGAGAAAGGGTTTGTACTCCAGAGATTGAACACCGTATTGTGAAGTCAGCTCTTCAAAATGTTCCAGTGTTGCTTTATCCAGGGTAACTACCTGAACCCTGGGGTTTGCGGGATGGCTGGAAACGGCAAACCCCTCATAACGAACTGTATCTGCTGCGCCTGTCATTCCCGTCACTCCATTATTCTTGTATTAACGAAACTATAGGGATTTGGCATATCGAATAGAAATATATTAAAAATATATTTTCCATATATTTTATAGATGACAAAAACGCAGTATGGATATTAAACGACTACACTATTTTACCGCACTGGCTGACACCCGAAATTTTACCCAGGCCGCAGAGCAGCTTGGGATAGCCCAATCGGCACTCAGTATCAGCATGCGTAAACTGGAAGACCAGCTTGACCTGAAGCTGATCAACCGTCTTGAACGAAGGATGAGCCTGACAGCGGATGGTGAGGTTCTGCTCAAGCATGCCCGGACCATTCTGGAAACCGTTGAGCAGGCTGAAAAAGAGCTGCAGGAGCTGAAGGGGCTGACCTCAGGCAAGATCAATTTTGGTGTTTCTGCGATGCTGGGCTCCTACTTCCTGCCCGAAGCTCTGGCCCAGTTTAAACAGACCTACCCGGGCATTCAGGTCAACATTCACGAAGCGGGCACCGACACGCTGGAAAAAATGCTGATACAGGGCAACCTTGACCTGGCATTAATCCGCACCGACCAGCCCCACGATAAAATACGTTCCATCACACTGCTGCAGGAAGAGATCGTCGCCTGTGTACCAACAACACATCCGTTCGCGGAAAAGTCATCGATTACCTTAACAGAGTTCTGCCAGCAGCCGCTGGTACTGTTTCGGGAAGGCTACTTCCTGCGGGAAGCGGTAAGCCGGCATTGCCAGCAACATCAGATCACGCCGGATATCCAGTTTGAGACCAACCTGACCGAGCTGTTGAAGTCACTGGTCAAAAAGCAGGTGGGCATCAGCACCTGTCTGGCGCTGATTCTGAATGAGAATGACCCCCTCACTACCGTCCCTTTCAACCCCACCATACCTTTAAAGCTTGGCCTTGGCTGGAAGTCCAACCACTACCTGTCCAGCGCAGCCCGGGCACTGGTCGAGTTTCTACAGGCAGAGGTCGCTGTTTCTGTTCCAACCTGATAGCAAGCACCAGCAAAACGCAGGCTTATACTCCCTGCAGGCTGTCCATGAATAGTCCAAAAAGCTCTGCCTGAGCGTTAATCCCCAGCTTGGAATAAATGTGTTTGCGATGAACCTTGACCGTTCCTTCTCGAACTCCCAGAAGCTGTATAATCTCGCGAGTGGTACAACCCCTCAGCATCAGCTGGGCAACATCCTGCTCTCGCTCGGTCAGTACACCCTGACCAAAGTTTCTAAGCCTCCGGTTGAGGACTGCATGGGCTGCTTCCTGAACATACTCACTGCCTTCGCCATGACGAAGCACCATCGCTGCCAGCAGGGGATGCAGAGCCCGCAGCTCACGCAGCAGCCTTTCAGAAGCTTCATCTTTCATCATGCCAATGGAAACCACCAGCCGCTCCTGGCGCCTGACTTCGAAAAACAGGCCAACCTCATCACCCACATCAACGTTTTTATAGAAGGTGCGGTAATACAGGCTGCTGTCGAAGTCACCGGGAGCCAGCTCACGCATACGACACACACCGGAAAAACCGTTTCTGACGGCCTGGTAAAACGGATCCAGCCGGAATGCCGCCTGATCGTAAACCCGCGTATTCAACTCAATTTGATGCGCTTCCTGAAGCTCGTGATAAACACTTTGTGGCCCCATTCGGTCAGGATAGAGAGTACAGATGATTTCACTCTGCGGGCAGATGGTTTTGATGCACTCGACCAGTGCAGGGTAAAAGTCAGGTGTTGTCAGGTTCTGAGTCAGCCGGGTAAGCGCCTCCAGCCAGCGCTGGTTGGGCAATGGCAGGGTTGTGTCCGTTCGTCCGGGCGATTTCACTGCTGACGTCAACATATCCTGAACGCACCATTTTCGATAAGTTATGCCAGAACCATACCACTATAGTGGTACTCACCCAAGGCAATTTATTCACTCCCGGCCTGTTGCTAGCATCAATAACCATTGCCAGGGAGGATAATATGAACGAGAACTACAGTTGCTATGGGCATGGTGATGCCGCGTTTCTGCGTGAATCCCCATACGGTACCATCAGTGAACCCACCTACTCAGGCGCTCTGAGTTTTATGCGCCGTAAGTACACCCGCAATCTCGAGGGTGTCGATGTTGCCGTACTGGGAATTCCATATGACCTGGCGGTTTCCAACCGTCCGGGCACCCGCTTTGGCCCCAGGGCTGTACGCAGTGCTTCAACTAACTTATGCTTTGGCCAGGCTTGGCCCTGGTACTTTGATCCGTTTGATCGCCTGCATGTCATTGACTATGGTGACTGTGTTTTTGATCCGGGCCTTCCAGACAAAATACCTGAAGAGATCGAAGCTTTTGTTACCCCCATCTACCAGCAGGGAGTAATACCACTGAGTATTGGTGGCGATCATTTCATCACATTTCCTCTGCTGAAAGCCGCTGCAAAACAGCACGGTCCCATTTCGCTGATTCACTTTGATGCCCATTGTGACACCTGGGAAGACGAGCCAGACCGTATTGACCATGGCACCATGTTTTACCATGCGGCCAGACTTGGAATTACTGCACCGGAGCGCTCTATTCAACTGGGTATGCGTACCACCAACCACAAGACTCATGGCTATACCGTCAAATCAGCCGAGTGGCTGCATCAGGAAGGTACTGAGGCTACCATAGACGCCATCCGCAGTACGGTTGGAGACTCCCCCTGCTACATCACCTTTGACGTGGATTTTCTTGATCCGTCTGTCGCACCCGGAACCGGTACTCCGGTGTGTGGTGGGTTCTCCATGTACCAGGCCATTGAGATTCTCAAAGGCCTCGGAGGACTGAATGTCATTGGAATGGACGTTGTCGAGGTGTCGCCACCTTACGACCATGCTGAAATGACGGCCCTCGCTGGGGCAACACTGGCACAGAACCTGCTCTGTCTGATAAGTGCAGAGCGAAAGGATGTTTTAAACCATAACAAGGAGAAGTGACCGTGAAGCTCCACACTATTTGTGCCATGGCATTAACCATGACCATAAGCACTCTGCTGTCGGCAGACGACAAGGTGTTGAAAATCTATAACTGGAGTGACTACTTCGGACCAGAAACACTCTCCCGCTTTGAGGAGCAAACCGGCATCACCATTCAGTACGATGTGTTTGCCAGTAATGAAGTACTTGAATCCAAACTGTTACTGGGAAAGATTGGCTATGACTTGGTTTTTCCTGCCGCCTCAAATGCTGCAAAGCAGCTACAGGCTGGCGCTCTGCAACCCATTGACTCCAAACGTCTGAAGCATTACGACAACCTGGACCCTTCCATTCTTCAGCAACTCAGCCAGTACAGCCAGGGTATGAAACCCGGTGTACCGTACACCTGGGGCACCGTTGGTCTGGCTTACAATGTGGCTGAACTGGAAAAGCGACTGCCTGGTGTTGAGGTGAACTCTCTGGATGTACTGTTCAACCCCAGCCATCTGGAAAAGCTGAAAAGCTGCGGCATCAGTTTACTTGACTCTCCGGGAGAAATGATTTCCATCACACTGAATTACCTGGGACATGATCCATACAGTTCAGACAAAAAGGTACTGGCCGAGGCAGAAGAGCTACTGCAGACCATACGCCCTTATATCAGTTATATTGACAGCCAGAAGCAGATTCTCGACCTTGCAGCGGGTGACGTATGTCTTGCATTAGCTTACAGCGGTGATGCCGGCATGGCACAGATCAAAGCCGAAGAGAGCGGCTCTGACGTCACCCTGGCATACAGTATTCCCATCGAGGGATCAGTGCTCTGGTTTGATATGATGGCTATCCCCATTGATGCCCCCAACCCTGAACTGGCCTATCAGTTTATTGACTACATACTGCAACCGGAAGTCATTGCGGAAGTATCCAATGCGATTTATTACGCCAACCCCAATAAAGCCTCCTTACCATTGATTGATAAGGAGATCACCGATGACCCCAATATCTTCCCCACACACGCCGTTAAAAGTAAGCTGTTTATCGATAAAACACTGGACAGTAAAGCAACCAAAGTCCGCAACCGGGTGTGGACACGTTTCAAGATCTCTACATGATTCAATGAGCAGGGGCACATCTGTGCCCCGTCGTTATCGCCTGTCCTCATATGAACTGCCAATTAAACGACTATTAGTGTGTAATAGCAGAAAGCAGAAAACTGGCAGAGTTTTCAATCCCGCCAATACTTGTCACTAGCAAATTCGTTCCACATTCAGGAATCGAGAAACGAGGTGACATTCAATGCTCGTGAGATGTTTATCACACCCTTTATTGCTGGCTCTGCTGCTCTTCGTAGCGTTAATTCGATCAGTGCAGGCCTGTACCGGCATCACCATCACGGCAGAATCCAATGCCAGTGTCCATGCCAGAACCATTGAGTGGGGTGAGAGTAATCTGAACAGCAAGCTGATTCTTGCACCTCGGAATTTTCAGTACACCTCCACCCTGTCGAATGGCAAAAACGGGCTGAGCTGGAAAAGCAAATACGGGTTTGCGGGTATTTCAGTGAGTGATGACCGGTTTATTGCCGAAGGGATTAACGAGGAAGGCCTGACTGCCGGCTTATTTTACTTTAAAGGGTATGGCTCACTGGCAAAGTTTGATCCCAGGAAAACCCGAAATAATATCACCGATATGGATTTCGTTCGCTGGATGCTCAGCCAGTTCAAAACGGTGAAAGATGTAAAATCGGCCATGACCACGATTAAAATTGTCCCCGTGTTTATGGATGCCAAAGGCAACCCATCCCCCACTGCTCACTGGCGTGTGACCGATAGCACCGGTGCCAGCATTGTGATTGAGATCGTTAACCATGGGGAGGTTCATATCTATGACAATGAAGTGGGTGTGCTGACCAATTCACCGGACTTCCCCTGGCAGGTCACCAACCTGAGCAATTACATCCATCTGGAACCCGGCAGTGCTGCTCCCAAAAAAATTGGCAACTACCTGGCGAAATCCTTTGGTGTCGGCACCGCCTTTGCCGGACTACCCGGCGATATCAGCCCACCCTCCCGCTTTGTCCGGGCGTCTTTTTACCTGCACACAACGCCACCCATGAAAACCAGCAAAGAAGCGGTTTCCCAGGCATTTCATATTCTGAATAACTTCGACATTCCTCTGGGCTCAGAGTTTGGCCCTCACCACAGACAGCATATACCGAACCTGCCCAGTGCCACCCAGTGGACATCCGTGATCGACCAGCAGAAAAGAATTCTGTACTTCACCACCATGAACGATAGCCGTATCAAGGAGCTGGATCTTGATACAGTGAATTTCAAACAAAAGACGGAAACCAAGCTTCCTCTGGATAGTGGGCGTTTTACGGTGGAAAAGATAAACCTCTGAATACTCAGTGACTAAGCTCCTCCTTTTCACCACGAAGGCACAGAAAAGAGCTTCTCTCTGTGCCTTCGTGCCTTTGTGGTAAAGCTACTTTATGGCTTGCTCGATTTCTCTGGTCATTGAAATACGGTGACTGTACTTGTTACATTAGCCAATCAAACGACCGTTTAACTCTAAAAACAGAAACCGTCGTCAGTTTATAAGCACTAACTGCTTTCTGGCTCTCCATGGCAGTTATGCGTACCAGAAGAATAAAAAGAACAGAGGTAGACCATGCGCCGTTGGAATGGCTGGGGTGATGATAGTTACGTTAAGGAAGTATCCGACCATGGAGGAGCGTTGATTCGCAGTATTATCGGCGAGCCGACGCCCTTGAACGATGCCACCCTTGAAAGCGTGATGGAGAAGGTGCCAGCATCACGCCTGCCTGAACATCCACTCATTGTGACTGCTGCAGAAGACCGGGTAAGACACGCCCGCGGCCAGAGTTTCCCCGACTGGCTGGCCATGCGCAGTGGTGACTTTGGTGTTTTCCCCGACGGTGTTGCTTACCCGGAAACCAGTGCACAGGTTCGCGAACTTCTGGTGCTTGCGGTAGAGCACGATTTTATTGTAATTCCCTATGGCGGCGGAACATCCGTTGCTGGCCACATCACGCCCCAGGAAAGTACAAAAGCCATTTTAACCATCGATATGGGCCACATGAACCAGTTGATGGACCTGAATGAAGAGAGCCAGATTGCCACCTTTGGTGCAGGGACTCCCGGGCCACAGATTGAAGCACAGTTACAGGCTCGGGGTTATACCCTTGGGCACTACCCCCAGTCCTGGGAGCTGTCCACCATTGGTGGCTGGATCGCTTCCCGCTCTTCAGGCCAACAGTCACTCCGCTACGGCCGCATTGAGCAGATGTTTGCCGGTGGCCGTATGGAAACGCTAGAGGGCACACTGGATATTCCTTCGATTCCCGCCTCCTCGGCAGGACCGGATATCCGGGAGCTTACCATGGGTACCGAAGGCCGTATGGGGATTTTTACGGAAGTGAAGGTACGCGTACAACGTGCCGCAGAAGAAGAGAAGTTTATGGTCTGCTTTATGCCAGACTGGCAGGCAGGCAAAGCCGTTGCCCGGGAGGTTGCCCAGCAGAAAATCCCGCTGTCCATGATGCGTGTCAGCAATGCCAAAGAGGCTCGTGCCCACGCTCACCTTGGAACCTCACTCACTCAGTTCAAACTGCTGGATGGCTATCTGCGCTTTCGCGGACTGGACGACAATCGATGCATGCTGACCTTTGGTGTTACTGGCTCAAAATACCAGAATAAAGTAGCACTGAAGCAACTGAAAAAGATTCTGAACAAGCATGGCGGCGTTGGTGGTGCACTGGCCAACATCATGGGCACCATCTGGGCCCATGGCCGGTTCAAGTTCCCCTATCTTCGTGAAACCACCTGGGCTCAGGGCATAGCGGTTGATACGCTGGAAACCTCTACCGACTGGGAAAATGTGGATGAATTGATGCATCAGATGGAAGCGAGCCTGGAAAACGCCTTAAAAGACGACGGTGAAGACGTCATGGTATTTACCCACCTATCCCATATCTATGGTCAGGGATCGAGTATCTATACCACCTACTTTTTCCGGTGTGCTGACAGTTACGAAGCCACTCTGGAGCGCTGGAAGAAACTGAAGGCAAAAACCTCTGAAGTGATTGCCCAGGGCTATGCCACCATTTCCCACCAGCATGGCACGGGTCGTGACCATGCGCCTTATATGCCAGCGGAAAAAGGTGAGCTTGGGATGCGCATGATTAAAACTCTGGTGCATGAGTTTGATCCGGAGAAACGCCTGAACCCGGGTGTATTACTCCAGGACAGCGAATAACTGGCCACTTCATGAACCCATCAGGTACCCAGCATATGTGGCAGAAATCCTGGCAGGCAGGTAACCGGAACCAGTTACTGGACGCATTAAAAAATAATACGGAATGGGATATCGTTGTGGCCGGCGGCGGCATCACCGGTGCGGGCATTGCACGCGAAGCCGCACGCCGGGGCTTGAAGGTATTGCTGGTCGATCGTCAGGATTTCGCCTGGGGAACCTCCAGCCGTTCATCAAAAATGGTTCATGGTGGCCTTCGTTACATCGCTTCCGGCGATATCAAAACCACAATGCACTCGGTTTCCGAGCGGGAACGCCTGATGAGAGAAGCCCCTGGACTGGTTGATCAGATGGGTTATCTGATGGCCCATTACAAGGGAGGGTTTCCGGGACCGTTTGTCTTTAATATTCTGCTGCGTATTTATGATTTTTTTGCAGGTAAGCGTTACCGTAAGTTTCATCAATTACACGACATTGAAAACCTGAGCCCGCTTATTAATGAGCGCTATCTGCTCGGTGCTACCCAGTTTGCGGATGCCATTACTGATGACTCGCGCCTGGTTATCCGGGTTTTACGGGAAGCCCAGAAAGATGGCGCTACGGTCATGAATTATCTCGGTGTCGATAGTCTGATTAAACACAGTGGTCGAGTGACGGGCGCTCAATTGAAGGATGCAGAGACCGGCCAGTTAATTCCAGTTCAGGCAAAAGTAGTGATCAATGCCACTGGTGCCTGGGGAGATGAATTACGAGGGGAGATGACATCAGAACAGCATATTCGCCCTGCCCGTGGCAGTCATATTGTGGTACCCGGCTGGCGATTGCCAGTAGCCCAGGCATACACCGCGATGCACCCGGATGATAAACGGCCTGTATTTATTTTCCCCTGGGAAGGCAGAACCGTTGTAGGAACAACCGACCTGGACAACGGCGATATTGGCAATCATGAAGTGGCCATGACCCGTGACGAGCTGGAATACCTGATGAAAGCCGTCTGTTCCCAGTTCCCGAAAGCCGGGTTAACCGAGCATGATATTATTTCTTCATGGGCTGGTGTGCGCCCACTGGTCAGCTCAGGTGCACTGAACCCATCGAAAGAAAAGCGTGACCACAGTATCTGGAATGATAAGGGCCTGGTGACCATCAGTGGTGGCAAGCTGACCACCTTTCGGTTAATTGCCCTGGATGTATTAAAAGCAGCTGAAGAGTACCTCCCCGGTGTTGATTTCAGTGATACTGGCGCAGATATGTTTACTCAATATGAGCCTGCCAACCCGCTGTTGAATAAGCTGCCTGACTATTTAAAGAAACGTATCCGCGGCCACTACGGTATGGATGCTGATCACTTGCTGGCACAGTCCAGGCCCGATGAACAGGATGTTATTCCCGGCGCCCGTGCCCTCTGGGCCGAGTTGCGCTGGTCGGCAGGAAATGAAGCCATTGTGCATCTGGATGATCTCCTGCTCCGGCGTACCCGCCTTGGCTTACTGCTGGAACAGGGAGGCCTGATGTTTGAAGACAGAATCAAAGCCATATGCCAGGAAGAACTGGGTTGGAGCGAGCAGAAATGGCAACAGGAAGTCACCCGCTATCAATCCATCTGGAATACCTATTACAGTATTCCGAACTCGTTCAATAACGCTGATACTCGATAATAAGAAACAAGAAGTGAGTGTGTAGTGAGTGATTCAGAATACGTACTGGCTATCGATAATGGCACACAGAGCATTCGCGCCCTGGTGTTTGACAGCGCCGGTAATGAGATCGCCAAAAGCAAAGTTGAGCTGGAAGCCTATTTTTCACAGCACCCAGGCTGGGCAGAACAGCACCCTGAATACTATTGGCAGCATCTTGGCGAAGCGTGCAAAGCGTTATGGGCCCAGGGCATTGTAACGCCCGATCAGATCAAAGGGATGGCACTGACCACACAGCGCTACACCATGATTAACCTGGATGAACATAAAAAGCCCTTGAGACCGGCCATTATCTGGATGGACCAGCGTAAAGCCGAACCGGAAAAACCCGTTGCCGGCCTCTGGGGACTGTTGATCAAGACCATCGGACTGACCAGTCTGATCGAAGACCTGCGCGCCAAAGCCCGTGATAACTGGATTATGCAGCATCAGCCCGATATATGGCAGAAGACCCGTTATTACGTGAATTTATCCGGCTATCTGACCTATCAACTGACTGGCGAAATCAAAGACGCCTGTGGTTCAGTGGCCGGCTACCTCCCTTATGACTATCGCCGCCAGAAATGGGCTGGCAAACACGATTTGAAATGGAAACTGCTGGCCACCAGACGACACATGTTGCCGGAACTGGTACAGCCTGGAGAATTGTTAGGTCATATTACAACCAAGGCTGCAGAGCATACTGGTCTGCCCGCAGGGTTGCCGATGATAGCAGCTTCATCCGACAAGGCCTGTGAGGTACTGGGCGCTGGTGGCATTGATCCTCATATCGGCTGTTTGAGTTTTGGTACGACAGCCACCATCAGTACAACAACACCCCGGTACGTTGAAACCATTCCCTTTATTCCTCCGTACACAGCGGCAATGCCAAAGCGCTACAACACCGAAGTGATGATTTATCGAGGGTTCTGGATGGTCAGCTGGTTTAAAAATGAGCTGGCACAGGCTGAGCAGCGGAAGGCGAAAGAGCTGGGTGTAGAGCCCGAACAATTATTCGATGCCCTGTTGACTCAGGTTCCTCCCGGCTCAATGGGTTTGATGATGCAACCGTACTGGTCACCTGGCGTACGTCAGCCGGGCCCGGAAGGCAAAGGTGCCTTTATCGGCTTTGGTGATGTTCATAAACGGGCACATATTTACCGTGCGATCCTGGAAGGGCTGGCTTACGAACTGCGTTCCGGTAAAGAGCAGATCGAAAAGCGCAGTGGAATGCCCATCACCCGGTTGCGGGTTTCTGGTGGAGGCTCCCAAAGCGATGCGGCCATGCAACTGACTGCGAATATTTTTGGTATGGAGGCAGAGCGACCACACACTTTCGAAGCTTCCGGCCTTGGTGCAGCCATTAACTGCTGTGTCGGACTTGGCATTCATAAAGACTACAGCGAAGCCATTGATAAAATGACCCGGGTGGGCGATGTGTTTGAACCGGATCTACCAACCATGCAGCTGTATGATCGTTTGTACAACGAGGTTTATAAAAAGATCTACAAACGCATGCAACCGCTTTATAAATCGATTCGGGAGATTACCGGTTACCCGAAACATTAAGTATGCTGACTGTGGCCTTTTGCAGAAGCTCATTCTACCGGCACTGCTGGCATTGAGCGTATAAATGCCTAAAGCCTAAGGACTAGAAAATAACAATAAAGGGAACTTAGCATGACAACGGACACACTGGAGCCAGCAGCGGCTCACCACTCATCAATAACTAAAGAGTGGTTGAACAGCATTATCCGTCCCATTGAGCACTTTGAGGAGGCTCGCCAGTATCGAGCGACTCACACCCGACTTGAAGCCATGCGAATGGCTGCAGAACGATTTCGCATGGATATACTCAGTAAACCTCGGGTGAAGTTTTACCGCAGTATGGAGCTGATCCGGGTACCCTACCCCACCAAATACGCCTTTTTAAATTGCAACATCATTCCCACTCCATTTATTCATATTTTGAACCGCCTGTTTGTGGTCCAGGTTGATACCGCAGAAGGGTTGAAAACCATTCTACTGTCTCCTTCAGATGTTGAAGCCAATGCAGAAACCCCCTATTTCAAGCGAATCACTAACAAAGCAGGACCTGCGAAAGGTCTTCTGAAAAAATTCATTGCCCCGCAAAGCAATACCGTAAATGGGTGTCTGAATCAGTTAGGCCTGGCACCCGAAGATATTGACTTCATCAGCTACGACCATCTTCATACGCAGGATTTACGTCAATGGCTTGGGGATGCCGATAACCCCGGACTGTTTCCCAATGCCCGCCTGTTAGTCATGAAGGACGAGTGGCAATCGGCAAAAGCACTGCTGCCACCACAAATCGACTGGTATTGCCCCAATGGTCTCGCGGGTGTTCCTGAAGACAAAGTGATTCAGCTGGACGGCGACGTCATGATTGGCGATGGACTTGCATTAATTCGCACGCCCGGACATACAGCAGGAAACCACTCCTTTGTTGCTCACACACCACAAGGGTTAAAGGTAACCAGTGAAAACGGTGTTGGCCCTGACTGTTATGCCCCTGAGAAATCCCGTATTCCAGGCTTGAAGAAGTACGCACAGCAAACCGGGATGGAAGTGATTTTAAATGGCAATACGCTGGAAGGAGGGATAGATCAATACATATCCATGGTTGTCGAAAAAACCATTGCCGGCAATCACCCTGTCTATCAAGATTTTCCCAATATGGCGAATTCATCCGAACTCACTGGCTACTGGGGTTTTCCTGGCTATAAGCCAACCGTGACTTATGGCGATCTCCATTTTGGGGCACTGACTAAGAAGTAATCATCCATTCACCATACAACAATAAGAAAAGGTTTCTTTATGGATGTGCTCTCACCCTGGCAGGGATTCTATAACGATCCATGGTTCTGGCAATTTCCCATGGCGACACTGGCCATCAGCATGGCATCATTTTTAACCGTCGCGACTCCATGGACCATCGTCGCCTGGCTTGATCCAGAGTCAATGCGAAAATATAAAATCCAGCAAAAAGCATTTGAATTTAAAAGATACTTCTGGCCCTCCATTGCCCGTATCGTTATCAATAACATCATTCTGGCCTGTTTATTGGTGGCAATCTGGCCCCTGTTAAAACTGACTGCGGTGCATAAAGGTGAGCTGCCTGACTGGTATATCATCATCGCCCAGCTGTTGTTTTTTGTTTTTCTTGATGACTTTTTATACTACTGGATGCATCGTTACATGCATGAAAACAAATGGCTGTTAAAGCATGTACACAGCGTTCATCACCGTATTCGCAATACCTGTGGGATTAACGGGAATTATATGAACTGGCTGGAGTATGTTTTAACAGCTGGTCTGACCCTGGTGGGTCCTATTCTGTTAGGCGCTCATATTTATGTTGTCTGGATCTGGGTTGTTATCCGTCAAATGGAAGGCGCTGATGGCCATATCGGCTACGATGTACCGTGGAATCCCGCACACCTTTTCCCGGTATACAAAGGCCCCGTTTACCACGATTTCCACCATGCAAAGTTCAAAGGCAACTATGCCGGTTTCCTGCCTTACCTGGATGAATACCTGGGCAAAACCCATATCCCGGCTTACCTTCGTTATTTGAAGGGACGTAAAGCTGGATTGACTGCTCAACAGATCGAGCAGCAGGAAATTGAGCTGAGAAAATCAAAACTTCAGCGAACTCATAGGACTGTTTCTGAGGCGAAGCCAACACACAGTCCGGCGGAGTTCTAAAGCGACAAAAAAGGCTGCACCCAACCAGGGAATGCAGCCTCTCAACCACTCAAGAACCTAAGCCCCGACAGCCTCACCTGTCTGCTGATCATTGATATCAAGGGCATCCTTTGATCTCAGCAATCTTGGACCTCTCATTAAAAACAGCACAATCCAGACACAGATACTGAAATAACCCGAATGCCAGATCAGAAAACCAATACCGCCCCACTCGCTTAAACTCTTCGTTTCATTGACCACAAACAACGCATCTTTAACAGCCTGAAGACTGGCATTAAATTGATAACTCCCCTGTTGCAGGTCTTCCAGTACATGCGGCCAGTATTCGATCGGCAAATGTTAAAGTACGGAATAACTGCAATAACCAACCAGCCAGATAACATTCAGCCACACAAACGGTTTCAACAGCCTTAACTCAGTAGTACTGTGCTCACTTTTCAAGACGGCCCGTAATTGCTTAATGGCTAATGGGAAAATCGATAGAAAAGCCATTCCCCAGAGCGTCTCTTCAATAGCAAACAAAACCTCAAACTTGGTAATTAATGCGGTAGTGGCAAAAAACTGGGCGGTAAAAATACAAAGGAAGAGAAATTTGGGTGCCCGACTGACAAGTACATCAAAGACATCTTCTTGTCCTGACGGATAGAGTTCTAAATCCTGGCTTGTGTGCAACATGGCAAGCATAAACAGACCGGCAAAAGACAACTCTGCAAAAAATGCCAGACTGCGAATCAACAATGAGCTGTTAGCCAGACTGTTAAACCACGCCAACTGTTCCAGATAACTGGAAACAAAAACGGATCGATACAGAGCCACGGATACAAAAACCATTCCCATCAACTTCATCCAGCGCAGATAGGAATCGTTTTCGGTATTTCTACGTCGAAAAAACAATACAGCTAAAACAACGTTTATAGAATTAATCAGAACCAGTGTGCTCCACCAGGTCCATGCCCATGTCCATTCGGGACTTTCCATCACTAATACCCCTGTCACTTCATCCGGAGTAGCCTTAGACAGGGCTTCCGGTTTGTTATTATTTTTATCGTTTAAGACTAACAGGCAGTTTCATAAAGTACGGCTTACTGATTTCCAGCGCTTTATCTTTATAAATCCAATAGAAAAGAATAACACGTTTGAGCAGTTATCTGATATGCAGACTGAAACCAACACCTAATAGAATGATCTTTAAAAAAACGTATGATGAACAAAGAAAAAAGAGAGTGAGAATACTTGTAGGAGCTTCTGGTCGGCGTGAGAGGATTTGAACCTCCGACCCTTTCGTCCCGAACGAAATGCGCTACCAGGCTGCGCTACACGCCGAAGCCATTGCTATTCTAGACATGCAGACGAACCTGTCAATGACAGTAGAAATAATTCAGTGAAGTTTTAAAAAGAGAAAAAGAAAGGAAAAATGGTCGGGGTAGAGAGATTCGAACTCCCGACATCCTGCTCCCAAAGCAGGCGCGCTACCAGACTGCGCTATACCCCGTTAGACGACGCCTATCATATTGTTTTTGAACGATAAGTCAACAGCTATCCGTAAAAAATGTTTATTATTTAAACTTGCCGGCTAAAAGCTGTTCATACAAATCTGCCATGGACTGGTTAAACAGGACAAATATAACCTTGTGGGGGAACTCATGCCCGGCCAGCCACTCATGCACCTCATTAAAAGAATTTCTGAAGCGGCCTGATGAGGATAACCGTAAACACCGCAACTGATGGCAGGAAAGGCTACCGATGATAGTTCCCGGTTTGAGGCTTCTGTAAGAGCATTGCGATAACAGGCACGTAAAAGGTCAGGCTCACCTGCATCCCCTCCCTGCCAGACCGGGCCAACCTTATGAAAAACATAGTGCTCAGGGAGACGAAATGCCGGAGTTACCCGCACTTCACCAGTAGGACAGCCTCCTATCTCCCGGCAGGCTGCAAGGAGCTCAGGCCCCGCTGCCCGATGTATAGCTCCATCAACCCCGCCTCCACCAAGGAGACCACTATTGGCGGCATTCACAATGGCATCCACAGATAATGTCGTAATATCACCCTGGATAATATCAATGCGGCCTTTCATGGTTGAGCCTCGACTATTTTATGCCTCTCAACTTTCGGCACTTCTTCAATGTATCCGCAATCAGAAATGCCAGTTCCAGTGCCTGATCCGCATTCAGGCGCGGATCACAGTGCGTATGGTAGCGATTGCCAAGATGATCTTCAGTCACTGCATGAGCACCACCTACACACTCCGTCACATTCTGCCCGGTCATTTCAAAGTGAACACCACCGGCATAGGTTCCCTCTGCTCGATGAGCCTCGAAGAACTGCTCAACTTCTGAGAGAATTTTCGACACTTCACGGGTTTTATAGCCATTACTAGCCTTGTAGGTATTCCCGTGCATTGGGTCACAGCTCCAGAGTACATTACGCCCTTCACGCTGAACGGCTTTCAGCAATGGCGGCAAGCCTTTCTCTACGTTGTCAGCCCCCATACGAACAATGATGTTCAACTTGCCGGGAATATTCTCGGGGTTGATCAGGTCAATCAGTCGAATCAGGTCATCCGGTGGCAGGGTTGGACCTGCTTTCAAGCCAATCGGGTTTTGAATACCACGGACAAACTCAACGTGACCACCATCTACCTGACGGGTACGATCACCCACCCAGAGCATATGGGCTGAGCAGTCATACCAGTCACCGGACAGACTGTCACGGCGGGTCAGAGCCTGTTCGTATGGCAGTAACAGGGCTTCATGAGAGGTATAAAACGCGGTTTCACGAATGGTAGATGAATGCTCTGCAGAGATCCCGCAGGCTTTCATAAAATCCAGTGATTCATCAATCCGGTCAGCCATATAACTGTACTGATCAGACTGAGGGCTGTTTGAAACAAAGTCCAGGTTCCACGAGTGCACCTGCTCCAGAGAAGCAAGGCCACCCTGGGCAAAGGCACGCAGCAGGTTCAAGGTAGACGCCGCCTGATGATAGGCCTGCAGCATCCTTTTTGGATCCGGGTCACGGGCAGTCTGGGTAAACTCGGTGCCATTAATAATGTCACCACGGTAGATAGGCAGCTCAACACCATTAATGGTTTCAGTGCCGGAAGTTCTTGGCTTGGCAAATTGTCCTGCTAAACGTCCTACTTTAATCACCGGACAGGCAGCACCAAAGGTGAGTACCACCGCCATCTGCATCATGACTTTAAATGTGTCACGGATGTTATTGGCAGAAAACTCCAGAAAGCTCTCCGCACAGTCGCCCCCCTGCAACAGAAAGGCCTTGCCCTCTGTAGCTTCTGCAAGACGGTTTCTCAAGTCATTCACTTCACCCGCAAAAACCAGTGGAGGCATTGCAGCCAGTTCCTGCTCAACCCGGCTCAACGTTTCCTGGTCGGGATATTCTGGCAGCTGGAGCAACGGCATATGTCTCCAGCTATCAACATTCCATGAATTCATTAAGTCACCAGCTCTTTCACACTCGCTAAAAACAGCCATTCTACCTCAATAAAATCACCAAGGCTCTGACGTTTTCCCATGAATAATTATGGAAGAGATATTAAGAATTATCGCCCACCAGTCGACGTTAAGGCTTTACATCATACATTTGGTTTGTTATAAGTTTCGACCTAACAGCAATACGTAACTATACTGATCACCATGAATTTTTCACTGCTTTCCATGATTACCATGAAACTCGGCAAAATTATGATGCGCCGAGGGGGTTATCGTGGATAGCTGAAAAGCAGAAACGAGCCCCCGCACCCTAACCGGTCCGGGGGCTTTTTTATGAGCATTGTAACTGACAGGAAATAAGAGCGTGAACGAGTTAAGCCTTCGACTGATCACTACCAGTGATCCGAGTAGCCTTGAACAGATTCTCCAGTGCAGCAGCGAGAACGGGCTACACCTGAAAAGTTTCGCCGCAGAGCTGAACACCAAAAAAGATCAGTACGAAATCAAGATGTGCGTTTCTGGTTTTGCCAGCCAGCACCAGATTGTTGGCAGGTTGGCTCAGCAGGAATATATCCGTGAACTAAGCCCGATGAAATCCCGTGGGTTACTCTGAATGAAGCAAGTTTATTGGCCCCTGGCGACAGGATGCCGGGGGTCTGTTATCCACTCACTCCATGAGCCGGGATACAGTGTTGCACCCGAAAAACCAGCAAGCTCCATGGCAAAAATATTGTGGCAGGCGGTAACACCGGAACCACAGTAGAAGACTGGCCGGGAATCTTCACCAACCAGTGAAGTAAATATTTCTCGCAAGTTATCCGCTGAAAGAAAGCGGCCATCTTCACCCAGATTTTCAGCGAATGGATGGCATATCGCCCCGGGAATGTGTCCAGCCTGCGAGTCCATGGTTTCTTCTTCTCCACGAAATCGTTCATAAGCCCTGGCATCAATCAGTTTATACCTCTGGCCAGTTCCTTCAGCTTCTATCTGCGCCATCAAATCCTGTGCTGAAACCGTTGGCATATGACCCATGGTAAAATCACCCTGACTTTCTGCCACCTCAGACACTTCAGTGGTCACCGGATAACGACCCGCCTGCCAGGCTTTCATGCCACCATGCAGAATCATAGCCTGAGAAATACCTGCCCAGCGTAACAGCCACCAGGCCCTTGCCGCCATGGCGTGACCACCATCATCATAGACAACCACCTGAGTATGCCTCTCAATACCCCAGCGCCGGAGCGTTGCCTGCCATTCTGCCTGCTCAGGCAGTGGATGCCTGCCGGTTTTACCGGGAATGATCAAACCGGAGAGATCTGCTTCAAGATCAGCATGAAGCGCTCCTGGAATATGTCCCTGGTTATACATCACCCGTCCCTGTTTCGGGTCAGCAAGGCTGAATCGAGCATCCAGAACAACCAGATGTTCATCTTTCAACAGGGTAGCCAGCATCTCCGGCTCTATTAATAAAGGCATCGACTTACCTCTGTCTGGCGGCTACCCGGTAACCCTTATTCAGAGCCTGCCGTTGCAGCTCACACACCACCATGAAACATTTGTGACGATTTACTTTTCTTTTCACACAGTAAAAAAATGATGGGGGGTTTGCAAGACGTCTTGGTAATCGGGGTACTAAAGACAAGGGTTGGTAGGAGAGTAATAAAACCCACCAGCAAAGCTGGTGGGCTCACATCCATGTGATAAGTGCATCCATGCAAGATTTACGTTATCAATACAGCGGTGATGGCAATAGCAGTGATTACGCGGAAAAAGTGTGAGACATGTCTCACACTTTAATCATTGTCCGGTTTCAGACTTGTCCACTATTTTACCATCACGAAGTACTTTTTCCGACAGCAGGTCACTCAACTCCCCGTTATCCGGCTTTTCCAGGATGATCCGCGTTTCTTCCGATGACTCGTCAAACTCCATATCTGAAGAGTAGGTACTCTCCTTCACTGGCATTTCTAAGACATCCTGCTGTATTGAAATAACATCTGTCACGGGCAGCTCTTCAGGCTCATCTTTTTTGGCCAGAAAAAACCAGCCAGCTGCACCAAGCACGAGAAGAACCGCCACTATTGCAATTATCTTGTTACTCATACCCATCCTCACCCATGCCACTGAGGCTCAGGAGCCCATTGGACAACACCAAAAACTGATTAGAGCGCCACTGTACAAAGTTGTCATCGATCACTCAAGCCTTCACCCAGGCACATCGTCGACCGATATGAATAAAAGGATCCAAAAGAAGGAATAAGCCAGTGGGACAGCTTATTAAATTTATTCTGGTCAGCATTCTGGCTAGCGCCATACATCTGGATATTCTGCATCTTCTGGTCACGAATAATGTCTTTCTTCCTCTAAGAGCTAATGTTGCTGCCTTTCTGCTGGCCATGATCATTAACTATTACGGTCATACCTTCTGGACCTTCAATCATAAACGACACAGTTTTCAACGCAGCCTGACCCGGTTCGTTGCCATTCAAATGGCTGGAGGCATGCTTAATCAGTGGCTGTTTTATATGGCCATCACCCGAACAAACCTTGACTATTTATGGGCAAGTGGCGCCGTGCTGGCCATCGTATCACTGGTGATTTTCATTCTAAGCAAGTACTGGGCGTTTCGATAAAAGGCAATATCAGAAACCATCAATCAATGGTATAGCTGCAGCTTCTGATCATCATCGGATGTTTATCACTAAGAGACTGAAAGCCAAAACGCTCAAAGAAAGGGATCCGCCCCGTTGCTGGCCAGAGATGGACAATCTGGATCTGCCGCTGATCACACCACTGAACGGCCGCTTCCATTAAAGCTGAGCCTACCCCTTTACTACGGTGGTCTTTATCCACCAGCAGGTCATAGATACAGCAATAGCGAATATAATCACTCTGCAGCCTGACAACACCAGCCAGCTTTTCTTCAATGCTTACCTGAAACCAGCAACTGCTGGCATAAATAGAATGCTGCAAAGCTTCTAAACTGGCGTGATTCGTCCAGCCTGCCTGTTGATATAATTCTGACAGTTCTTTCGAGGTGGGCGCTAAACAGTCAATGTTCACAGGGTTAGAGTCCTGATTTTTGTGATTGTTTAGTAATTGTAGGAGGAATAGCTTAGCCAGAAGCAATTTCAACCAATCCTCAATATCAGGATGGGGCCTGAGAGCCTGTTCATAATCTTTTGCGAACAGCGAAAAGGGCGAGAAAATGTTTCTGTTTTTCAGTTTTTTGAGGCGCATAGTGGTGCTATGCAACGAGGAAAACTGAAAAACAGGGGCGTTTTATCGACATTTGTAGCTTCATTAAGAGCCTGTAAATAATTCTGTGTAAACGCCACCAAAACTATTACTCCTTGAACCGGTCAGGAAACATAATTTCAAACCGGTTCATGGCTGCTTTCCAGTTCCTGATCGGCATGGTCCATTTCTCGGAAGCTTTTTCCATGGCCAGATAGATTACCTTCATGACTGACTCATCAGTCCGAAAAATCTTCCGGTTCTTGATCGCCTTACGAATGACGC
>NZ_LUKQ02000754.1 GCF_001647025.1 Endozoicomonas atrinae
GGTAAGGTTTCCTCAACCGGTCCGCAAGAATGGACCAGATTTCCGGACGAGACAGATCGCCATAAAGGCGCACATAATCAATAGACCAGCTCTCTTCTCCTGCTCCCCAGCCCACCACTTCAAACTCCACTCGATCATCCTGAACATCAATGCCACAGGTCAGTACCTCAACTGGCCAGGGCACTTCTGCCGGATAGTGCTCACGACGCTGGTAGAGCAGTTCATGATCCACCGTTTCACCGGCTTCCTGCCAGGTCTGGCCAAGTACCGTATTGGTCCAGTCCTTCAAAAGGATCGGATTGTCTTTTGCGGCCAGAAAGTCAGCCACTGCATCCTTCCAACTATACCAGCCATTAGGGCTATAAAGTGAATTCAGATGATAGCCACGAATTTTCCCACTGGCCTCCGGTTTCATGGAAACCCACTGACCGTTGGCCAACAACTTTGGTTTGTCATGCTCCCGCATCCGGTGCTGGCAGCTCACACACTCAAAACAAGCAGTTTCAGGATCCTGATTCTCAAATTTAATCTGCGGCCACTCAATGGCCTGCATAAATCCACACTCA
>NZ_LUKQ02000755.1 GCF_001647025.1 Endozoicomonas atrinae
CCGTCAGGACGTGGAGACCCGACAAACTGACATCATCGCCCGTCAATCCGACATCACCACCAAACAGACCGACATCACCACCAAACACACGCAAGTCGAAGCCGACAGAGCGGAAGTGGAAACCCGCCAGAGCGACATCATCGCCATTCAGTCTGACATCACTACCAAACAGACCGACATCACCACCAAACACGGTGAAGTCCAGAGCAACACCACCCTGGCCGGTACCTACAAAGACGAAGCCAAGACCTACCGCGACGAAGCGAAAAACTACGCCGACACCGTAACCGGCGGCATTGTCGAGCTGGGCAACTACGACGCCTCAACAAACACACTGCCAGCCAAGCCCACGACCTCCGCCTTCTGGAAAATCACCGCCGCCGGTACCCTCAACGGCATCTCCTATGGCGTAGGCGACTCCCTGGTCTACTCACTCTCATCGGACACCTTCTACAAAATCGACAACACCGAAGCCGTCACCTCCGTCAACGGCCATCAGGGCGTGGTCAGCCTCACCTACAACGACGTCAGCGCCCACCCGAACACCTGGGTTCCCTCATGGGC
>NZ_LUKQ02000756.1 GCF_001647025.1 Endozoicomonas atrinae
AACTTCTCATCCGTCAAAAGGCTTTTGTCTTCTACAGCCTTAATCTCATGGGATGAGAACTGGCCTCTATCCGTCCCTGTCACAAATTCCTCGCCGGTTGATTTGAGGCGATACCGTATCCAGTACTCACCGCTATCAACGGGCTCTGCGAATTGCTCTAAGAGGTAAGGGTTATAGAGGTGGAGCTCACAGCCGGTCTTTTGAACTGCCCTCGGGATCTCCATGTCATGCCTGACACAATGCCATTCACCGTCATCTATCGGTGTGCTGTGCATGCAGGTCCGACAGTTGACGAGCGGGGCTTCGTCTCCGTGGCAGACTCCGTGGTGGTTGCAGAACTTGCACTGATACCAGCTCGGGTCTTCGTGGATTTTTTGGAGCGGCCGATCGCTCGCTATGATGGCATCTGCCCGGTCAATGATGCCTTTGCCAGCCTCGGGATCGAGGCGTATCCGCTCACCGTAGAGTTCATCCGTGTTTTTATTGACCGCAATGTAAAAGGCTCTCGTCAGCTTTGGCTCTGCCAAGTACATATAGCTCTGCATCTGGATATAGTGTTCAGG
>NZ_LUKQ02000757.1 GCF_001647025.1 Endozoicomonas atrinae
AAGCTCAGCGATGCGGTGTCCAGGCTGGCCATGATCGAGGAACGAATCACCCATCAGACTACCAGCCTGACCCGTCAGGATGAACGTCTGGATGAGCAGGATAAACGCATTCGGCAGCTGGAGTTTCTGTCCAGTCGACGGGGCGTGATGCTCAATTATGTCGAGCGGTTTGGTTGGCTGGTTCTGACCACAGCGATTGGACTGCTTTCATATTTTCTAAGGGGATGAGCATGGGCAAGCGCACGGAAACCAACTACCTGATCATTCACTGCTCGGCCACCCGGGCCAACCAGAACATCACCGTTGACGATATCAAACGCTGGCACACGACTGAACGGGCCTTTATCGACATCGGCTATCACTGGGTGATTGAGCGTGATGGCTCTGTAAAACAGGGACGTCCGGTGGATGACTGGGGGGCTCATACCAAAGGCCACAACCATGAGAGCGTGGGCATTTGCCTGGTCGGTGGATTGGATAACAACAACCAGCCGGAAGATAACTTTACCCCACTGCAGAAGCGAATGCTGAAGCTGCTGATTGCTGGTCACCAGGCTCTGTAC
>NZ_LUKQ02000758.1 GCF_001647025.1 Endozoicomonas atrinae
TCAGCTTAGTAAAATATTTAACTTTCTGGAACTATCAGACTTGCAGACCACCCCAAAAAGCTATACTTAACGACAGGTCATTTTGGACTGGTGTTTTGAGGACTTTTTACGCCGGTGATGACACCTGGCAAGGGCTATAGCTCCTTCAAGCACCTTATCCAGCTGATGAATATTACTATCAGAGTCATTAGGAAGCCCAAAGAGGCTGGATAGTTCTCTGACCTTCGCAAAAACCGTCGATGGAATTGGGGTATTGGTACTTTGTTGGGAAGAGGTTGGGGGGCATTGGCTTGGATTAGCTGGTGGGTGCGAAAGATTGCACTTCGTTAATGCATGAAGTGGTTCATGTTGTTTAAAATGTGTTAGCTGTTCTTCAAGATGCAGAATATGTTCTCTTAGTCGTGCATTCTCTTCCAAATCAATCATTCGTCTCTCAGTAGAGCCTGTAAATAATTCTGTGTAAACGCCACCAAAACTATTACTCCTTGAACCGGTCAGGAAACATAATTTCAAACCGGTTCATGGCTGCTTTCCAGTTCCTGATCGGCATGGTCCATTTCTC
>NZ_LUKQ02000759.1 GCF_001647025.1 Endozoicomonas atrinae
ATCTCCTCCCCCGGCGAGAGTTCCTGCATCGTGCCAGGCTCCATTGCCACCATGGGCACACCTTGCAGATCATAAACAATAGGCCGACCGGTTAATGGATCCACCTTTTCACCATCCGGAGCGGGCTTGGTGATAAAGCCGGTGAACAGGTTGGCGATTTCCTGCCTCAATAGCGTGGCATCATCAAACTTGTCGAGATGAAACATCCGTAGCAAAACCTGAGTCAGCAATGGCTGCCCTCTTAACTGACCGGGTCGCAATGGTTCATAAAGATGCAGTACCTGCTCCGCTGGAATACGACGCAGATCTGCCGTATCGAGTGTTGTGTAATCCAAAGGATGCTGCCGGTGCATCCAGTAGGCGACCCGCTTACCAACCGCATTAAACTCAATCCCTGCCCGGATCTTATGACCTCTTTTCAGATCGTCGTTGTAATCCCAGGGAACAAACTCCGCTTCCAGTAGCTGCACTTGCAGAGGCACGCTGAGTCCATCGGATGGTTTCCGAGGCCTCAGTCGGGCAAAGCATTCACCGGCTTCCAGCATGGAACGCACTGCC
>NZ_LUKQ02000760.1 GCF_001647025.1 Endozoicomonas atrinae
ACACGGTGGAGAAACCCGGCATCAAGCCCGGCAGTCTGACCGTGACTTATATATCCAACAGCCAGAATAAAACCCTGACCGACCAGGGCAACGGCCTGCTGACCGGCGACGGCAATGGCGCTATCCACTATGCACCGGGAGAATTGAGCTTTCAGCTGGACAACCTGCCCGACAACGGCACCGAGATCCAGGTGGATTATGAAGAAGGCACCAGCGCAGGCGGTCAGGTGAATATTGGCATTGATGGCCAGGGCATTATGAGTGGCACAATTCCCGGTGCGCCGTTATTGCCCGGTTCCATACAACTGCAGTTTCTGGTGGAGCAGTTATCCAATATTGAGAACGATGTATATGGCGAAGATTGGACGAACTACGAAACCAAAAGGAACGTGGCAAAGCAGATCAGCGATGACACAGCGGGTGGCTGGCGTGGCGTAACCGGCGTTATCGATTACCAGACCGGGGATTTTACGGTTCTGGCCTTGCAGGATTACAACTATACAGAATACAGCAATGTCTCTCGCTCTGTTGCTGGTCGCACTTATTACCGGGTAGAAA
>NZ_LUKQ02000761.1 GCF_001647025.1 Endozoicomonas atrinae
ATCCATGTGGTGAAGCGATCAAGGAACGCTTGTGACTGGACTTTTGCACCACGGTAGAGACCACTGTCGTCGCCTTGACCGAGGGTGTTGGCGGTGGCAATGATGCGGCTCCATTCGGTTGCCCTGACCACACGGCCACCGTCTTCGGTGACGGTCACTTCGTTCTCGTTGAGGGCGGTCTGCAAGGTGTAGGCGATGTCGTCTCTGACAAAATCTATTTCGTCACAGAGCAGGATGCAGGGCTGGCTGAACGCTCGGGGTAACACACCGTCGACGAACTGGGAGACGGTCTTGCCGTCCTTGGTGGTGAGTGAGTCACGACCGATCAAGTCCATGCGGGTGATCTCACCGTCGAGGGAGAGGGTGATGACCGGCCATGCCATACGGGCGGCGACCTGCTTGACCAGCGTGGACTTGCCGGTGCCGGTGTGACCACTGATCCACGCCTTCGTGTTGTCGGTGAGAGCTAACAGCACGGGGACAAGGAGGTCGGTACGGAACACATAGTTCTCGTCCACTTCTGGCACGTCACGATGGGCACCGCTCCACTCGAAGAC
>NZ_LUKQ02000762.1 GCF_001647025.1 Endozoicomonas atrinae
CCGTGTCAGGTGTGCCGCTGCCGGTACTGGTGGTGCCGGATCCCATGACCGGGCTTTCCCCGGTGCCGGTGGTCACCGTGTCAGGTGTGCCGCTGCCGGTACTGGTGGTGCCGGATCCCATGACCGGATTTTCCCCGGTGCCGGTGGTCACCGTGTCAGGTGTGCCGCTGCCAGTACTGGTGGTGCCGGATCCCATGACCGGGCTTTCCCCGGTGCCGGTGGTCACCGTGTCAGGTGTGCCGCTGCCAGTACTGGTGGTGCCGGATCCCATGACCGGGCTTTCCCCGGTGCCGGTGGTCACCGTGTCAGGTGTGCCGCTGCCAGTACTGGTGGTGCCGGATCCCATGACCGGGCTTTCCCCGGTGCCGGTGGTCACCGTGTCAGGTGTGCCGCTGCCGGTACTGGTGGTGCCGGATCCCATGACCGGATTTTCCCCGGTGCCGGTGGTCACCGTGTCAGGTGTGCCGCTGCCGGTACTGGTGGTGCCGGATCCCATGACCGGGCTTTCCCCGGTGCCGGTGGTCACCGTGTCAGGTGTGCCGCTGCCAGTACTGGT
>NZ_LUKQ02000763.1 GCF_001647025.1 Endozoicomonas atrinae
TCATCCTGAGTTTTAATCTGACTGGCTATTTGATCTACCAGTTTTTCGTTGATTTCAACGCTCATTGTTATTCTCCATTTTGGAGTATTAACGACAAGCGTTTACACAATTTAAATTACATTCCCATCATAAAATACCTAGAAGAATTCAACCGTAACGTATTTAGAAAAAATCAGTTTCAAGCGATATTTTAAACATTGATCGCAGAGCAGCAATAAATGTACCGATTTAATCGACCTCACTTTCATTGCCAGAACTTTCGACTTCCTCATCGATAAAAGTACGTCCAGTCACATCAAAAGAATCCTCTCCCCTATTGGCCATGTCATGAAGAGTGTCAGAAGCACCATTTCTGGCTGCGGTCTCTAAAAGCAACGAACCAGCCAAAGAGAGACCCAGAAGCACT
The DNA here is from genome assembly GCF_001647025.1 of Endozoicomonas atrinae. Classification (GTDB taxonomy): domain Bacteria; phylum Pseudomonadota; class Gammaproteobacteria; order Pseudomonadales; family Endozoicomonadaceae; genus Endozoicomonas; species Endozoicomonas atrinae. Next base: position 407 of record NZ_LUKQ02000763.1, read on the forward strand.
TTGCAAACAGCGTTCATTATACCAATCGCATTTTCTAAATCCTTAAGCTGCCGCCAACTATGCTTAGGCATCATTACCATGCATTATCTAGAACAGATGTCTCGTCGACCACAGCTACCCGAAGGTTTTAATGATGTTGA
>NZ_LUKQ02000077.1 GCF_001647025.1 Endozoicomonas atrinae
AGAGTCAGCTTAGTAAAATATTTAACTTTCTGGAACTATCAGACTTGCAGACCACCCCAAAAAGCTATACTTAACGACAGGTCATTTTGGACTGGTGTTTTGAGGACTTTTTACGCCGGTGATGACAAACGTTTCATATTGGCCCCTGGTCAATCCATTTATCGATAGAAAAGCGCAATAAACGCAAGCCCTCGAATCATAACAGCAGTCATCATCAAACTGACCAGATTACTGATAATGAGCACTCTACCCATCTAAAAAATGAAACCATCAGACAGGAAGACAAAATAATGCCAAGCTCAATTACCAGTAAAAAAGCAACGGATAAAAATTTATCCATCTCCGGAGTGGATGCCATTGAAATTCTCAACCGAAATACAGATCTGGTTGCACTCCACAAAAAGGACAACACAGACAAGTTCTGGTCCTACAAACTAATCCACGGTGCACGGGCTGAGTTTGCCTTTGATCCCAAAACAAAAACGAAACTCACGATTCGATTTGATAGAAAACCGCCCGCTATTGAAGGGATAGAATCGGTCGTTGATATTTCCCGTGACAATAAATCAACAGCACTTGGTCGGGTATTTTCAGGTAATGCGCACCAGGCAAAATTCAAGGCACTGGTGAGAGATGAGAAAACTTTACTCAATGTATTATCTGCCCTGGCTGACGCATAATCAGTTTTCTGAATGCTAACCATTAAAAACAGCAAGGAATATCAAATGCCTTTTATTGGACAACGAATAGATCTCAAACTGACAGGAATTTACTTTCTCAGCACTGAAGAGCATGAAGAAATATGGAATGCAGTTCAGCTCAAAGATGGAGAAGTTATCTTATGCTGGTCCTCTGAAGAAAGAATTAATATAGATGATGAGCGTTATGAACCTGGTGGTGATGATCCTTTTGTGGAAGAAGAAATAGAGTATCTTGCACTTGTTAACTTGCTCTCTGACAAAGAGTATTCACCCGCTACAGATGCAGGCAATGATGGTTGGGATATCATCCACGCGGGCTCTTGGGTCAACCAAAGCTTAGCTCTCTAAATAATCAAGGAGCCAAATGTGCCCCTAAGCCTTAACAGGAAATCACTCAACAGTACGAGGCAATTGGAAACCTGCTGCACTTTGATTATTCTGATCAAAACCAACAGCAGGTTTCACCATGCCACAGCTGGACCAACTTTGCAGCAAGCACTTCACCTACCGGCAACTGATTGAGTGCGGTGAAACCTGGCAATCATCATCTATTGATAACCTGCCACTGGCTGACGAGAGCTGGCAGGCCCTTGCCGATTTAGCGACTCATATTCTCGATCCGGTTTATGAGCAGTTTGGCAACCTCGAAATCACCTACGGCTTTTGCTCCCCCCCATTGGCGACAGCAAGAAAAAAACTGGCCAAAGAACAGGGCGTGCTTCCCTCTATCTACCCTACCCTGGATCAGCACAGCTGCTTTGAAACAAACAGGAAGGGAGACATCATCTGTTCCCGGGGAGGAGCCGCCTGTGATTTTCGGGTGCCGTGCACCTCATCACTGGAGGTAGCTATCAGGATCGTGAAACAGCTCCCCTTTGACCGGCTCTATTTTTATGGACACAACAAGCCCATTCACGTTAGCTATAACAGAGGCTCTCAAAATGCAGCCATCAGCATAATGACACCCAAAACCAACGGACAGGGCTACATTCCCAGAAACCTCACCCCTGAGCGTTTTCTTGAACAATTTCAGCTATAAATAAAAGCCATGAATGAACAAGAATGGTATGAAGCGGTTGCACAACTTTCTAGGCATAAAGAGCTTGGCAAAAAACTGCCTAAAGCACTCTATCTCCACCGTTCGGCGCTGAGTGAAACCGCACCGGATTTTTTCTCATGGATTCACCAGCAAGCCACAAACTCAGGCATACCGGAACAGCACTGGAATATCGTTCGCCTCCATAAAGACTGTTTCAAAGTCACCCTGCTCTACTATCCGGATTTCTACGACGAAGCCTATCCATCACTGAACTTCAGTTATGGGTTAGACTTCGCCAGCGAGAAAATAAAACCCACTGACTTTACCAGCTCCACCAACCCGCCAATCCTCCATCGCAAAGAACACATGATCCTCCCCTCAGACCCTAACCACGCCGACTTTTGTGAGATTACCCGGGAAGGCGAAGCGGCAGGGCTGTATGAAAACACTCGCATCATTGGGTTCCGCAACAGCTGGGAAACCCTGATCAAAGACAAAGGCTACGAACTACTGGATGGTCGTCTATTCCGAAGAGCTGCCATCGGCTTAGCCGAACCACAAGCAAAACACAAGGTCGACCGCCACAAAACCGCACTGAGCCGGGACAGCCTTTCAAGCCCCATGAAAACACTGGCCAATAATGGCTACCTGAAGGGGCAATACACCGTGTTTGACTATGGCTGCGGCCATGGCGATGACCTGTCGGAATTACAGGCCCATGGCATCACCGCCAATGGCTGGGATCCAAACTGGCGACCCGAGTGTGAAAAAACAGAAGGGGACCTGGTCAACCTTGGCTATGTCATTAATGTAATCGAAGACCTGGAAGAAAGGGTTGATGCAGTACTCGGAGCCTGGCGCCTGACCGGCAAATTACTGGTGGTATCCGCCATGATTGCCAGCGAACAGCACATCCGCAAATTCAAGCCCTTTAAAGACGGTGTACTCACCAGCAGAAATACGTTTCAAAAATACTTCAGCCAGACCGAACTCCAGATTTTTATCGAACAGATTCTCGATGAAGAACCCATCCCGGTAGCACCGGGGATCTTTTATATTTTCAAAGACAAAGATGAAGAACAGCTCTACCTGGCCAATAAGCAACGCCGAAGACCACAATGGAAACAGCTGGTTCATAAGAGCAGACCCACCTCCAACAAAAAACGGCTATTAGAAGAAAACCGTCAGCTATTGGAGAATTTCTGGCAACGCTGCCTCGAACTGGGCCGGTTACCCAATGCCGACGAGTTTGAAGAAAGCAAGCTGCTGGCAGAACAAATAGGCTCCCCAAAACAGGCCTTTAACCTGTTAAAGGGTGAGGCAGATATTCAGGCATTGGATCAGGCGGCAAAAGAAAGAACGGAAGACTTACTGGTCTATTTCGCCCTGCAGCAATTCAATAAAAAACGTATTTACAAACACATGCCAGACCCGCTGAAAAGAGACATCAAAGCCTTCTTTGGCGATTACAAAACTGCAGTTGCAGAGGCTCGTGAGCTGCTGTTCTCTCTGGCAGAACCCAACCTTATTGACCAGATGTGCGAACTGGCCCATCAGCAGTTACCGGCCAGCATCCTTAACAGCAGCCACTCACTGATCATCCATAGTCGTTTTATTAATGACCTGCCGCCCCCGTTAAGAATCTATGCCGGTTGTGCCACACAGCTCTTTTCAGAAACCGATGGCGTAGACCTGGTCAAAATTCATATCCGTTCCGGCAAACTGACCCTGATGACCTACGAGGGCTTTGCAACCCAGCCCATTCCCATGCTTCGTGAACGGGTCAAAATCAATCTGCGCCAGCGCACTGTCGATTTTTTTGACTACGGTTATGGCGACTACGATCCCCAACCACTCTACTGGAAGTCCCGGCTGATCGATGCCAGTTTCCCCGATTATGACAAGCAGCAGTCATTCGATAAACGCCTTTCCGGCTTGAACATTCCTGAGCTGGCTGAAGGGCATGGCCCTTCACTAGAGAATCTGACAGCCCTGCTTCGTATAAATCACGGACTCACGATTAAAGGTTACCGATTCTTCAAAGCACAGAGCGCCATCGCACCCTCATAATGCACAGCACGACCAGAACAATGCCGATGATCAAAACCGTAAAAGCCGACAAGAGTGACCAGCCACAGCCCGATAGCAAAAGATCTATATATGGACTATATTTAGGCCATAAACAGGAGGCAGAGTGATGAGAATTGAACCGATCAGCTTCGTAAAAAAGAATGCGGCTAATCTGGACCTGGAAGAACCGATCGTCGTGACACAAAATGGCAAGCCAGTCTATGTCATTGAATCCTTTGAGGATAGAGAGCGCAGGCAAGAAGCCACCGCGTTGCTGAAGCTATTATCTTTTGGCGCTAAAGACGAGGCAGAGGGCAAAACACTGTCGGGTGACCAGGTGCTGAACAATATCAGGGCAAAGTATCTGGATAATAAATGATGCGGGTTATCTACCTTGAGTCCTATCAGCTCTCTATGGAGCTGGTGATAGAACACAATGCATCCAGACATCCTGAAAACCTGCCAGGCCATATCGACAAACTGGCTGAAATCCAGGCGGCATTTGAAACGCAAGTAACTGAGAACCCAAAATCATGCCCCGTCAATTACGACCTCGAACGTTATTTTGGCCTGCAGTTTCACGAATACCATAAAGATGGCTACAGGATTCTCTACCGAGTTGATGACTCGAAAGCCGTCATCGTGACCTTTATCTTTATGAGCCAGTTTCAAAAGACCAGTCGGTTGTTGGAACAGTTTGTTTTCCGGCGATGATCAATTATTAACAACAGTCAATCCAGCAAACGGGTTGGACGATAGGCCCTATCCTGATGGATTCTACAAGGCTGCCGAAAATGAGTGCCGGCAACCATCACCAGGAATTTCATACGGGCCAGGGTCAAACCCAGCTTCTCAGCGGCTTGTTCCAGCAGTACTTCATCGCCCTCTTCATCCAGCAGCGCATCCATGGGTTCCGCAAAGGCTTTCAAGGGCTCCGCATATTGTTCGCCAATTCGCTCTACCAGCTCTGTAACACGACGCCTTACATCCCGACGACTCAGTCCCAGCTCATTACCAACATCATTGAGCCTGCGATCCTGTACGCTCAGCTTCAGCAGAATCTGGAAATCCTGCCTGTCCAATTCTTTCTGAATCATTGCCTGAACCCTGGCATAAGGCCGGGTTAAGTCAGCCACCAGCTCAATGGGCCTGGCAGGTTCTTCCAAAACCGGGGGCGGATAATCCTCAAACGCATCCTCGGCAATATAATCGTCACCTAATGAATGACCACGGTCATTCGGTTTACTCTCATCGCTTCGGGAGACAGAAGAAAAAGAGGATTTCAGGGCTGAAGCCTGCTCTTGAACTTTTTTGGCCAGCTCAAATACATTGGCCCGTTTTGTGAGCAGATCAACCATGGTTGGCTTGGGTGCTGAATACTCTGACGCCTCTTCAACCTCTTCAGTACTGGAAACTGCATCTATAGCCACCGGTTGGGCGGGTTGCTGTTTTTCCAATTCCACGTTGGCAAGAAAATCGGCTTGCTCCTCTTCATCCAGTCTATTGAATACAGCCAGCTGATCCGCTGTTGGTTCACGACCTTCCAGAAGACGTTTTTTATAAGTAAACAGCCTGGCAGCATCAATCTTCTTTTGCTGCTCTGCTCTGCCATAATCATCAGAAACAGAAGCGACAACCGGGCTCTCATCAACAAGCTCTACAGGGGCGACTACACTGATACCGTTGTTTTCTTCTAAATCAGCCTTTTCATCTGAAGGTTCAGTTTTTGAGTTGCCCTGAAGTTCATCCAGCTTATGTTGAACCTGCTCCCTCAGTCTTATCGCTTCCGGTGTCGTGAAGAATTGCAGCTCGGCTAAAATATCCTGCTGAACCGTCACACCCGAATCACTGCGAAGATGCAGTATTTTTAACTGTGCTGTTGTTTTACCAACATAAGGTCGGACTGCTGGCCGCTTCTCCTTCACCTCCGGCTCGGAACCATCCTGAACAATATCCACCGACTCTTCATTTTTCAGTACACGCAAACGGCCGCGAACCCTGTCGTGTAAACGAATTGCCTTGGTGGTAGATCTATGATTCAGCTCTTCATAAAGCTGTTCCAACGTTTCCCTATTACTATAAGCCTGCCAATATAACGCTTCTAAATCTTGAATATTTTTACCCATAAAGGGTCGATAACTTTTCGGCTCTGCATCAGCCACCTCTGGTTGAGAACGATGAGCCCCTCCTGTATGTACTGTTTGTACTGCAAGGAGCTCTACGACATCCTCTTCTTCTTTTTGCAGAGCATTCAAGCGTCCTCGCACTCGATCTCGCAAACGGATACTTGTGGCAGAAGATCGATGTTGCAGCTCTTCATAAAGCTGCGTCATAGCCTCTCTAGTATTACTTGACTGCCAATACAGCGTTTCTAATTCCTGAATAGTCTGTCCACTTAATGGACGGCCTACCTGATGTTCAATATTAAACGCCTCAATGGCTTCAGAGGGTGGCACAGCAGCTTCAACCGCTGAAGCTATAGCAACATCTATCGACTCATTATTTTTGAGGGCTCTCAAACGAACCAGAACACGATTACGCAAGTTAATATTTCCGGTTCCGAGCTTGAACCGGTACTCTAGCTCTTCAAAAAGCTGCTCCATGGTTTCGACACGATCAACCGCTCGCCAGTATAAAGCTTCCAATTCATCAAATTTTTTGTCTTTGAACGGACGATGCTCGCTTGGCTCTGGCTCAGCCTTTTCAACCACAGGCTCAGTGATACCTGTCTGGTCAACAACCAACAATTTCAGCTGTTCTTCTACCCGGGACGATAGCCATTTAGCTATAGCCGAGGAACGGTAACCAAGCTCTGTCAGTAGTAGCTCCAGGTTCTCTCGATTATTAACATCCTTATTGAAATATCGAGACAAACCATGATCACTCACCCCCTCTAAAGGTCGAACAGCGTGTTCAGGCGAATCCGCACTGGTGGAAATTTCAACGACAGGTTCAGGTTTTACCAACTCTGATCCCAAGTCGGAAGAAGCTGCCGCCTGATCATCTGCGGCCAGGGCGTTTAACCGCTCGCGCACTCTTAGCTCAAATATTCTCGCTACAGAAGATGTGCGATGCTTCAGCTCCTCTAAAACTTCCTGTAGTTCTTCTCCATCAAAATTGTCTTGAAAGTGATCTCTAATCAGCTCCTGATCGCTCAAATCAGAAAGTGAATAAACAGTAGATGACGCAACATCAGGCGAACATTCATCGTCCAGAATCTTGCCAGATTCGGCTTGTGATTGAACTTGCGGCGCATGAAGTCTCAAAACATCAGGATGATGACGAACACCTTCCTTGACTGAATCAGCCAAGCCATCATAGATCGATTTTGCCTTGTCAGAGGCAAACAACATAAAACCTTCAGCATCCATAATGAACGGCATTTGTCTGCTGTGATGTTCTTCCAGAATGGAGCCCCACCCGGGCTGTGAAGTTTCCAGGAAAAAAGCGGAATATTCTTTTTCAGGTTTTATTGATTGTTGATACTGCGTGTTGAGATCCATGAATTTTACTTTTGCACTTCATTCACCCAAGGCATAAAAGCTCAGGAAGATACGACTAATACAGATAACCCCCATGAGAAAACACCTCCCCACAAGACCATTAACTCAAGTCAGCTATCCAATATTTTCTTATTGTATGGAATATTTTTCTACGTTCTTAGTAGTGTTGACCGCATGTAACTATAGAAACCCCACACCCAGGAGTTAACCTGGCACCCCCTTTCTCAGATGGTATACAAATCGTCCACCTTCATCTTTGCTCTGTAACAAATCATGATTCAAAAAAGTACAGAACTTCGGGATATCTCTTTGGGTGGATGGGTCTGTGGCTATCATTTCGAGCACATCACCACCCGACATTTTACGAATTATATTGTGTAACAACATCACCGGTTCAGGGCATACGAGCCCAGTAGCATCAAGGTGATGAGTAACCTCATATATTTCTGGCTGATCTACCTGGAACATAATTTATCACTTCCCATCTTCGCATGTACGTAATTCTTGCACTATTTTCTCTTCCTCTACACTGCTTTTTTACAAACAGGTACAGTGATGAGTGGCAAACGTCTAAGTGAATTCAGCCATACTTTCCCGGCAGTCCGAGGTATACAATCCGGCAGGCCTTGCTACATAGCTATGTGCCCATTGCGTTTAATTCCAAAAATATTCATTTTTGATGAAGAAGAAGTACCACCGGAGCTGCGTGCCCAGCGCATACTGAACCGCTCACGCATACCGGAGATTGCCACTTACCTGCTTGAGAATCGGGAGGATTACACACTATCAGCAATCACAGCTTCAATAAATAATCAGGTACATTTTGAACCATTGGCAGATACAGGAGTCGCGGTAAACCTTGGCCTTCTCTCTGTACCGATGGATGCCCAGATCCTTATCAATGACGGACAGCATCGCAGGGCCGCTATCGAAGAGGCAATCAACCAGAATAGCGAACTGGGACATGATAATATTCCCGTTCTGTTTTTCAGTGACGATGGTCTTCAGCGAAGTCAGCAGATGTTTGCAGATCTCAACAAACATGCAGTAAGGCCCAGTGATTCGCTAAGCACACTCTACGATCTTCGGGATCCCGGCTCAGCTATGGCAAGATATATCGTAGCCAACGTATCATGCTTTAAGAAGCTGACCGAGATGGAAAAATCAAGCATCTCAAACAGAAGCATCAAGTTATTTGCCCTTAGCAGTGTTAAACTGGCCAGTCGCAGCCTTCTGCGCAAAGGGCCAAAAGATACAATTTCCCGAGAGGAGATGCAGTTAGCCACAGAGTACTGGCAAGCGGTTACAGAGGCAATGCCAGACTGGAAAGACACTGAAGAGAGAAAGGTTTCCTCAGCAGAGCTAAGGAGCCATTTTGTACATGCGCACGGCGTTACTCTTCACGCCTTAGGTTGCGCTGGAGCGGACCTGCTTACCCAATACAAAGATGATTGGAAGAGCAGGTTGGTCAACTTGAAAAACATTGATTGGTCTCGATCAAATACAGAACTATGGGAGGGGCGCGCCCTTCTGCATGGTCGGCTGAGTAAAGCCCGTACCAATGTCACATTAACTGCCAATGTGATACGGAAGGCTCTAGGTGTTCGGCTTAACCCGGAAGACCAGTCTCTTGAAGAGACATTTTTGCAATGACAGATGAAACCCTTTTATACCCCGGCATTGATGAGATGCTGGCAGACATTGATACCCTCTATGCCGGTAGACCACTCAAAGACCTGGTTTTCGAGATCCAGCAACTGTACCAACACGATGACAAACCCTGGGTGATTGGTTTCTCTGGCGGTAAAGATTCCACAACCATCTTGTCTCTGGTCTATACCGCACTGCTGAACCTGAAAACGGAAGAGCTGCACAAACATGTTTATGTGGTTTCGTCTGACACGCTGGTAGAAACTCCGGTTGTGGTCGATCAGATCAAGCACGTTATTGATGCGGTAAATAAAGGTGCCCAGGAACACCACTTACCACTCACGGCCCATCAGGTTTTCCCGAAAACCAACGAAACATTTTGGGTAAATCTGTTAGGTAAAGGCTACCCGGCACCAACCACCTCTTTCCGTTGGTGTACTGAGCGGATGAAAATCGATCCGGTCAGTGAGTTCATCATGGATAAGGTTGCCCGCTTTGGTGAAGTGATTGTGATCCTTGGGTCCAGAAGCCAGGAAAGTTCTTCCCGTGCCCAGGTGATTGCCAAGCACAAGATTGATGGCAGCATACTTGCCCGCCACACCTCTCTGCCCGGTGCTTTCACGTACATGCCTATCGAAAGCTGGACTCACGATGAAGTCTGGATGTACCTCTTGGCCACCTATGCCCCCTGGGGTGGCACTAACCGTGAATTATTCAACCTATACAAAGGTTCTAATGCCGGTGAGTGTCCTCTGGTGATCGATAAAAGCACGCCATCCTGTGGAAATTCACGCTTTGGCTGCTGGACTTGTACCGTCGTCACCAAAGATAAAGCCATTGAAGGTTTGATTGAAAATGGTGCTACCTGGATGGAACCACTCTTAAAATTCCGCCAAAAACTCTGGGATAGCACCAAACCGGAAAATAAATCGGAACTCCGTAACACCCGCCGACGTGATGGCCGCATCAGTTATGTTCGCAGCCGCTCTGTTAATGATGATGGCACCCGGGATATCAAAAGAGCTTTTGGTCCTTATAAAATGAGCGTTCGTCAGGCATGGTTGAAAGAACTCTTATCCATAGAAAGGGATCTGCGGGCTGAAGGGCAAGATATAGAGCTCATTACTCGGCCGGAGTTGCATGCTATCCGTAAAGAATGGCTGCATGATCCACTGGATCCGGATTGGACTGACAGACTGCCTGGAATCTATAAAGAAGTGTATGGCGAAGACCTTGACTGGGTGGAAAATGATGCGGGCGCTTTCACCAAGCCAGACGCAGATTTATTGAAAGAGCTTGAAACAGATTATGAGGTCCCGGCAGAACTGATCATGAAGCTGATTGAGCTGGAACTTTCCATGGAAGGACTCAGTGTACGCCGAGGTCTGCTCCGAAAAATGGAGACCCTGCTCGAACAGGACTGGGATGCCGACTCCAGCCATGAATACCGGATCAAAAGTGTTGAACAGCTCGACAGTTATGAAAAAGAGATGAAAGAGTTGCGTGAGAAATATGAGGAACTTGCATGATACTGGAAGAGCTGGAAATTTGTGACTTCCGGGTCATCAGTGGTGTTGAGACTGTTAAATTGGCACCAGAAATCCGACACGGACGTAAACGCCCCATTATTCTCTTTGGTGGTTTGAACGGCGCTGGTAAGACAACCACGCTGACCGCAATCCGTTTGGCACTTTATGGCCGCCATAGCCTTGGCCACAATGTTTCCAATAAGGAGTATGAGGAATACCTGAAGGAATCTGTGCACAAAAGCAGAAACTCTCTGGTACAGGCCAATGCCGCTTATATTCACCTGAGCTTCAGCTATGCAACCCGTGGTGAAGTGTCACGGTACACCGTTAAGCGTGCATGGACGGTTAATGGCAAGGTTAAAGAAACCCTTAAGATCGAAAAAGACGAAAAACCACTCGAAGAACTGAGCTACGAACAATGCCAGGGATTTCTGAATGAGTTGGTACCTATCGGTGTTTCTGATCTTTTCTTCTTTGATGGGGAAAAAATTGCCGAGCTGGCAGAAGACAATACCGGCAAGGCATTGGGAGCAGCCATCAGAAAGCTGTTAGGGCTGGATGTTATCAACCGTATGCGGGATGACCTGGCAATTTACCTTCGGGAGAAGAACACGGCGGCGATGCCAGAAGAGCATCAGCACATCATTTCGACACTGAAAGAAGAGTACGATATTGCCTATGCCAGCTACAAAGAAGCACTGGACAAGCAAAGCGAAGCCATACGTCAGATTGCGCTGATCGATGATGAGATAAAAAAGTCTGAGTCCTATATCTCTAGCAAAGGGGGAGAGTGGGCTAGGTCTCGCACAGAAGAGCAGGGGCGCATTGACCAGCTATTGGCTGAGAAGAAAATGCTCGAGGGTCAATTACGGGACTGCTTGGCTGGCGAATTCCCATTAGTCATTGCCATGAACAAGGTGGAAGAACTCCTTCAACAGCTTGAAAGCGAGCAGGACTACAAAAAGCAGCTGTTGCTAAAAGTCACACTGGACAAAAAAATCATTGCCCTGAAAAAGGCCCTGGAAAAAACGCTGCACAACAAACAGCTCGTTGAGCAGGCTGTGACAGAAGCCTTTGCCGATGTATTTGAAGCTGCAAATACCGTTGAAGTGATTCATGACTGTTCTGACAAACAATTTGCAAGAACTGCACACCTGATACGTGAAGTACTCCCCAACGCCAGAAAGCAAATGCTGGAGCTAGGGCAAAGCCTGGCTGATATCCAGACCGAGCTGGACAATGCCAGCAAAAACCTTGAGCGAGCACCGGACGAAGCTTTCCTGAAAGATGAGCTGGAACAGATCAGAGCGTTTAACCAGAAGCGGTCTGAGATGGTTGGCGTAGCAACGCTGGCCAAAGAAGAAGCAAAGAAATCACTGAGAACGGCGATGGATATCATGCGCCAGATGCAGAAAAAGGAATCGGAGTTTAGCGCTAATTTCTCAAGCAACCGCGCTTATGAACTGGCAAAACGTTCCCGTGAGCTGCTAAATGAGTTTGCCGACAAAGCAACGATTAATAAGGTCAAACAGCTGGAAGCAGAGTTTGTACGCTCCTTCAAAAAACTGGCCCGTAAAGATGACATCAGTATTAAAGCAACGATCAACCCAAAAACCTTTGATGTTCGTTTGTTGAACAAAAATGGTGATGAGATCAATAAGCAACAACTGTCTGCCGGTGAGAAGCAGATCTTTGCGATCGCCATGTTGGAAGCACTGGCCCGCACCTCTGGCCGTAAACTGCCCGTAATTATCGACACACCATTAGGCCGCCTCGACAGTAAGCACCGCAGCAAGCTGGTAGAAAGCTACTTCCCAACAGCAAGCCATCAGGTGGTAATTTTGTCTACGGACACTGAGATTGATAAGGAGTACTTTAACACCCTGTCCCCTCATATTTCCCATGTTTACGAGGTGGACTATATCTCTGATGAAGGGCGATCTGAATTCCTGAAGCGGCAGCGCTACTTTGGCCAAAAGCTGGAAGATGAAACTGTAAAGGAGTTTACCCCGGATGTTGCCTAATCGAATTCGTATATCCAAGAAAGCAACTGATATGCTGGCGATGATGAAGGGGCGGACAGGGCTTACCCCAAATATTCTGGCTCGTTTGGCCATCGCTCATGCCTTGGAATCGAACTCTCTAAAGAAGCAAGTCTCATCAAAACAGGATGGGCAGGAGTTTAATACAAACACTCTCCTGGGTGAGCAGGCTGATGCCTATGCCATGTTGATACGACAACAGTCTCAGGATATTGATATTACCAAAGCTGTAGTTCAGTTAGTGGATGATGGGCTGGGGTTGTTTTCTGGAGTGAATAATCTGAGTGATCTTTTCATGAAGTGTAAAGGTAAGGTGGCCTGAGCCACCCACCTGTTCAGCTCAGCAATTAATCCTTCTCAACTTATAAATATTCCATTGATTTCTGTATAGCGCCACTAAGGGTAGAACTCCAGTTTCCATTCAATTGCATAATAAGCTGAGTTTGGTCTTCATCAGGAAAAAAGGTTTCCGCTTTAGCATGGCTTATTAGCAGTAGAAGAATTGCTTGCTTTGCGGACTTTGCTATAGCTGAACTCTCAATATCTGAGCATAACGGAGCAAATACCCTCTTATAAAAAACATGATTCCTATTTAACTCGAGTATTAAGTGCCCAGGTCGGTGTATCACGTTGTAGAGAATATTTGCTGGATAATCGACTTCAACTACGCTGAAAGGGTTAGTCTTTAATTCTTTCTCCCTTTCTTTTCTAGCCTCCTCATCGACAAATTCCTCTGTTGACCTCTCTATAATTTGACGTGTTTCATGCTCGATCTCTTCTACAGTTTTTTCTTTACCGCCAGGAGCAATTGGCTGAGTTTTAGAAGCCTCTTCCATAGTAGTCTCAGCAAACCGGAAAGTACTTTTTTTCTTGGATTCACCTTCACTATCTTCTGAATCAAAATCAGCCTGAATCTGATCTCGAAAACTCTTTACTACTTGCCATATTTCATTTCTAATTTTATCGCGTAAAGAGGCAACAGGTTCTGCCCCTCTTTTTATAAAACGAACATGAAAATATTCATCTAATTCAGGAGGAAAGGATATTTCACATCCCCACCAGCGATCTATATCAAGGAAACGAGCCTGACCTTTTCTACCAACAATAAATGGAATAGGACCATACAAAACCTCACGATCAGCCCGCATAACGCTAATTCCTTCATTCTCATTAATCTTTCTTTCTTTTGCGAAAGACTTTCCGCCAGCTCCTTTTTCTGTTCTCCATTCTTTTGGCAACAGCGAAAATGTTATGACAACATCAGCAGTTTCTCCGGGATTACCTGGAACAGGAAGTGTTATTCGTATAGGCTCCCCAATAATAGAGGCCTTTGAGTCAGGTTTGCCTCCTTTTTTATCCCAATAAGTTGGCCCCATGACATACAAAGGATCATGGAGTTCGACTTCTTGATTATCAACCCAAAACTTGATTCCTCCCTGAATGAACTTCCTATATGTTCTACCGATAAAGTTTGGAAGACTTTTTATCTGACTAGACGCAGTAAGTCCTTTTTCTTTTTCAATTGGATCAAACTGCAACCTATCACAATTCTTTATTAAAACAATTGTCCCTGTGGACCCTTCCAACAAGCTAAAATATTTGTCACCTGATTCTGGTATAAATTCCTCTGGCTTGTCTAAGACAATTCCACCATTTTCTCTCAGACTATCTAAATCTAAAGATACACATGAGAAATTTTGATCGACACTATTTCTAGAGTAAATCGCAATACTGCGACCTAATGAAATAGCCCCCATGAGTAGACCGACACCAAACCTGCCGATTTTTCTACCCCCTTTCTCTAATCGAACAGAGTCACCAAGCACCAATGATCTTGATAGAATTTCTGGAGGCATTCCACAACCATCATCAATAACTGCAACTTCATCAATTACCTCAACAGCTTTACTTGATTTTGGAAATTTCTTTTTGGTTGTTGAATAACAGAGATGAATATTTTCTGCGCCAGACTCAACACTATTATCAAAGAACTCTCCAATCGCAGAATTTATATCAAACTCTGCACTCCGAAGAGACTCCATAACATTTTGTGGTTTAAATAGCGGATGAAACCCTGATCGGCTTATCAGATTTTCAATTCCATCTATAGTCATTTCTTCTTGATTCATCTTTATGATCCTCACAAATTATAATTAAGTGAGTCCAAAGACAACCAACAAGACACATATACAAAATGTATATATCAAGAAGTGGGGGAGCAGAGAGGTCATTAAAATAGTAGAATGACAAAGCAAATTCCATATAGCCTATCTTCTCGTACTCACGACCCTAATCGGTGTCATGAGACCGTCTGGACTACGAATCAAAATATTGACCCAAAAGGCAGCTTTGTCAAAACCCATATCAAACTTTTTTAGCAACTCCAATTAAATCAACTTTTTATAATGCAAATTCTGCATTAACTTTTACTCAGTAACATCTAATTTATTAATAATTGCCCCATGGCGAGCTTCTGGAAAGAATTCATCCAACAAAGTACAAACAACATGAGCTACCTGAGCCCTATCCTGAACCAAGGCATTGTATACACTCTCTACAAAACCACCAGCAACATTATACTCAAGAAGCTCAGACTTCTTAGCATCACCGCTACTGTTGGGCACTACCTGTTCATAATTCTTCAGTTCCCAAAAACTATCATTCTGAAGCCGCCAAAACGGAACCGAAGTATTTTGTGCATTTGAAGGGCCAAACTCAACAAGAAGTTCTTTCAATGGCTTATCGATTTCTGCATAAGTAAAAAACCGCTCATGCCCTTTCTGATATTGTGACAGCACATACAACAGCAAGAGCGGCTTATGCACCGCTCGCTGGCTGCCACGTTTCCATACGTTAAGATTCAGCTCCATTACTTCTCTTTAATCTCCCAAAACGCCAAATCCTTAATCTTCCGAGCCTTCTCCGAGCCACCAATATACAGCGAATAATGCTTCTCCAGCTGCAAAATCTGACTCATCACACGCTCTTCATCAGACTTACCCTGGGTATTAAAAATGGTCTGAATATCCTGCTTCTTCAGCTTGGCCACCTTATGGATAACCCAGCTGTTGATATAACTGGAGAAGTCATTATCACTGGTTCTGAAGTGGTCCATCTCCTGGGTAGAGAGGATTGTACCCACACCAAACTCCCGGCCCTCTTTCATCAGCATACGCAGGCTGGTGAAGTCCTGGCGCATAAAGTTATCGGCCTCATCCACCAGCACAATCTTAGTGAGCTGACGATATTTGCCGTCTATCTTCGAGCTGCCCTGCTGGTGCATCTGGTTATAGAAAATATCCAGAATAATACCGGCCACCAGGTTCTGGATATTCGGGTCATAGCCGGAAAGGTTAATGACCGTTACGCCATCCACCATATCGTAAAGTGACTGAGAGTGAGCCGGGTCCGGATCAAAGATCTGGAAGCTGATCAGCTCATCCATTACGGCATAGAGCTTATCCTGCTCCACCTTTTCATCTTCTTCAAACACATCCCACACTTGTTGAATGGTCGGTGCCGGTTTTGTCCAGGTATCCTTGTTATTCGGGTCGATACCGGAACGCTCATAGGCTTCCATTACCACATTGCGAATCTTGTTCTGCTGTTTTGCACCCAGGCCAAACGCTGTAGCCAGGGTTGAGCGGAACAGGCTGGCGGTATGAACCGGCAAACGTGGCTTGGTACCAAACAGGGCTAAGGGATTAAACGGCAGGTTTTCCAGATCGTAGGTTTTGGCATTGGTGGCCTGAATAAAATCCTCTTTGATGTAGTCCGCCTTGTAATCCAGAATCAAAATGCCCAGCGGTTTACCATTGACGTTATTGTCCTGATTGCGCATCAGCTGGGTAATCAGGCTCTTGGTGAACTGGGTTTTCCCCGTTCCCATGGTACCGATAATGGCGGTATTCGGGTTGAAGACCTTCTCGGTATTGGTAGGCTCCCAAAAGACCGGCTGCCCGGTCATACTGTCGCTGCCAAACTGAACCTTCAAAGCTTCATTTTGTACGACCACGGGCTCCGGCGGTGGTAAAATTTCCGGTACCAGTGGAACTTCTTCTGCAATCACAGGAGGCTGTGGTGGTCGTTCAAAGGTAGCCACTTCATCCTCATCATCAACCTCAGGTTCTTCAGCTTCTGGCTCATAGGTGACCGCCGTCAGGCCAGCACCCAGAAACCACTGCTGATTAATCCCCAGTTTATTTTCCTGAATCAGTTTTGGCTGCAGCTGCGCCAGTGGCGTGCCCACCAGCATATCCAGATAGCCCATGGGCACTATCAGCTGCAGGATGTTATCTCGCAGCTCAGCACTGGTTTGATAGATGCCCTCACCTTCGAGGTGAGCCACCACCATCCCTTCCGGATAACCCTGCAAACTTCCCAGCTTATAGTCACCACTGAGCCATTGCTCCCTGGCTGCCAGCAACTCATCAAAGTAGTTTTTCTCAAATACGCTATAGAGCTGATACTTCTCAATCTGCATCAACACCTGTCGGATAAACAGGCTGCGGTAGATTTTGCCTTCCAGCGTTTCCGGCCCGAATAAGCCTTCCACCAAGTAACGTTGCAGGGCTTCGCACTGCTCCTGGGCTTTATCCAGGGAGGCACTACTGTGGGCACCGGTCTTCACTTCTACGGGCAATAAATAAAGCTGACCATCTTTAAAGCCCGCGAACAGAATATCGTCGGACATATTGCCGGAGAATTTGCCACTCTTGTGATAACGGGCAAAATCCCCTTTATCCATTTTCAGACCGATATTGCCAGAGACTCGCACCATTTCTGCCACCGAGATCGGCACCCAGGTGATATCAGAACCGGAAATCATTGAGCTGATCAGCTTCCAGGCAGCAATAATACCCAGCTTGGCTTTTTGCTCCGTTGGCCGGTCGGTGACCATTTTCAGCAACCATTCACCATTGAAGGCGTTAAACTCACCGATCAGCTCATCGCCCTGCTGGCTGAGCATCTGTTTATAAAGATCGGTCTGTCGGGTCACGGTAATGGCATCGTAACCGGCAGAGTTGGTGTATTGGTCAGAGTAATGGATCAGCACCAGGTTCTTTTCATTCTGAAAAAACTCCAGCGTTACCTTGGGGTCAACAATGGTGGTCCAGATAGAGCTGTCGTAAGAGCGCTCCAACAGGGTTTTGAACTCATCACTAACTGCCAGGCCAATGGACGAACGCTCATGGTACTGTTCATTAAGCACCTTGCATGGCTGCAGCAGTCGTCCATAAAGTCGCGCCATTTCAAGTTGCGGCTTATCTGCCGTGTTGATTTTGTTCAGGCCAAATGCCGTCAGGTAACTGCCGTGCTCACTGACTGACGACTCACCATTAAGCAAACCATCCGCCGCCACACCGGAAATATGCTCATCAATATTGCTACTGACCCGCTGGATTTTCTGGTTGTTTTTGAAAAAGCTGAGGTGGGCGTAGCTCTGGCTTTTTTTCTCATCATGGGTGAATTTTGAAAACGACAGTCGACTTCTTAGCAAGTCGATTATGGTGTCTACCTTCTCGCGTACCTTGCCTTTATCCAGGCGGTATTCCTGCTTGATTTGATCGTAGGCCCCCATTTCTGCAAAGCGATCAAACTCCGTTTCACACAGGGCATCATCATAAAGATTGACGTGTATGTGCCTGCTGTTCAGCAACCCGGTCTGGAAATAGCTGAGCAGGCCCAGGAAGATTTCCCGGTTATCGCTATTGTTGACCGAGTTAATGATCAGCGGCGCATCATCTACCTGGCGGAAAAGCTCACTGAAGGTTTTAATAAACTCTTCAGCTTTCTCTTTCACCAGTTTGCTCACATAGCTGTGACTGGTTTCCTGCTGGGGAACAACTTCCAGCCAGAAAGAATTTTCACTGACCACCTGGGTATAACTGAAACTGCTGGATTCTGAGAAGATATACGGCAATAACCCTTTCGGGTTCAGTCGGTCACGGGTCACCGCTGGCAAGTTTTTAAAAGAGCGATGGGCTTTATCGGCCTGGATGGCGTCCACCAGGCTCAGGTAGTAGCAAAGCACCAGAGGGTGAAAAGGAGTGAAGTACTCCTTGCCATCAAACACCGCCACACCAATCTTCAGAATCATCCGGTCGGTGTCGCTGATATTACGACCCAGCGGAATCGCCCTGAGATAATCCAGGCACGCATTAACATAGTTTCTGACCAGCTCTGTCAGCGTTGGCCCCCAGGAAGCCAGCGATAACAGCGTTTTTCTGCTTTTCAGATATTGCGTCAGATCACGCCAGGACCGGTAAATTTCAGGTGCCGTATATTCCAGCCCTGAGGCGTGCTTGCCCTGTCCTCCCTGGGTAACCTGGTCCAGCTGCAGGAAGAGTTCTTCTCGCTGCAATAGTGTCAGTCGACGACCAATAATTTTGGCTTCCTTGTTATCAATAACAACAAGCGATTTGGCCTCAATAAACTGACCATAGTAGTTATCATTAAAGAGCAGGTTAAAGCGCCCTTCATCCATCAGTAAGGGCAACTTCAGCGATTCCTGATTCACCGCCCCTTCGATGGTAAAAGCAAGCCGGTGCTGCCCGCTGCGGATGCTGAAGTTAACCTCATCGGACTCTTCATAGAGCTTCTGATAATTAACGGTACCGTAAATACTGAGATCCGCCTCCCCCTCATTATCAGACAGATAGAAGGTGTCTGGCTGACTTTCGTTTACCAATAAACTCATATCCTCGGTCTGAAGGGTCAGGCACTCTTTGCCCGGGTTAACCAGGAATGTGTTCTCAAAGGCGGGCAGATAGAAATCACCTTTGCGCACCACCAGAATATGAAAAGTGAAACACTCTTTGGTTCTGGGGCGATTGGTTTTCAGGGTCAGATAGGTCGGTTTGCCGGTAAATGGTGCCATCATGCTGACATGGCGTTTGCTGGAGCCAGTCAGCTTGAGAATATCACTCTGAATATCCTTCAGTTGTTTGTTGTTACTGATGACTACCTGACCTTTCTCCAGGTCTTTGCCATGGAAGGTCAGCTTGAGGTCAAAATAGTTGGCTTCCGGCCCGGCAAGCAGAATCAGGTGTTTCTCTCGCTTGCCTGCTGCCGTCTCTTTTTTATTGCGAGGTCCGATCAGCTCACAGGCCTCTGAAGCCAAGGACGCAAAGTCTAATCCCTGCTGCCTTTGAACATCCGCTTCATCCCAGAAGACTTGTACGTCTGTCTGCTTCCAGCTTTCGGAGTCATCCCCCTTAAACTGTTCCTTGATGAACTTTTCACCAAAATCAGACAGCCGCTCTTCCAGCTCTTCCGGGAAATGGTGAACGACAGTATCGATTTCATCATGAAGTTTACGGTTTTCTTTTAGCCGCTTTTCAATCTGTTTTTCGCTGGACATTTCAGCAATACCAGCATCAGGCAGCAACCCCATGGTGGTCAGATCAGGCTCATCGCCGGTGGTCATGGCGCCGAACAATTGCTCGAAGCCAAACATACTACCACCGTCTTCTTCAAGAATTTCTGTCTGCCATCGCAGCAGGCACAGAAGCACTTTGCTGGGCCTGGGCTGATCACTGATCAATGCTTCAAGGTCATTCTTGATACACTCTGCGGACCATGGCATATCTTCTGATGCCAGGTTATCTGCGCTATTAATCAGGGTATCCAGCAGACTGCTGTGGATAATCAGCAAAGCGCATCCGGTAAAGTCACCACTTTGACCCGCCACTTCGTCACGGAGTGTGGAAATATAGTTCTCATTAAAACCGTCTTGCAGTTGCTCCCTGTTCTCTGCATGGGCCACACAAATTACCCGGACACCACCCATTTCAATGTAGGGTAAGGGGGTACCTTTGAACGTGATAGAGCCGGTTACATTAGCTTTCAGCTCATTAAACAGTCGTCTGGTATTGTCAACATCCGGAGACTGAAACTGGTAGCGAGAGCCTGCACTGATACGGTCTTGCAACCAACTGCTCAATCGCTGAAACAGAAAGTGCTCAAATCGTGCTACGGACATAAACGGCGTCTCCACTATCACTCATACGGTCGACGTTACCGACCCGTTCAAAAAAGGCAATCAGAACTTGTTCAGACTGTTTATCGAAGTAAACGCCACGGGCGCGGAACTCTTTCAGCAGCTCCTGAAAGCGGAGCTGCCGCTTTGCACCAATGGCAATATTGGTCAGTAGTAGCAGATAATCCTGGTTCATCACCAACACTCGGCCAGAGCGGCCCCGAACCTGCATAAAGTGTTTGGCAATATGTTCCTCGAACTGCTTTTGATAATCGTCCCGAATTTTATGTTTAGACAATGTGACCAAGCTTCTGGATTTTTCAAATTGATCTAACGAGTATGCTATCAATAGGCGCATCTGACTGATGGGACTATCGTCTTCTGCCAGCCGCTGCTTAATTTGTCTTTTTCTCCGGAATTTTTCAGCATACTCTTCAAGAATGGCTGATACTTCATCAGCATCATACTGCTCAGCATTAAGAGCTTCGCCATAAGACCAGAGGGGGAACACATTACCATCCCCCTGTTTATTGAAATTATCCAGCATCGAAAGTATTGGAAATACAACACCAAAAGAACGATATAGCACACTATAACCATAGTTTTGTATCATGCTTCTTTCTGTGTTCGCTTTTTCGGTATCAAGAATAAAATAGAGAGGCTGACTCTTTGGTACACCATTAGCCCAGTTACGAATATTCAGGGCAAGCTGGGAGCAGTATAAAAAATTGTACAGCTGCAGAAAGTCTTCGAAGTGGCTGAGCAGATACTCCGTTTTACTGCTCAGGAAGTGTATGTCCTTAACAAAGGCTTCGGTCATAAAAGGAAGATAGGGGTGCTCTATTTTCTCTTTGCTGACATCTTTACCACCCGGTTTTGTCAGGTAGTTCTGCAACACATTGATGAAAATTTGCTCAATAAAATTGGCCTTACTTTTCAGTTCACTGTGTCGGCCTGCCTGGGCAAGAAAACTCCGAAATATCCTGCTAAGGTTTTTACTGGCCGCAGTTTCGCTACCCAGACACCCTAAAAGCAGAAACTCTGGTGACGCACTGTTCAGCGCATCATTCCTGAAATACATCTGTTCGATATGATCCAGCATAGCTTCATCGGTTAAAAGACCGCCCAGCTCATCAAGGCATTCCTCTTTAAACTCGTTAAAGCTATAGCGTTTAGGGTCAAGCTCCCTGCCAATCAACATCCCCAGAACATTGCCTGAAACGGAGCTATATGCAATTGCGTTATTCTTGCTTCGAATAGGAAGGTAATTATTCAGAGTATTGTCAGTGATTTTTTCAACTTGACCAAGGGCAATCAGCCTGCTGATTAAGCTCATTCTCCGCCCTCCACGATAATCTCTTCTTCATCCTGATCATTGATTAACACCCAATGCTGATCATTCTTATGAATATGCAGCTTATCGGTGCCTCTTACTCTGCGGGTAATGTCGTCTATCAGTTCTTCAAGGATGACAATATTGTTTTTGTCGTGCTTGTTAGGCCGATAGCCACTGTTAATTTTCAGGATAAGATCCAGAAAGTTGGAGCTGACCGGAACTGGTGGCAGGTCATCATCATCCAGCTTCAACAACGCTTCAAAGTAACCCAGGCGCTTAGGCTTGTAGTCGCCAATACGCTTCAAACTCTCTTTTATGTCTGCCCGGGTTGATAGCTGATAGCCATTGTATTCAGCCAGAAACAATTGATTCCTGCTGGTCAGTTCAGGTGCGAAACGGTTTGCAAAGCGGAACAGCGCCTCCAGGATTCCCTTACGATAAAACTCTCGCAGGGCCTTCTTCTCAGCACTTGCGCCAGTGTATTGTTGATGCAGCAACCATACTTTTATGTACTGTTCATACAGCTGGCTTCTGAAATCATCTACGAAGCGATGGTGGTAGTTATTCGACAGATCCAGATCCTGAATCAGATAGAAAAAGCGAACCCAGGAACCGGTGCTCATCTCCTCCCAAATAACAAGATCACTAACCCCTTCCTGAAAAGCGTTAAACTCAGGATTGGTAATATTCAGTGACTTCTGAATCAGGAACAGATCAATATCCTTTGACCGGATAGTATAAGGATCAAAGTGCGCCAGGGCCTTCGCCAGCTCTGTAGCTTTGCTGGTAAACAGATTGTCAAACAGATGACCCGGCCCGGTTAGCAGCTGGTGTACAAAATCCAGCAAGGTTCGTGCGGTTAAAAACTGTTCGTACTTCAGCCGCACCTTCAGCAACGTACGAATAATAACCTGCTGTATTTCCGGGTACTGCAATAAACGATAGTTGGCGTACAAAGTACCTGACATGGTTGCCACTTCACGCTGCCAGGCTGCATAGAAAGGATTAGCATGGGTTGGCTGGGTTATTTTAGTCAGCAGATCCTGTATAAACGGCGCAACAATCTGATCATTTTCCGGCTCAAATTTAGGAAAATCTTCAAAGTTCAGAAAGACATGCTCTGATGAGATTTCATCATGTTTATCATCAAGAAATGCCCTGATAGAACGGATGATTGCCCCATGCTCTTCCGCGCCTTCCTCAGCATAGTTACCCAACATGCCAATGTTGATGCCCACCACCAACGGTTTATCGCTATGCTTATGATCAACAAAAACCTGATCCAGTGTCTCCATAGCCGTCATATCCGGCTGGAAACTGTGGGTAGCATCAAGGTGGAAGTTTAACGTCGAGGAGTATTGCTTATAGTAGCGGGTCAGAATTTCTGACTTGCCGTCACCACTGGAGCCACAAAGAAAGATGATTTTTTCAGGGGATGTTGCCTGCTCAATGGCAGACTGAAACGAGCTCTCTATCGCCGTTTTAATATAGAGATAGTCTTTGACCGGATTGCCGCTTGAGTTACCTAATGTACTCACGGCCTGGGCCGAAGACCGGGACAAAGTATCCAGCAGTGTTCGGAGGTTCATTATTCAGGTACTGAGTTGGAAGTGTCGGATTAATACAAGTCGGGTCGCCGGTGACAAGACTGTTTCGAAAAAGCACGCTACCGCCAGTGAAATTTGACCACAGTCTTTTAAAACTAATGGAAAGCATCTTTTTCAGTAGCTCAGAGAGATTTTTAAAGCAAATGATTGTAACCATTATACGACGGTAGGGTCTACACTGAGCCGCTTGACGAATGAATCTGAATCTGGATAGTTTTGCAGTTTCGCCACCTACTCTTTTTAGCAACAAACAAATGTACGACATCATTGGAGACATCCACGGTCGTACTGATGAGCTGGAAGCTCTGCTGCTGAAGCTTGGCTACTGACAACAGGGTACGGTTTGAAACGGTATTTGTGGTGGATTTTACCGATGGTAAGGGGCAGCATCGGAAAACCGTCAATATTTCCCGTTCCATGGTTGAACGGAAAAGTGCCCTTGCTATGCAACGGTTAGCCAGTTTACCTCCCCTGATTGAAGAAAATGAAACACTGGCCAGAACCCCCATGGCCGCACGAAGAGGATTATCAGGATAAGCAGGAACGCAACCGGGAACTGATGGCGGAACTGTCAACAGAAGAGGTGGAAAACCCCGCTGCAAAATGGCAACCGGAGTATGAGCTATTCCGACAAATGGCCGTTGATTTTGAGGTACAGAAAAAACAGGCGTAAGGATCAGCCAAGAAACTGGAATTTAGCGCCAAACAGAACCGGGCTAACCGGTTGATGGAAATGATACTGTATAGCAAGCCGAGCCAGGAGAAAGCGCAGGCTAAAAAGGCCATGGCACTGGCCAAAGAGCAGCAATTTGAACTTACCGATCAGGCCATGAAAGAAGCCCGACAACGGGCCGATGAAGCACTGGCAAAACATAAGCTTGCCGAGGAACAGAAAAAGCAGCAGGCTGAATCGAAAGCCGGGACAGGCACTACAGGACAGGCGACGACTACCGAGACTACAACTGCCGAGATTACCTTTACCAGCCAGGAAGAAGCCGTTACTCACGCACTTGATAATAAACAGGCCATAACCGCAGATAATGGAAAAATCCGGTTAGAAAGGCAAAGCATTGGCTATTGGCAATTATCCGTTGATTTTCCGCCGAATCAGGCCGGTTTTGATGATCACAGTATCGTGATGGATAACGGGCTAATGGCCAAGGCTGGCACTAACTTTAAGGCTGTAGGGGATAAGATGGTGATGACCTTCCCTGAAAGCCGGTTGAAGTTTGTGGTTTGGAGCTTGTTTAGTAAAATGCCCTTGCAGGGAATGCAGGCCAGAAAAGCGGAGAAAGCCCCTAATGTTCGATTCCGCAGGGGGGATAACAGTGATATAGCTTATTTTTCTGATTCTGATGTAATACCAATTGAATTTTCTAACTACTGTATAACTGCCCAATCACGGGAGCACAGACTGAACAGTCGACCAGCTTCGCTGCAAAGGTTATTCCAAGCTTCACAGCAACAATCTACAATATTTTCATAACCTGAAAATGCTTTGTTTGATAAGTCATGCTCCCGCATCCACTCCCATAGCCTTTCTGAGCTGTTTAACTCCGGTGCGAATGGT
>NZ_LUKQ02000764.1 GCF_001647025.1 Endozoicomonas atrinae
AACGTCACCGTCCCTGTATTGACGGCACTCTTGAGCATCTGATGCAAGTGATGGTCTATCGGGAAGGTCTTCCCAGTCTGTTGAAAGAGGTCTCTGAAGATAAGCCGGTTCTTAAAGAGACAATGGTACATCCGGCTCGTGAGTATGCCTTTATCTGGAGTCCGAAGAGAAGAGAAGAGAACTGGAGGTGGTCAGTCGGAGAAAAAATGACAGAGAGGCGCTTGCCACTATTTTTTCTGAAGCAGGGCTTTCGGTAAAAGACCCTGTGAGTAAATTGGAGCGACGGCCGCTGAACTTACAGAGTTTAAAGCACAAACCGGCACTCGCATTTTCACGCCAGGAAGGTATTGAGAGCGCGGATGTGGCTGACGTAAAAATTATTGCGCCGTCCGGGGCCGTTTATCATATCCATTCATCTGCCAAGAAAGCGCATGAGAAAGATGTTTATCAGGCGGCCCAGGAGGATGATGTGGCGCATATACTGACAAATCCTGGCACTAGAGTTATTGAGGCTTCTATTGCGATCCGGTTTCACAAGTCGGCCA
>NZ_LUKQ02000765.1 GCF_001647025.1 Endozoicomonas atrinae
AACGTCACCGTCCCTGTATTGACGGCACTCTTGAGCATCTGATGCAAGTGATGGTCTATCGGGAAGGTCTTCCCAGTCTGTTGAAAGAGGTCTCTGAAGATAAGCCGGTTCTTAAAGAGACAATGGTCCATCCGGCTCGTGAGTATGCCTTTCTCTGGAGTCCGCAGAGAAGAGAACTGGAGGTGGTCAGTCGGAGAAAAAATGACAGAGAGGCGCTTGCCACTCTTTTTTCTGAAGCAGGGCTTTCGGTAAAAGACCCTGTGAGTAAATTAGAGCGACGGCCGCTGAACTTGCAGAGTTTAAAGCACAAACCGGCACTCACATTTTCACGCCAGGAAGGTATTGAGAGCGCGGATGTGGCTGACGTAAAAATTATTGCGCCGTCCGGGGCCGTTTATCATATCCACTCATCCGCCAAGAAAGCGCATGAGAAAGATGTTTATCAGGCGGCCCAGGAGGATGATGTGGCGCATATACTGACAAATCCTGGCACTAGAGTTATTGAGGCTTCTATTGCGATCCGGTTTCACAAGTCGGCCA
>NZ_LUKQ02000766.1 GCF_001647025.1 Endozoicomonas atrinae
TGCCTGATCCTGACAGTGCCATTGTCTTTAGCTATGTGGCGCAGAATGATGATGAGGTCACTATCCGAACCGGCTCTGTGTCTGTGGATGATATGACCTTCCGGCATACCGTCGAGAAACCCGGCATCAAACCCGGCTCGATGACGGTGACGTATGTTTCCTCCGGGGAGAATAAAACCCTGACCGATCAGGCTAATGGTTTGCTCACAGGCGACGGTAACGGGGTAATCCATTACGCTCCCGGCGAGTTGAGCTTTAAGCTGGATTTCCTGCCAGATAGCGGGACAGAAATTGCACTCTCTTATGAACAAGGCACCAGTGCCGGTGGCGAGGTGATTGTCTCGGTGGATGGTCAGGGCGTAATGAGTGGCACCATTCCCGGTGCTCCCTTGCTCCCAGGTTCTATCCAGTTGCAATTTCTGGTCGAGCAGTTATCCAATGTGCCGAGCGAAACCAGAAACGAGGATGACTGGACTACCTATGAAACCACCCGGAACGTAGCCAAGCAGATCAGCGACGATACAACGGGTGGCTGGCG
>NZ_LUKQ02000767.1 GCF_001647025.1 Endozoicomonas atrinae
CAATCCAGTGCTTCGTTGCGCTTCTTTTTGGCATCCCATTCAAAGTAGGCAACGCCGTGCTTGTATTTACGTACCTTCTCTTCTGCCGTGGCCTGCTTGAAGTAATCCTCATCAAAGCAGTCTGCAATGGGCCAGTGGCAGTAGCCTGCGCCAGGCTCAAGAATACGATAACGCTGGTAGATCAACTCTTTCGCAGTATCCGTTCCTACGAGAGTCAGATAGATGCCTTTCTTGTTCTTTGTCTTTGGGAAGGTCGCAATGGGTTTACCCGATTGAGATGCTCCTTTGATCGGTATTAACCAGTCCGTTCCATGCTTTCTTGAAAAGGCATAGACCTCATCGGTAAAGTGGCCGCCAGAGTCCATACAGATCTGAGCCAGATTCATCAGTACACCATCTTGCCTGCGGTAAGGTTTCCTCAACCGGTCCGCAAGAATGGACCAGATTTCCGGACGAGACAGATCGCCATAAAGGCGCACATAATCAATAGACCAGCTCTCTTCTCCTGCTCCCCAGCCCACCACTTCAAACTC
>NZ_LUKQ02000768.1 GCF_001647025.1 Endozoicomonas atrinae
TTGCCAGATATTGGTGGTTGCCATAAGCCCGAAACCCTTTTATTTTTTTGAAACCACAAAAAAGGGCAATGCCCGAAAGCACTGCCCTTCTGAACCTCATTTTATGCGAGGTTGGAAACTACAGTATTGTAGTCTCGACCATTACAGTGGTCGAATATCTTCAGCTTGTGGGCCTTTCTGACCCTGAGTTACTTTGAACTCAACACGCTGACCTTCTGTCAGTGTTTTGAAGCCATCACCTATGATTTGACGGAAGTGAGCAAACACATCTGGTCCGCCGTTTTCCTGAGCGATGAAACCAAAACCTTTCTCTTCATTGAACCACTTAACTGTACCGGTAGTAGTAGACATAGTCATATCCTGTAATTTAATAATCAATGTGCCTTGTGATAAGGCGGTGGAGCTAGAAGCTTGTTATCACTTATGAAGGATATGGCGAGCTATTACACCCGGAACATCAAATCTTTGCATAAAAAATAAATCACACTTTTAACGTTCCGCCATTATACAGAGTAGTATCCTAATCGCTATG
>NZ_LUKQ02000769.1 GCF_001647025.1 Endozoicomonas atrinae
GTGAGGTCTTCCAGCTCGACTAAACGACGATGCGAGTGTCTTGCTGTGCCCTTGGTCAGTGCTTCCACTTCCTCGGTGGTGACGTCGGCGGCGCGTTCGATGACGCGGGCTTCGGGGTTGGCCTTGATGATTTTGGCCGCGTCCGAGAGGGCGTCAGGGTCGGGTGCGATTCTGGCAAAGATGGGTTCCAGGTCAGGGCGAACGGGTTTGCCGTGGAAGATGGCGTTGAATACTTCCTTGACGTAATCGACCACACGACTCCATAAGCCTTCCATGCGTTCTACGTTGATGGTGCCTTCACCCTTGAGCTTGCGGGCGAACCAGAGATGGAACTGATTGGCAAAGAGTTCGCCAGGGGCGTAGAACTGATCGGCTCCGGTGCGGTTGGCGTCGCCTTTGGCAAGGTTGCTGTAGATGGTGTCACTGTTGATTTTCTCGAAGTCGACCTTTCCGTCACGGTAGTAAGTGGACTGGAACCACTTCATGAAGTCGAGGCGCTCGGTGGGCGTGAGCAGGTTTTCAAACGACCAG
>NZ_LUKQ02000770.1 GCF_001647025.1 Endozoicomonas atrinae
GCGTCATTCGTAAGGCGATCAAGAACCGGAAGATTTTTCGGACTGATGAGTCAGTCATGAAGGTAATCTATCTGGCCATGGAAAAAGCTTCCGAGAAATGGACCATGCCGATCAGGAACTGGAAAGCAGCCATGAACCGGTTTGAAATTATGTTTCCTGACCGGTTCAAGGAGTAATAGTTTTGGTGGCGTTTACACAGAATTATTTACAGGCTCGCATTCCCATGCAGAGCATGGGAACGAGGGGTACAACTCAGGTGTTGTTCCTCCATCACCGTTGAAGGTTTGACTTCTATCACAGGAACTCTTCTTATATTCTTTAGTCCTATGATCGTTACTTGTCATAAACGTAAGGTCAGTCAATGGGGCGCAGCCGTTATACATTCACTCAGCCAGATAAACCTCATACCAATTTCATTTTCAAAATATGTCACGAATTCTGCGATTGCCTTTATACTTTAAATAGCCTGTTGTTCATCCCGTTAATGTCATGCCTAAAACTCCCGATTTTCCTGAAAACTTTCACGATGCA
>NZ_LUKQ02000771.1 GCF_001647025.1 Endozoicomonas atrinae
TCTTCCGCTTCCTCTTTAAATGACTTGAGCTTTTCCCGGCTCGCATCCATCGCCTCTGTGTATTCTTCGAGCGATAGCGTTCCCTGTGAAAAGGCTTCGGCAATAGTGACACCGAGGCTGGCAAGTTCTACACGGCTCTCAGCATCATTGACCTGTTCAATGGCATCCTTAACGTCTTTGAATGCAGCGACCATGGTATCGGCTGCATCCTCTGTCTCGACCTTGTAACGGTTCCGTTCCTCACGAACCATATCCCAAGTGAGTTTGCTCTCTTTACGGACGTTTACCTGTGCCTTTTTATGCTCCGTTGCAAATGACTCATACATACCCACCAAAGCGTCTTTTGCGTCTTTGGCATCCTCGACGACTTCCTTGGTAAAGGCCGCTGCCTGATCCCGCATTAAGTTCGTGGTTGCGGCAAATTTCTTCTCTAATGTTTCGAGCCCGGTAACTTCAAAGATTTTCTGCCAGCCATAAGTAATGGTTGCTAATACATTGAGAATGCCTGCCGCAAAGCCTTTTACTGCACC
>NZ_LUKQ02000772.1 GCF_001647025.1 Endozoicomonas atrinae
CAACGCTCAGGGCAGTGGTTTCAACATGGCGGTAGTAATAAGGGGTACCGGAAGCGAGGTAAGGCGGCAGCAGATCACGGCTTTCCAATCGGGTGCCGTCTTCCCGCAGGAGATTCTGCACCGTGGCTATCTCGCTGCCAGTGGGTGCGGTCAGGGTGTAATCCTCGATACCCTTAACCAGAAACAGCTTGTCATGATGTCGCCACAGGTTGGCACGGTGACAAATATCCCGCAGGGTAATGATCAGATAATTACGGATCACCTGATCCGGGCAGCCCTTGGCATACGGGCGTATGCGGGAAAGGTAGGTGTCCAGTTCCATCTATCCCTCCACCTTGCCCTGAAGCATCTGCCGGAACAGTTGATCCACGTTCCACTTCAGCCCCAGGTCGTTGGCAAACATGGCCAGATAACTCTGCGCCTGCTGCATATTGGCTTCCGTTTCCATATCCATGCTGAATGCCCGGAACAGCATGTAGTTGATCACCGGGTTGATCCACAGCTCATCCAGACTGAATAACTGG
>NZ_LUKQ02000078.1 GCF_001647025.1 Endozoicomonas atrinae
GATCATCCTGAGTTTTAATCTGACTGGCTATTTGATCTACCAGTTTTTCGTTGATTTCAACGCTCATTGTTATTCTCCATTTTGGAGTATTAACGACAAGCGTTTACACAATTTAAATTACATTCCCGCAAATGAAGTGCTTTCAGTTTCCGGTTTTAGCCACGGTGCGAATGGTTCTGTCACATACAATGGTGATGGAACCTTCAGTTATACTCCGGCAGAAGGTTTTGTCGGTGCTGATCAGTTCAGTTATCAGATAACTGATGGTACTAATGTGACTGCAGGTACGATTGATGTTGTGGTGAGTGATAACGCCAGTGTCACAATTGATGAGGGGGGGGCTTTTCAGGTTGACCTTGGTGCAGAGCTTGTTGATACCGATGGTTCGGAGACTCTTGAAGTTACTATATCAGGTATCCCCGAGGGCGCGCTGGTTAGTGATGGGACCAACAGTATCACACTGTCAGGCAGTGATCAGGTCGTTGATGTCAGTACCTGGGATATTAACAACCTTCTTATTACTCCTTCCGAAAACTATTTTGGCAATTTCAATGTAAATGTTAATGCAACTTCATCAGAAGCAACTGGTAGTCGTTCAATCTCTTCCAGCTCATTAACTGTTTATGTCCTGTCAGTTGCAGATGCGCCTGTTGCGGGTGATGTTACGATCTGGCAGGTCGTTGATAATGTTAATACCGGGAGTTTTCTGCTTACAGCAGATCAGTTGCTTGCCAATTCAGAAGATTTGGATGGGGATAACCTGACGGTTCAAGAGGTTTCCTATTCTGGCATAGATGGTTTATTAACCAGTGTAGGTGAAGGTGTCTGGCAGTTTGAGCCAAATGACAACTATAGTGGTTCGGCACGGTTTAGTTTCACCGTGACGGATGGTGAACTGACTGATACAGCAGAAGCGACACTAAACACCCAAAGTGGCAGTACCGCCATGACTGGGACTGAGGGTGCTGATGTTCTGCTGGGATCTTCTGAAGCTAACAATATCAGCGGTGGTGCAGGTAATGATACGCTAATCGGGGATGCTGGAGATGATATTATCTTTGGTGGCGCAGGTAATGATAAAATGTCGGGAGGTGAGGGGAGTGATACCTTCTTGTGGATAGCCTCTGATCTTGGGAATACAAATCAGCCGGCGGAGGATTTGATCACAGACTTTCAGGCTGGCCCCGGAGGCGATGTGCTGGATCTAAGTGATTTTCTGGATGAAACAGATCCACTGGATGACTATTTGAGCTTAAACTTTGAAGACAGTGACACCATTTTGGAAGTCAAGCCAGATGCAGAGGGTGTATCTCAGCGAATAACTCTAAAGGGAGTAAACTTGGCAGGCTCTGGTGCTTCTGACATAGAAATTCTTAATAACCTGATTGATGATGGAAATCTGCTGGTTTAGCTTGTGGGGAAGCACATACCTGTTTAAAAAAACTGCGCTTCCCGGATCATCACCGAGATGGTTTTCAAAATAACCAGTGCAAGAATCAGCCTTGGGGCCCAGTGCATCTCCAGAACGTCTTTCGCAAACTGTCTGATCATCATCAACCTGTAACTTTTAAGAAATAGTCTTGGGGGGCAGGTTATCGTTTTTTCCTTAAAAAAGAAAAGTCAGATTGGTATTTTTCGCGCCCGGCTTGCTGTTTGTGCGTAGTCCGATAGACTACGGACGATTTATTGCAATCGATTTAAATGCCAGAGGGAATGTGACGTGACCAGAGTTGCCGTTGTGGGTGCCGCCGGAAGAATGGGGCGAATGCTTGTGGAAGCCGTTGCCGCTGACGAGCATTGCCAGCTGGGAGCAGCAATCATTAAACCTGGCGATAGCCTGCAGGGTGTGGATGCGGGAGATCTGGTGGGTGTTGGCACATTGAATGTTTCCCTTACTGGTGACCTGGCTTTGGCCATCAATGACTTTGACGTTCTGATCGATTTCACCACCCCTGAATTGACCATGCAGAATGTTGAACTGTGCCGGCAGCATGGCAAAGGCGTTGTGATTGGCACTACTGGCTTGAGCAATGATCAGAAAGCGGAGCTGGCTAAAGTCGCAGAAGATACGGCCATTGTTTTTGCACCCAATATGAGCATCGGGGTTAACCTGGTATTCAAGCTTCTGGAGATGGCTGCAAAGGTGTTGGGCGATGATGCAGATATTGAAGTTATTGAGGCTCACCATCGTCATAAAGTGGACTCGCCTTCTGGGACCGCGCTGAAAATGGGTGAAGTAGTGGCAGATACCCTGGGGCGTGATCTGCAGAAGTGTGCTGTTTATGGGCGTGAAGGTTATACCGGGCCAAGAGACCGTGAAACCATTGGCTTTGCCACTGTTCGAGCAGGTGATGTGATTGGTGATCATACCGTGTTGTTTGCCTGTGAAGGTGAGCGTGTGGAGGTAACCCACAAAGCCAGCAGCCGTGTGATCTATGCTCGTGGTTCATTGCGTGCGGTTCGTTTTATTTCTGACAAACGAACTGGCCTGTTTGATATGCAGGATGTGCTGGGCCTGAAATAATACCAATTGAACTTTCTAAGCCCTGTTGTGCTGAAGATTTGAGCCTTAATCTTGCGTTGGTGATCGTCGCTATAGCTGAGGCTATGACTTCTCATGCCACCTTTATGCCCTTCAGGGTATTGTCTTAATGTGCAAATCTTTATGCTCGTCATGGGAGCTGGAAAGCAGGATTGGTATAGGTTACGAGATTTGAATGGTCGTTCAGAAATAATGATGGACAAGTCTGAAGTGTTGTGATTAAATGCGAAAAATTTGCATTGGATTTATGGTGCTGACGACAGAATGCGTGATCAAGAGCGAGATGGTTTTTTAAAACATCTCGCTTTTTTTGGGTCTGCAAACTGGAGGGCATAAAGCATCATAGCGTTCAGGCATAAGACGCTCAGGTTCAAGTTCGGGAGGATCCTTTGACTAAGACGGCTGTTTTAGCTCTGGAAGATGGCAGTATTTTCCGGGGAATCGCCATCGGTATTGATGGTGAGACCAGTGGTGAGGTGGTTTTTAACACGGCAATGACCGGTTATCAGGAAATTCTCACCGACCCTTCCTATTCCCGCCAGATCGTTACACTAACCTATCCCCATATTGGTAATACCGGTATTACTCCGGAAGATGAAGAATCTCCGGAAATCCATGCTGCAGGCCTGGTTATCAAGGATCTGCCACTGCTGGCCAGTAACTGGCGCAGTAAGATGTCTCTTGATGAATATCTGAAGTCCCGCAATATTGTGGCTATCGCCGGTATTGATACCCGCAGGTTGACCCGGATTCTTCGGGAAAAAGGTGCTCAGAACGGTTGTATCATGGCTGGTGACTCTGTCGATGAAGCCAAAGCACTGGCTAAGGCTCGTGAATTCCCGGGCCTGAAAGGCATGGATCTGGCAAAAGAAGTGACCACTGACCAGCCTTACACTTGGACAGAAGGTGTCTGGAGCCTTGAGACCGACAGCCATGCCGAAGTGACGGACCTGCCTTTCCACGTTGTGGCTTACGATTTTGGTGTTAAGAGAAATATTCTGCGCATGCTGGCTCAACGTGGCTGCCGCCTGACTGTCGTGCCCGCCAAAACACCGGCCAAAGAGGTTCTGGCTCTGAATCCGGATGGTGTTTTCCTCTCTAACGGTCCTGGTGATCCCGAGCCTTGCGATTACGCCATTTCCGCCATCAAGGACATTCTGGAGACTTCTCTGCCTGTGTTTGGTATCTGTCTGGGACACCAGCTGCTCGCTCTGGCCAGTGGTGCCAAGACCGAGAAGATGAAGTTCGGTCACCACGGCGCCAACCATCCGGTTCAGGATCTCAAGACCGGTCAGGTCATGATTACCAGCCAGAACCATGGTTTTGCGGTAGCCGAAGACTCTCTGCCAGAAAACCTGAAAGCAACCCATAAGTCACTGTTTGATGGCAGCCTGCAAGGTATCGAGCGGACAGACCGTCCAGCTTTCAGCTTCCAGGGGCACCCTGAAGCAAGCCCAGGCCCACACGATGTTGCCGGGCTGTTTGACCGTTTTGTTGAGATGCTGAAGGCAGCAAAATAACCAACCCCGTTTTGATGTGAGAGAAAGATGCCAAAACGTACTGATATTGAAAGTATTCTGATACTCGGGGCTGGTCCAATTATTATCGGCCAGGCCTGTGAGTTTGACTATTCTGGAGCGCAGGCCTGCAAAGCGCTGAAGGAAGAGGGGTACCGGGTTATCCTGGTGAACTCCAACCCAGCGACGATTATGACCGACCCGGCCATGGCGGACTCAACCTATATTGAGCCGATCCGCTGGGAGACCGTTGAAAAGATTATCGAAAAAGAGCGCCCTGACGCGATTCTCCCAACCATGGGTGGTCAGACTGCACTGAACTGTGCCCTGGATCTTTTCCATAAAGGTGTTCTGGAAAAGTATGGCGTCACCATGATTGGTGCTAACCAGCAGGCGATTGATAAAGCAGAAGATCGTCAGCTGTTTGATCAGGCCATGAAAAATATCGGACTGGAAACACCCCGCTCTGGTATTGCTCATACCATGGAAGAAGCCCGCGCCGTTCTGGATCAGGTTGGCTTCCCCTGTATCATTCGTCCGTCGTTTACTATGGGTGGTACTGGTGGTGGTATTGCCTACAACAAAGAAGAGTTTGAAGAGATCTGCTTCCGTGGTCTCGACCTTTCTCCAACCAACGAGCTACTGATTGATGAGTCGCTGATTGGCTGGAAAGAGTACGAGATGGAAGTGGTTCGTGATCGCAATGATAACTGCATCATTGTCTGCGCTATCGAAAACTTCGACCCCATGGGGGTTCACACCGGTGACTCCATTACTGTCGCGCCGGCCCAGACGCTGACCGATAAGGAATACCAGATCATGCGTAACGCATCCATTGCGGTACTGCGTGAGATTGGTGTGGAAACCGGTGGTTCTAACGTACAGTTCGGTATCTGTCCGGATACTGGTCGTATGGTGGTCATTGAAATGAACCCACGGGTATCCCGCTCATCTGCCCTGGCTTCCAAGGCGACCGGTTTCCCGATTGCCCGTGTTGCGGCAAAACTGGCGGTGGGTTACACCCTGGATGAGCTGAGCAATGAAATCACCGGTGGTGTGGTTCCTGCCTCCTTTGAGCCATCCATTGATTACGTGGTTACCAAAATCCCTCGCTTTGCCTTTGAGAAATTCCCTCAGGCTGATGACCGTCTGACCACTCAGATGAAATCTGTGGGTGAAGTCATGGCCATTGGTCGCTCATTCCAGGAGTCTGTGCAGAAAGCACTGCGTGGTCTGGAAACCGGTGCCACTGGTTTCAACTCCATGTTTGATTTCAAACTGGATGCCTGTTCTGATGCTGAGCGTGAAGATGCACTGACCAGAATTCGTCGTGAACTGGTGACGCCTAAAGCGGATCGTATCTACTACGTTGCTGACGCCTTCCGTGCTGGTATGACTCTGGAAGAGATCTTTGCTGAGTGCATGATCGATCCATGGTTCCTGGTGCAGATTCAGGATCTGGTGAACGAAGAAGCGGTACTGGCGGGTGAAACACTGACTTCTCTGTCCAAAGAGCGCCTGTTCCGTCTGAAGCAGAAAGGCTTCAGTGATGCACGCATGGCTGAACTGCTGGGTATTAAAGAAGCAGAGGTTCGGAACTATCGTCGTGAACAGCAGGTCAAGCCGGTCTACAAGCGTGTGGATACCTGTGCGGCTGAATTCCAGTCGACGACAGCGTACATGTACTCCTCCTATGACGAAGAGTGTGAGGCAGAACCTTCTGACCGTGAAAAAATCATGGTTATCGGTGGTGGTCCAAACCGTATCGGTCAGGGTATTGAATTTGACTATTGCTGCGTACATGCAGCACTGGCAGCAAGGGAGGACGGTTACGAAACCATTATGGTTAACTGTAACCCAGAGACCGTTTCTACCGATTATGACACCTCCGACCGACTCTACTTTGAGCCGGTAACTCTGGAAGACGTGCTGGCCATCATTGATGTTGAGAAGCCGACTGGAGTGATTGTTCAGTACGGTGGTCAGACACCGCTGAAACTGGCGCGTGCCCTTGAAGCCGAAGGTGTGCCGATTATCGGTACCAGCCCGGAAGCGATTGACCGTGCGGAAGATCGTGAGCGCTTCCAGCAGATGATTCAGAAGCTTGGCCTGTTGCAGCCAGCTAATGCGACGGTTCGCAGTGAAGAAGAAGCGGTGGCCAAAGCGGCGGAAATTGGCTATCCACTGGTTGTTCGTCCATCCTATGTTCTGGGTGGCCGTGCTATGGAAGTGGTAGCTGGCGAAGATGAGCTGGTTCGCTACATGAAGAGCGCGGTACAGGTCTCTAATGATAGTCCGGTGCTGTTGGACTACTTCCTGAACCGTGCGGTAGAAGTGGACGTTGATGCGGTCTGTGATGGTGAGCGTGTTGTTATTGGTGCGATCATGCAGCACATCGAGCAGGCAGGTATTCACTCCGGTGACTCCAGTTGCTCTCTGCCGCCTTACAGTCTGAATCGTCGTCATCAAGACGAAATTCGTGAACAGGTTCGAGCCATGGCTCTCGAGCTGGGGGTAGTGGGTCTGATGAACGTACAGCTGGCCATTCAGGATGACCAGATCTACGTGATTGAGGTGAACCCAAGAGCTTCCCGTACCGTCCCATTTGTATCCAAGTGTATTGGCCACTCTCTGGCCAAGATTGCAGCACGGGTCATGATGGGCAAAACACTGGAAGAGCTGAACTTTACTACTGAGATTGTTCCGCCATACTACAGTGTCAAAGAAGCTGTTTTCCCATTCAATAAGTTCCCTGGTGTGGATCCGATTC
Source organism: Endozoicomonas atrinae (assembly GCF_001647025.1). Lineage (GTDB taxonomy): Bacteria > Pseudomonadota > Gammaproteobacteria > Pseudomonadales > Endozoicomonadaceae > Endozoicomonas > Endozoicomonas atrinae. The sequence continues at coordinate 6,830 of NZ_LUKQ02000078.1, forward strand.
TTGGTCCAGAGATGAAATCGACCGGTGAAGTGATGGGGGTGGGTGCTACCTTTCCGGAAGCGTTCCATAAGGCACAGCTGGCAGAGAACATGCAGCTGCCCAGTGGCGGTAAGGTGATTCTCACAGTGCGTGACTTCGACAAGCCTGAGGTCCCCATGATTGCCCGCTTGTTGATGGATATTGGTTTTGAACTGCTGGCCACGTCTGGCACTGCGAAAGTGATTGAAGAAGCTGGTTTGCCTGTTACCACCATTAACAAAGTGCATCAGGGTAGACCGCATCTGGTGGACATGATTGTCAATGGTGATATAGCCTTCATGATCAATACCACTGAAGGTCGTCAGGCCATTGCCGATTCTTACCTGATCCGTCGCTCCGCATTGACCAATAAGGTGCTATATACAACCACCATGGCGGGAGCAGAAGCGATTGCACGTTCAATCGCCTTTGGATCAGAAAGATTGGTCAGACGGCTTCAGGATCTACACGAAGGTAACGTTGGATGAAAAGAATTCCTATGACTGTGGAGGGTGAAAAAGCCCTCCGTGAGGAACTGGCTCATTTGAAGGGGGTAGAGCGTCCTCGTATTTCTGCAGCTATTGCAGAAGCGAGGGAACTCGGAGACCTTAAGGAGAATGCTGAATACCATGCTGCCCGTGAGCAGCAGAGTTTTGCTGAGGGTCGTATCAATGAGATTGAGGCCAAGCTCTCCAATGCTCAGGTGATTGATATTACCTCCATCGCTAAGACTGGTAAGGTGCTTTTCGGTACAACTGTTGTACTGATCAATATGGAAAATGATCAGGAAGTGGAGTACAAAATTGTTGGTGATGATGAGTCGGACATCAAGGTAAACAAGATCTCTGTAAACTCTCCTATTGCCCGCGCCATGATCGGTAAAGAAGAGGGAGATGTTGTTGTAGTTAACACACCTTCTGGCGGTGTTGAGTATGAAATTGATGAAGTGAAGCATATCTGATTCAGACTTGAGCCTGTATCTTTTTTCGTGATCACTATTGAAGCCCTGCGCTGTTAAGACACCGCAGGGCTTTTTATTAGCTTGATGTTGTGTACTTCTTTTGGTTTTAGCCTTTAATAGACATTTCCAAATGTGAAAGTGGGTAATCTCAATGACTATTGGAACTGAAAATGTGGGGCATTATCAACGTGATGAACAGGCTTACTTTTCAGGAAATAGTTTCTCATCAGGGGGGCTGCCCGCTCATTATCTGTGTAGAGATGTGACTGTCTCCAAAGATGTAGGAGGTGGTTTTCTAGCTTCTGGGAAAGATAAAGAAGCTATAGCACAAGAAGTGTTAAAAAAGAAATCCTGGACTGAAAGAGTTGTTTGTTCACTTTCCAATCCTCTTGAAGATTATAAAAAAATGACAGGAACCACTGAGCAGGACCTTTTGGCTCGAATCACATGGGATTCGAACGGTATGCAACAGTTGAAAAAATATGTTGATGATTTGGATGGAATGGATGATAGAGGACGCTTAGGTCCGGATCTCAATATGGATGAAGGCATGTGTAAGTTCTGTAAGGATGTTCGTGAAAGTGCCCTTGATATTTTCCGAAGCTACATGAATCATATCAAATCTGAACGTGCGGTAGAAAATGGAGTGTTATATCTGTTAAAAAGACTTCAAAGATTCGAAGAGTTGGAGTTACACTGTCGGGAATTACTAAATCCAGGAGGGAAAAAATTAATAAGGGTTGAGCATATAGAAGTTGCATTGATAGAAGCTCAGATTAATTTGGGTAGACTCGAAGATGCTAGTCATCAGCTCAAAATCACTAAGCAGAAATGGAGTGAAACTCCAGGTGTTATTGATGTCGAAATAAAGCTTGCTGTTGCAAGGAAAGAGGCTGCCAGAGCATATGAATTATTGGATAAACTGAACAGTAAAAATAAATTTAGTGCTGATACATATCAAAAGCAGAGAGAATGGATTGGGCGTTGCTGCCATGAGTCAGGGGCAGAAACAATAGCAGCATCTGAAGATTATGCAGAAAAATACCCTCTTGGATATCCATGGAGAGACCTTAGTAGAGGGCTGGCTACTGATGAAAAATTTTTAAGAGCGCGTATGAGTGATGGTGAGAATGGTATCAGTGAACTCAAGCATCATGTTGATGAGCTGGATAAGTTAGATGAAAAGGGGAGAGGTTTTTATAGGTCCAGAGAAAGAGTTTACCCTCGTGTTGTTTTATTCTGTCTGGTATTGAGAGAGCGCTCATTGTTGATATTTGAGGATTTCCTTAAGCAGCATCCAGGTTCTAAATTGGCAGAGAATGGCAAATTGTTTTTATTAAAGAGGCTGGGCAGAAATTCAGAATTACTTGACTATTGTAACCGGCTTCTTTCTTCTAGAGTTGGCGCGCAGCATATTAATTTTAAAAAAATTGAGGCATTAACTGCTCTTGGGCGTTATCCAGAGGCTTTGGAACTTGTTGAGAAATTAAAGTTTAGTTGTAGAGATAAGATTCAATTGGAACTTGCAGCAATACAAATACATATGGCCCGCTGTGAGTGGGAGGAATCGAAAAAAAGGTTGGATAGGTTAAGTTTAAGGGGGGCGCTTCATTCTGAGGATAGGCTGAGATATTCTCAAATTATTAAATGGTTGAAGTATTGCTGTGATCACCCTGATGAATATATAACAGATGTTCAATATTTAAGAAATTTATCGCTTTCCAATTCGATAAATCCCGAGCTTGGATTTCGAGAATGGGTTTTCGATAAAGCATCTTCAGAAGTTTTAGTTTATGGCTCTGATCCGGTGAGAGATTTTAATTTTGGTGTAAGGCCTGATAAAGACTATTTAAGAACATTGATGCTCAGCTGGGATGAGCGTGGACTAGAGAATATTAAACGGTATTTTTTACATTTAGATCAATATGTAAGGGAAAAATATGGAAGCATGAGCTCAGATGTTGACTCTGAAGAATTTGGGCGAGTAAAAGATTTTTGTCGAGAAGCAAGAGAGAATGGGTTATCTCTTGTTGAAGATATTCTAAATAACAAACCACATTTAAATAGTGCGGTTTTGGGTAAATTGTTCTTTTTAATGCGTTTGGAACGTTACCAGGATGCTCTTAATTATACTGAAAATTTTTTACGTTCCGGAGCCAGGTTGTTACCTCTTGAGTTAAGGAGAGTTGAGGCCTTTGCTGAGGCAGGGATGTTTGCAGAGGCTTGGAAGCAGTTAGAGAAAACACGACGATTCTTTGATAAGGATAGAGATAAAACGGGACTGGTTGCTATTAATCTTTATATCAAGGATGGTGATTTTTCTGGAGCAATGAGTCATTTGAATGAAATAAAAATAAATAATTATATAGATGAGGAAACTTATAGAAGGAATGTCGAGCTAATTGATCGAAAACTTTCGGATAAAATGGGTTCAGTGTCGCTTGTTGGCAGGAAATCGGAAGCAGTTGAAGACCTTGATGATGTTGGTGATGATAGCATGGTGGAGAAAGCAGATTCTTTCACTAACAATCAGGTTTATAGCTTAAGTGAGTCGGATCAAATCCTGCTGTCTTCTGCAAGAAGACATCATAATGATGGATTTTTTTCAACTGCTTTTACGCTGCTTTCAGTTATCAGGGGTAGAAATATTGGTGAGAACCAGACTGTAGATCAACTATACCTTGAGTGTGAACAGAAGAAAGGAAGTTGTCGGGTAATCAATTTTCCCAAGCCTTGATTTCTATCAACCTGCCTCCTTTCGTAGTGTTAGATCATTCACTACTTTAAAAGGGGAGGCTTGAGTTGAAATTATTAATTATTGCGGATATTGAAGGTGTGGCTGGCGTTTGCTGCAGAGAGCAGACAGTGTCCGGTAATCCAGAATATCAGATGGCTCGGCATCTGATGACTCAGGAGGTTAATTCCGTTGTTGAAGGCGCTGTTAAGGCGGGAGCTGGTGATATTACGGTTATTGACAGCCATGGGCCAATGATCAACCTGCCCATGGAAAACTTATCACCACAGGCAAAGCTTGTTCAGGGTAAGCCCAGAATGCTGGGTATGATCGATGGTATTCAATATGACGATTATGATGCCTTAATGATGATTGGTGCCCACAGTGCTGCCGGTGAGTACGGTGTTCTTGCCCATACTATAAACAGCAGAGCTTTTTTAAAAGTGGAAGTTAATGGCCATATAATGGGAGAGGTGGATCTCTATGGGAGTCTGGCTGCAGAGTTCGGGGTTCCCATGTTGATGGTTTCTGGAGATGACCACCTAGAGGCTCATGTTTCTGAAGCATTTCCTGACAGTGACTATGTTCAGGTTAAAAAAGCTCGTGGAGCCTATGCTGCCGAGAGTTTGTCTGTTTCAACGGCCAGAGAGCTGCTATCAGCGGCAGCAGGCCGGTCACTGTTGAAAAAGTGCCGGCCTAAAACCTCTTTCGGTCTGGAGCCGCCTTATAGGCTGACAGTTTCTTCTATCTCTCAATCACAGTCTGATCTCTATGCCCTTGTTCCAGGTGTGGAACGTATCTCTCCCAATCAGGTGAGCTATGAAGCAGGCAGTTTTAAAGCATTGGTGACTTTGCTCAATAGTTTGTCTGCCATGAGTGCTTCTTTGCCATAAGAAGGGTCAGGCAGTACTGACAAGTTAACTGAGATCAGCCCATTTTTAATGGGCCGACTCTTTATAAACAAATTTGGGAAGTTCCAGCTTAAAGCGCACGGCAATCATCCGGAAAATAAAGCCGAAGACCAATGTTGATATGACAGTGACGGTTGGGTTTACTTCCAGCAGTTGCAGGGCAAAGTAAAAACCAATAGAGATTAGGGCGACACTGGCGTATAGCTCTTTTCGAAAAACCAGAGGAACGTTATTACAGAGAATATCCCGGAGAATACCGCCAAATACCCCGGTAATGACTGCCATCACACTGGCGATAATATAGCCATGGCCCAGGTCCAATGTTTTCTGTGCGCCTATGATACTGAAGGTAATCAGACCCACCGCATCCAGTACCAGAAACACTTTGAACATGTGCTTCATATAACGTTGCAGGAAAATGGTCAGGATGGCGGCTACCGTTGTAATCACTATATACATTGGCGTCTCAACCCACGTCAGTGGATAGCTACCCAGCAGCATATCTCTAACAGAGCCGCCACCAATGGCAGTGCAACAGGCAACAAAAATAACACCAACAGGATCCATGCCTCTGCGTCCGGCAGAAAGTGCTCCGGTCATGGCTTCTGCCGTAATGGCAATTACATATAGGACTGTCAGCATGGCTTTATCCCTAAATCTCAAACGAAGTGATTGTAGAAACCTGCTGGACACAAAACAACGCTCTGAAGGGGAGTGCTTTCCGAAGAACGTTATCGAGATATTACACTTATGCTTGTGTTTTTTCCCTAGATGGAAGCTTATAGCTAATCAAGAAATGATAGATGAGGTTTGTTGTCTATAATTGAAGTCATGATTTTTTTACTTGTTCTAAAAACTTTCATTTATATATAGCGGCTCTATAAAGTGCTTTTTACTGACTCATTTCTAATGGCCTCTCATCGCTGAGTTCCTGTCTTTATTCTGGTTCAATCTAATTGCAACGCTATTCTTCGGGAGGTATCCAATGCCCCTGCTCAAAAAAAAGTCACTGCTATTGATGGTTATTTTTTCTGGAGCCGGACAGTTATTTGCCAGTACTTCACTATCGATTCTTCCTCCAGAAGACCTGTCGAATAACTTCAATGCACTGGTTCGAGAGGTGAGACCGAGCTGGTGGGGGAACTGGAGCCTGGATCTTGCCATTAAGCCTGGTGCGATCGGTGTGATCGATACCAATACTGGAACCTTTCACTCCGCAGGACAGCAGATTTCCAATATCTCTGTGGTCTCCGGTGTTATTTCTGAAGAGTTGAAACTATCGACCTCTGACGTTAAAGGTCCTCAAGTAGCCTCATTTTCAATGAATGACCAGTCATCAAAAGTGAGTGTGAATACGGACCTTAAATGGCAGTTCAGCAAGCGGGGGGCGATGATGGCTCAATGGGATCTGGTGCAGGAGCAAAGTTTGAAAGGACCATTTCAGGTCATTAATGAAAATATGGATCTTTTGAAATCTGTTGCTGAAGACATGGAGATGTACGACCCTGAAGCTGGTGCTATTTCACAGGGTTTTGGGGTGATTACCGGTGTGCTTCTGGCCAAAAGCGGGATGAATGTTGCATCACTTTCTGATGCTTCACAGTGGAGTATTACCGGCCAGGCAGATAGCCTTCAGAGTATGCTGGGCAGGGGCTCTGCAAAGGCTTCATATTCCAGTGCCGGAGGTGACAGTGATGTGATGAGTGTTATCTGGCCCAGCGAGCCAAACACTACAACCGATGATCTGGTTCCTGTCGCATATACCTTTGCATCAATTAATGGTGAACAGATTATCCCCTATTGGATAGAAGAAATTGAAGCGTTTCAAATCATCTTTGAAAACAAGGGAAGCTATTTCGTCAAAGCAACCTTGAAATACCAGAGCTCAGGAGGTGAAAAAGAATTGCATCAGGATATTGTTGGCTTTATGACCAGAAGCATGGAGAACATCCCGTTGGATGCAACAGAGTTGACTCTGGAAATGGAGTTTGTGGATGCGATACCCAGTACCACAGACTTCTATCATTGGGATACTCCTCTGGGCACCTGGTCTACGGGTAAAAGACATGTCGAGATTGACGGGTGGTGGCCAGGACAGCCTTCATTCATTGTTCAGGAGGATCGCACGAATACAACATCACTAAGCGTCACAACGGACAAATAAGAGCAGCCCCGGGCTATGATCAATATTGAATGGTCAGACTGGTAGTCAGGGGGCGGTTTTGCTAGTTCGATGTAATATCGAACTCCTGGAGTGGCTCTATGTTTATGCGCTTTTTGGTCATTACGGCAGGAGTACTGCTCACCGCAGAGATCTTTGCCAGTCAGCATGTGAAAACCATTGATTCTGGTTACATAACCAGAACTTTTAACCAGTTAATACGAGAGAGCCATCCAAACTGGTGGGGGAACTTTAATCTTGATCCGATGATAAGGCCGGGCGCTATAGGTGTCATTGATATTGGCAGTGGGGTGTTTCAGCCAAGTGGCGAGTACTTAAGTGATTTTGAAACAATTATTTCACCACTCAGTGAAGTAATGAAGCTATCTTCTGAGCATGTGCATGAACCAAGGCTGGTGGTTGGTGGAAAGGGGCGCTTGGCTCATATGGGAGATGCACAGGTTCAACTCAAGTGGGAGTTCAGCAGGCGTGGAGCTATGACATCACGCTGGGCTCTGGTAGAGAAACAGAGTATTAAAGACCCTGGAAAAGTATTAAGGGAGCATCTCGATTTATTAAAGTCTATTGCCAGTTATGAATCCATGTATGACTCGGTAAGCGGGATTTCTCAGGGTTTTGGTGTGATTACCAGTGTCATTATGGCTCAGGCAGGTATGAATGTCGTTGCTTTGAGTGATGGCTCAAACTGGAGTGTCAGCGGGCAGGCGAGTTATCTGGGTAATATGCTGACCCAGGTTGGTGGGGAAGCTCAGTATTCAAAAGCGGAATATGAAGGGAATATTCTAAGTTTTCTCTGGCCCAGGGAAGGAAATGAGTTCAGCTCGGTATTGGTCCCCGTGGCTTTTACCTTTGCATCCCTGGAAGGAGAAAAGGTGATGTTGCACTGGATCAGGCCTATCGGATCATTCAGGATGCTCTTTAATAACCATGGTGACCATTATGTAGGGATTTCTCTTTTTTATACGACTCCTGTCGGCAATCAGCAGGTTGAGATTGGGCTTCTGCCGTTTCTCAAGCAGGAAATTGACAGCATCCCATTAGATGCGACGAACCTGACCATGACGTTAAACTATCTTCGAATCATGAAAACAGTGCAGACACATCGCTGGAAAACTCCGTTGGGATCCTGGCCCACAGGCGATCGCCATATTGATATCAAGGGATCATGGCCAATGTATCCTTCTTTCTCCATAAAGGAAGAAGGATACTCTTCGCAATAGGCACTGGTGGGGCATCTGTGCCTATGCTGGATTGCCGAGTGCTAAGAAAGCATTGGTTTCAGGAAGCGACCTGTATGTGACTCCGGGATTTCCGATATAGTTTCCGGTGTACCAGCCGCTATAATCTGGCCTCCGCCGTCACCCCCTTCGGGTCCCAGGTCAATAATCCAGTCTGCCGTTTTAATAACATCCAGGTTGTGTTCAATGACGACAACACTGTTGCCGTGATCCCTCAAGCGATGGAGAACAGAGAGTAACTGCTCAATGTCGTGGAAATGCAAGCCAGTTGTCGGTTCATCCAGAATATAGAGTGTTTTACCGGTATCCCGTTTCGACAGCTCTTTAGCCAGCTTCACCCGCTGAGCTTCACCACCGGACAGCGTCGTCGCGTTCTGTCCAAGATGAATATACGAAAGCCCTACATCCATCAGGGTTTGCAGTTTGCGTTTGACCGCTGGTATTGGATCGAAGTATTGGAGAGCCTCTTCCACCGTCATTTCAAGTACTTCGTGGATGCTCTTGCCTTTATATTTTACTTCCAGAGTTTCACGGTTATAGCGTTTGCCCTTACAGACATCGCAGGCAACATAGATATCTGGCAGAAAGTGCATCTCCACCTTGATAACACCGTCTCCCTGGCATGCCTCGCACCGTCCGCCCTTGACATTAAAGCTGAAACGGCCCGGCTTATAGCCTCGCGAGCGGGCTTCCTGAGTACCTGAAAACAGTTCACGAATGGCGGTAAAAATGCCGGTGTAGGTTGCCGGGTTAGATCGGGGTGTGCGTCCGATGGGGCTCTGGTCAATATCAATACACTTGTCAAAGTGATTAATGCCTGTCAGCTTTTTATAGGGAGCAGCAGTTAACGTCGTTGCCTTATTAAGCGCTGTGGCTGCCAGTGGATAAAGGGTTCCATTGATTAATGTGGACTTGCCAGAGCCGGAAACGCCGGTAATACAGGTCATCAGGCCAACCGGAATTTCCAGCGTAACATTTTTCAGGTTATTGCCCGTGCAACCACTGAGCTTCATGATTTTCTTGGAGTCTACCGGTGTTCTCCTGGACGGCACATCGATCTTGCGACTACCGGAGAGGTACTGACCCGTTAAAGACGCTGGTGTGTCCATGACCTGTTCTGGTGTACCCTGGGCAACGATAGCTCCACCATGGACACCTGCGCCAGGACCAATGTCGATAACATGATCAGCGCAGCGAATGGCATCTTCATCGTGCTCAACAACGATCACCGTATTACCCAGATCTCTCAAACGGGTCAGTGTGTTCAGAAGGCGTTCGTTGTCTCGTTGATGTAGCCCAATACTTGGCTCATCAAGAATATACATAACACCGACAAGGCCTGCACCAATCTGGCTGGCCAGTCGTATTCTCTGGGCCTCACCACCGGAAAGGGTATCAGCACTCCGATCCAGCGTAAGATAGTTCAGGCCAACATTCACCAGAAAGCTCAGTCGATCACAGATCTCCTTAAGCACTTTTCTGGCAATCTCCCCACGGCGACCAGGCAGGTCAAGATCCTGAAAATAGGTCAGCGCTTTTTCAACGGGTAATTTCACCAGGTCTGGCAGGCTTTCATCCTGAATAAATACATTCCGAGCCTCTTTCCGTAAACGAGTGCCTTTACAGGATGGGCATGGCTGAGTACTCAGGTATTTGGCCAGCTCTTCCCGTACGGATTGTGAGTCGGTGTCCCGGAAGCGTCGCTCAAAGTTGGGAATAATGCCTTCAAAGATATGCCGTTTTTTATAGACATCTCCCCGGTCATTCACGTAACTGAAATTGACTTCATCATCACCGGAACCATGAAGAATAACGTTCTGCTGTTCCGGGCTTAAGTCATCAAATGGTGTATCAATACTGAAGCCATAGTGAGTTGCCAGTGATTTCAGCAGATGAAAGTAATAAACGCTGCGGCGGTCCCAGCCACGGATTGCTCCTTCTGCAAGTGTCAGTTCGGGATGTTGTACGATGCGGTCCTGATCGAAGAACTGCTTAACACCCAGCCCATCGCAGGTAGGGCAGGCACCAGCGGGGTTGTTAAAGGAAAAGAGCCTTGGCTCAAGCTCATTGAGGCTGTAACCACATTCAGGGCAGGCGAACCGTGAAGAGAAGACAATGTCGTCTTCAGAGCCATCATCCATGTAGCTGACAGTAGCAAGACCGTCGGTTAGCTCCAGAGCGGTTTCAAATGATTCGGAGAGGCGAAGTTGCAAATCATCGCGTACCTTAAAACGGTCCACGACGACTTCGATGGTGTGTTTCTTCTTTTTATCCAGTTTGGGGGGGGTATCAAGGTCTGTGACGATTCCGTTGATTCGGGCACGAATAAAACCGTTGCTTCTCAGTTCATTGAATACATGGAGGTGTTCACCTTTACGCCCTCTGACCACAGGGGCCAGAAGCATCAGTTTTGTACCTTCTGGCAGCGCCAGTACCTGGTCCACCATTTGACTGACTGTTTGAGCTTCCAGCGGCAGGTGGTGGGTAGGGCATCGTGGAATACCGGCACGGGCAAAGAGCAGACGAAGATAATCATAGATTTCTGTGATAGTACCGACCGTAGAGCGCGGATTATGGCTGGTCGATTTCTGCTCAATGGATATAGCCGGCGAGAGGCCTTCGATATGGTCTACATCGGGCTTTTCCATCATGGATAGAAACTGACGGGCATAGGCCGACAGCGACTCAACATAGCGCCGCTGGCCTTCTGCATAGAGTGTGTCAAAGGCCAGTGATGACTTGCCGGAGCCTGATAAACCGGTGATCACAATCAGGCTGTCACGGGGCATCTCCAGGTTGATGTTCTTCAGATTGTGTGTACGGGCGCCCTGTACGGTAATCTTTTCCACAGCCTTTTCTCCGTGCCAGTCTGGAAGCGAACGGAGTATTATAAATAGTCGATCGCCAAGTCTGTAGTAAAAATCGCTACGTTTAGTAAAAGCATCCAAAAGTGGCCATTGAAATAAAAATGCCCGGCTTTCGAAGGATCCTTGAAACTATCAGGATAAAAAAGATAACCAGGGCAACGACAGTCCCATTTTAGTGCTGCTGAGTCTAATGCCAGTGTCAGGATCTGAGCGGCATAAGTGGAATCTGAGACTTTGGATATCAGGCTACTAATCGTGTCGGACCAGGATAGTTCTTCTCCCTGAGGCTGATGAGTTGTTTTGTTGCTCTGACTTGGATTTATATAGGATTGAATATAACTCCAACCTTGATGCCCCAGAGTTAATAGATAATAGGAAAAAAAGAAGCCTTTAGTCATTAATCTTTCTGGCTTATTGCTGATATCTCTTAACTCGCCACTGCAAGGACATGCCTCTTTTTGGGACCAAAGAACATTTCCTGAGTCCAGAAGCTTGTAGACATGAACAGCCATATATGCCCACATCAGCAGGTTTCGGGTAGTTAGTAATATCTGTTTTGTCTCATGGTAGGGGCTGTGAGAGATCAGAATAACTGACTGGTCATTAGGGTCATCTGATAAGGGGAGCTTACAGTCTGTATTTTTCAACTCGGTTAGTTTTTCAATACTGTCCTTGCTTGAAATTCTGCAGACGGTTCCTTTTCCATGTTCATTGATGGTTGTGTAGCTTGCTGAAACTGAGAAGTATGAGGCTTCTTCTTTAATCGTGTTGGGCAGACATGGGAGAGATAAAGTAAGCAGAAGAGAGAGGATGCATGAAAACTGGAACTTCAACAAACTTCGTGTTTTTTTCTTAATTTTTTCATTCTTGGCAACAGCATATGTATTTTTTGACATGGATAGCGTTTATTCCTCTGGTTTAATACCCAACAGAACCTAAAAGGGGGCAAATCAAAAAAAATATTTAGCGCACACACTGTTTTGATATCGCAGATATATCTGCTGATTAGCCATGCTCATCAACAAGGCATTCCGCTGAGAATGCCTTGTCTGGTTTAAATTGCCATATCAAGGGCGAAGTGTAATAAGTCCAGACCGAGCATCAGCTTGTTTATATCAAAGCCAAAGAAAGGGACATCTAACGACCACATAATCAGATCTGACCCAATAATCAGGATGTGGCCTCCAATGCCAATGCTCTCAGGTTCATCACTGCTACTGTCTTTATCCTGGCCATCAGGATAAAAGTAAGATGAGAAGTTTTTTCCAAGGAATGGGTAGAGTGTCTGGTTTGCATTACGGGAAAGGCCTACGTTATACAGTGCTGAATAACCCAGGTATATCAGTGAGTCAATTGGATGAAGTGTCACCAGACTGGTGACAGCAAAAGGTAAGTTGCGGAAAATATTAACAGCATGAAGGCCACTGTTTAGCCACATTAAATAGTATTTGGACGTCATCAGAATGGATCTGAAACCACTGTTAGTCTGCAGTGTGACCTCAACCTCAATATCATTGTTCTTTCGAAGTGTTTCAAGAGTGCAGCCGGCTTTCTGCATGTTTTCTCGTTCTTCTTGAGTTTCGTTACCGGTTACAATGCAGCTGGTTGCAGTACCATCACTGTTTAACCGCTTATAACGTGCAGAGATTGGTGTTTCAGGGTTTGAATTAGCATCAGAAAATACCGCAGATGCCATAAGCAACGGAAAAAATATGACAGAAGTGAAAAAAATGATTTTTTTTAAGATATCACTCATGAATTAATCTACCCACTTGAGGATAGCGCTCCTAACCTCTGACAATGTCACTTTCAGGCTATTGCCGCTATCGTTAAACCAGATTCTGATACGAAGGGTCAGGGAAGATCTGAAGATAGCAGTGATAAGCTGTTTTTTTGAGGATCTGAAAGCAGCCTGCTTTGACTAACTTGATTTATAGTCAACATGTCATGGTTGAAACAGTGACATTTTGCCGCAGAGGCTAGGGGGCATTACCCACTGGTTGAATGGTCAGTTGGTAATGCCCCCTAAAGGCTGTTGACGTTTCGCTGTGTTCTCGATTGGCCAAGGCCATTGCCTGAGTGCAAGTGGCATAAACTGATCTCATCGCTGATTATGCCATCCCCTTGGCTATAATCCGTGATCAGGCTTCCTGCGTAGCATCCGGGATCAGAATCCTGATAGACTTGCGGCGACACTATTTATCAGTAATAACTACCAAAATAATTCAGGACTTTGCTGTTATCCCATGTCATTTGTTGAATTAAAAGCTGCTGTATCCCTTACCATGGTCTTTGTATTTCGGATGCTTGGGCTTTTTATGGTACTGCCTGTTCTGGCACTTTTTGCTGAGGACCTTAAGGGGGCTTCGCCCGGTTTGATTGGGATAGCCATTGGCGCCTATGGTTTCAGCCAGGCCATGCTGCAGATTCCTTTTGGCTGGCTTTCTGATCGCTGGGGAAGAAAGCCGGTTATTCTGTTAGGACTGTTTATTTTTCTACTGGGTAGCCTTCTGGCAGCACAGTCTACTACCATCGAAGGGGTTATTGCCGGGCGTATTTTACAGGGGTGTGGAGCCATTGCTGGCGCAGTGACCGCTTTGATGGCTGATCTTACCCGGGATCAGCATCGAACCAAGGCGATGGCGATGATTGGTATGGGGATTGGCGTTGCCTTTGCCATTGCCATGGTATTGGGGCCGGTTGTCAGTGATATTTGGGGGCTGTCTGGGCTATTTATCTCTAATGCTCTGATGGCTGTCGCAGCGATGCTGGTTATTATTCTTCTGGTGCCGACGCCGGTCATTAAGCGGCGGGACTTAAACTGCTCTGTTGATCGTCAAGGAGTGCATCAGGTCTTCACTAACCCGGAGTTGCTGAGGCATATTATCGGAATTTTTGCCCTTCATTTTGTTTTGATGGCCCTCTTTGTTTTTATTCCCGAGCTTTTGAGCAAAGGTTATGAGCGCTCTGCTCATGGTGTTATCTATCTGGCCGTCATGGGGTTCTCATTTGTCATGATGATCCCCCTTATTATATTCAGTGAACGTCAGCGTCTGCTCAAGCAGTGCTATTGCTTGAGCATTATCCTTCTGTTTGTTGCTTTTGCCCTGTTTTATCAGGGGGTGCTCAGTTCAGCAATGTTGTTGGCGGGCTTATTTATTTTCTTTTTTGGTTTTAATTTCCTGGAAGCAACGTTGCCATCCCTGGTCAGCAAACTCGCGCCGGCGGGGACTCGTGGTACTGTCATGGGGGTTTATTCAACCAGCCAGTTTCTGGGGGCAGCCCTTGGAGGAAGCCTTGGGGGCTTTGCAATAGAGTATGGAGGTATTGCTGGTGCTATAGTGCTTTGTACAATTCCCACTGCCCTGTGGTGCTGGTTGTCTGTTACTATGAAACAACCACCTTATGTGAGTACTATGGTAATGGCTCTGAATCCTGAACTTGGTGATATCAGTTCAATGGGTGAACAACTTGCTGGTATTGTCGGTGTTCAGGAAGTTACTGTGCTTTCGGCAGAGAAAACCGCTTATCTAAAAGTCGATAAGCAAGCACTGAACTGGTCTGAGTTAAAACAGTTTGGCCAGTGCTAACTCTGGTTGTAAGGTAAATTAGAAGCGGTTGCAATATATGGTTCAGATACTAAGCCTGCGAGCTTATACAGAATAAAAGAGTGAACCGGATTTAGGGCTGTAGTTCTAATATAGCGTTTTTAATATGGAGTGACCCTGTAAGGTCATTCCATGGTGTCTTCAATGAATGGACTGTTCTTGGAGGCTATTTGAATTTGAATGAATAGGGCGGAGAAGCTAAATGGCTCGAGGCGTTAATAAAGTAATACTGGTTGGTAATCTGGGTAATGATCCGGATGTACGTTTTACCCCCAATGGCAGTGCCGTTGCAAACCTGAGTCTGGCGACCAGTGAGTCCTGGAAGGATCGTAATACCGGTCAGCAACAGGAGAAAACAGAGTGGCACCGGGTTGTAATTTTCGGCAAGCTGGCTGAGATTGCACAGCAGTACCTCCGTAAAGGATCAAAAATCTATATTGAAGGTAAGCTGCAGACACGTAAGTGGCAGGGGCAGGACGGCCAGGACCGATATACTACCGAGATTGTAGTTGATGGGTTCAGTGGTCAGATGCAGATGTTGGATGGCCGCCAGGAGGGAGCGATGGGGGCACCGATGGGAGGCGGCTACCAGCAGCAGGCACCGCAACAGCAGCAGTCTTATGCACCACAACAGCCTCAGCAATACGGGGCACCACAACAACAGCAAACGGCCCAGTCGCATCAACAGCAATCTACTCCTCAGCCACAGGCAGCCGGTGGTTTTGACGATTTTGATGATGATATCCCGTTCTGATTTAAGAACCTCTCTTCGCGAACGCCGCCGGGCATTGAGCGCTGACCAGCAGGTCAGCGCTGGTGAAATGCTTTGTGATATTCTTAGCTCGCGGGCTGAGCTTACCGATAGCCAGCACATTGCTATTTATATAGCCAATGATGGTGAAATAAGTCCGGAAGTTCTCCGTGATTTTCTCTGGAGTTCTGGCAAGCAATGTTATCTGCCGGTGATTGCTCAGAGAGGCAGTAAAAACCTTCTGTTTATTGAATATCTGCCCGACACGCCTCTGGTTTTGAATCGTTTTGGAATCCCTGAACCTTCGCTGAAGACAGTAAGGCCGATTCCACCGGAAAAACTTGATGTTGTCTTTGTACCATTAACCGGTTTTGATGAAGCAGGTAGAAGGCTGGGTATGGGAGGAGGGTTCTACGACAGAACATTTGCTTTTACCAGATCAGCAGAAAAACCAATACTTATTGGCCTTGCTCATGAATGCCAGAAAGTGGAATCTATTCCAGTGGAACATTGGGATATTGCCATGGCTGGTATTGCAACGGACAGTCGCTACTACTCAGCTACTTAATATATGACAGGTGTCATATCCTGCTGACACCTTCATGTAAACTGCATAAGGGGGGCTTTATCCGTAATCAGACCGTTTTTACTGATCAATATATAAGTCGGTAAAAAAGTCCGTTGTACCCGGAACAACGGCGTAGTGGTCGAATTCGGTTATGCCTTTTTCCCGCAAAATATCTTCATCAATGCAGTGATTTCCAGTGAAGTCGGTCTCACTTGTGATAATGGCATAAGCGGCATCAGCCATAATCGCAGGTGTCCTTGAAACGTTGAACAGCTCTTTACCTCCAGCCTCGAACTCAACAGCAGCGGTGGCAATACTGGTTCTTGGCCATAGAGAGTTAACTGCAATATTTTTTGGGCGGAACTCCTCAGCAAGACCTAAGGTCTGCATCGACATTCCATATTTTGTTATGGTGTATAGTCTTTGAACCACTTTGGACTCAAGTTGATAGGAGGGGAAAGGTTAAGGATATGGGCGCTGTCAGACTTTTCCAGATAAGGCAAAGCGCACAGGCTGCATGTTAGAGCTGCTCGAGTATTGACCTGATGCATTAAATCAAATCGTTTGATTGGCGTGTTTTCTGCGGAAGACAGCCGGATAGCCCCTGCATTGTTAACCAGTACATCAATCCCGCCAAACTGTGAAACGGTTTGTTCAATCATTGTTTCGATCGACTTTTCATCCCTTACATCTACCTGAACCGGCAGAGCTTTTCCTCCTTTCGACGTGATCTCTTCCGCAACGGAGTGGATAGTTCCGGGAAGCTTTGGATGAGGCTCGACAGTTTTGGCAGCTACAACAATATTGGCTCCATCCATAGCGCAGCGTAAGGCTATCGCTTGGCCAATACCTCGGCTGGCACCTGTGATAACGACTGTTTTACCCTTAAGACTGGACATCAATCAACTTCCTTATTGTTTTGTTTTTGGTTCAGCTGGGTGAGTGTTTCAGAAAGCACTCACTCCAAGAGATGCATCCCAAAGAAAATACAGTGATTATGATTAGAAGGCTTGCTGTATTTATTAAATCAGGTCTTTGGCTCAGGATATTACTACAGAAATTGATTCATCTGAATATTGCTTACACTAATAGGAAACTTGGTACGACGTACTCAATATAAAAATAATCCAAAAGGGGGATAGTAGCTTCCGGAAATGGATGTATTCAGTATGAGAATTGTTAATTCATTATTACTTGTTGTAAAAAAAAACCACCCTGTTTGGCTAAGAGGGTGGTCTTACTTAGATATTATCTGAGATCATCATTCAATAATTCAGATTACTGAACTAATAGCTTTCGCAGGCTTCTCCTGGGATACGCATAAGGGCTGGTTTACCATATGCTGAAGTTAGTGCAGTAATCGTTGATACTTTCGAGTCAGTTCCAGAATTAGTCAGACAGAAAGATACATCATCCCCCTTGATGACAGAAGCATGAGCTTTTCCGTAGCTGTACAGTGTGCATGAGCTTTTCTGTACATTGATAGTAGACGTTTGTCGACCATCAGAAACGGTTACGAATAAGTCAATTGGATTTTCAGTGATGTATGCGCTTCCTGCAGTTGTCCATCCTGTCATCTGCTTGACTAATAGCAGGTTAGTAATACCTCTGTTTTTTGGAACATAAAGGTTATCGCCAATGTGTTCAAACTGAGAGTCGTTTTGTATTGATCCCTGGTTAACCAGAACGCTGTCTATGTAATAGCCATCCTCAGTTGTCAGCGTCATCATGCCGCAGACATAGTCATTTGCAACAGGCAGAAGTCTTAATAGCTGACTCAGGAAAACGCTGTGGGCAACACGGTTTAGACCAACGCCTGTAGCACTAAAGTCATAAACCTCTTTTGGGAAGTATGACAACGCTTTTATAGGGAGAAAACTCGGAACGGCATCGGGAGCGTAAGGCGCTGAAGAACCCAAAAGGATTGTGGCATGAGCAGCAAGTTCAAGCAGAGAGAAAGCACCGCTGCCAATAGTTGACAAAGCACTCCCACTTGAACGCCCATGCTCAATCCCAACACTGGTATCGGAAGAAGCTCCCCATGATGCCGATGTGATTGATAACAATAAGACGATGGATAAACACTTTCCTCTAAACATGCTAACCCCTTTATCCGGATGGCTGTTTTAATTAAGTAAATACGGTTCTCTCTAAATAAAGATCAGAACCGAACGGTTGGACAGTAAGCAGTCCTTATTATTC
>NZ_LUKQ02000773.1 GCF_001647025.1 Endozoicomonas atrinae
GGCACGCCATCGGCGATGAACGCACGTTGATCTTTGTTTTTTACAGCGGTTATGTGGACACCCTCTCAGCCGGTTATTTCAACCGGTACGGTCCCGTCGCCATTTATGTCGGCGACTTTGAGGTGGCTGCTGGCAGCAATCCCAAAGCGTGGGGATTGGTTGCCCCGAACATGTATCCGGGAACCCTGGATAACGAAGGCAGTTACAGTGTAGAGACTCATGGCTCTTTTAATCTGTCCACTACCGCCAGCAACAATGCCAATGACCGGCCGGTGACGCAGGTGCCGGGGGAGTTATGGAGCGAAAGTGATATTCACTCAATGACCCAGTTCTTGATGGCGGATTCGCCTATTTCCTACAACTACACCGAAAAAGACATTGCTACGTTTAAGAGTGCTGTTCAGCTTCGATCAGAAGCGTTTTTGATTCTGGATTATCAACACAGCTTTCGTCTTCGGGGGGTATACAGTCTGTTCCCATGGTTGAACCAGAGTAATAGTTCATCCGGCAGAAACTTTTGTCAG
>NZ_LUKQ02000774.1 GCF_001647025.1 Endozoicomonas atrinae
AAACATGGCCAGATAACTCTGCGCCTGCTGCATATTGGCTTCCGTTTCCATATCCATGCTGAATGCCCGGAACAGCATGTAGTTGATCACCGGGTTGATCCACAGCTCATCCAGACTGAATAACTGGGTGTCGGTGTCAAAATCGGTAATGGCTATTCGTGCGGGTGCCTGGCTGACCAGCAGATTAAGCGGGTGATCCGCCGGGGGCACAGGGTACACATAAAACACGGACGGACTTTTCTGGTCGTAGACAAACTGTTCCACATCCGTACCGGTGGCTGTCGTCCAGTTGGGCAACAGACTGTCGAGGCTGCTGCGGGTGGAGGCAATCACCGTCCGGCCTGTGGATGGATTGTCCACAATATCCAGCAACCGGTAAGTGCCGGGCGGCAGTGACTGCACCGCCTGCGGCTGACAGGTAAAGGGCAGGAGCTGAGAGTTCACATCAGGCCGGTTCTGCACCACCGCCAGTATCGCCTCGTTATAGGCATCCAGCAGGTTGGCATTGGTCCAGCGGGGAACG
>NZ_LUKQ02000775.1 GCF_001647025.1 Endozoicomonas atrinae
GAGAAATGGACCATGCCGATCAGGAACTGGAAAGCAGCCATGAACCGGTTTGAAATTATGTTTCCTGACCGGTTCAAGGAGTAATAGTTTTGGTGGCGTTTACACAGAATTATTTACAGGCTCAATTATTCCAGCGAGGAGCGGACGGGTTGTCAGCAACCATGATAGCTTGATACCCGACGAGCTTGAATCACACTTCCTTCTATATCGTGTTTTTAATTTATCATCTTCCCAGTACCACTTTTGCGCTAAGGATGTCGTGCAGATATCTTGTGTCAACTGGTTGTGATCATTTACTGTTAGGCCGTAGCCTGGATTGACCCGGGAGTGGTAACGTTCTGTTCCATCCAGCCCCCACATTTGATTACGTCCACCATGGCAGGACCAGCCTCCTACTGTCATCACCGATGTAATAAGTCTTCAAAACACCAGTTTAATTTGACCTCCCGATTAACCCTTTTCTGGCCGATTGTTTTCCTGTTGGTATCAAGCAGGGAGCAGCGCCATGACCAATCGAGAGG
>NZ_LUKQ02000776.1 GCF_001647025.1 Endozoicomonas atrinae
GGGTGCTCTCTCAATTTGATAACTGACTCATAGGTTAGCTTCAACCTTTCCAGTCATGAACTCAGACCAAAGTTGTTCCCAGCGCCCCTTACTCTGGATCAGTGCTCTTGTTGTCAAAAGCACTTCCGCTCCTGTTGCTTTCCACCTCATTCCAGAACCACATAATCGTTGCTTTACCAGAGTCTTACAAGCCGCTTCAGTAACTCCTGAACCTATTGGCCAATGGCGTTTAAGCGCCTGATGATAATTCATTAACTGGTGATTGTTTGTAAAATAGCTCACAGCTTTGTAGCGCTTCTCTGTCAGTGCGATTGTCTTTTTCGGGAGCTCGGCTGATTCAATTTCCTGAAGGATTTTTTTGGCTGCTCCACGCTTGTTTTTCAAACTATGTAGCCTGTCTTCAAGCCACTGGTGTCGCTTCGCCTTACTGGTTGGAAACAGTGCTTCCGCTGCTCCAGCTAAATATTCAGATGCATGATAAAAATCGAGTATCTGCCCAGAGGTATGTTGTTTCAAATAA
>NZ_LUKQ02000777.1 GCF_001647025.1 Endozoicomonas atrinae
GTGCATCGTTGAGGCCTTCCATAAACAGGACAAACTCTTTACCCGATTCAATCAAGGCCTGAACCATATTGGTCGCCAGTGGTGTATAGCTCACACTCACGCCGAGGTTATCAATGCCGCCACCATCGATGACCTTGATCCCGGATTTGGTCAGTTCGTAGTCAGTACCTTCAACAAGAGCAACATCAAGGCTGTCTTTGACCGTAACTGACTGCGACAGATCGGGAAGCTTATCGAACGGGATAAGCTCATCAGCTACGCCGAAGCTGGTGTGAGGTTCATCAGTGACCGCAGTGGTTGAACCGGCAGCGACCGAACCACGGAGCGCCATCGACAAGTTGTTAGCGGTAAAGTCATGTGCCGTGAGGCTCGCCGAGATAGAAGAAATCCGACTGATGGTGTTGCGATTACCACCGCCACCGAGATAGTTTTTCAGTTCCTTTTTATCTTCCTCGAAACTGAATTGAAACTGGCTGACGTTACCCACCGGCAAAAGGGGAGCGGAACCATCGGCAGGCT
>NZ_LUKQ02000778.1 GCF_001647025.1 Endozoicomonas atrinae
TCACCGTGACCATCACCGGCACCAATGATGTACCGACCATTACTGCGGCCACCGATGTCACCGGCGCGGTGACCGAGATTGTGGATGGCGGCACCGGTGAAAACACCACCACATTATCCGACAGTGGCTCCTTTGCCATTGCTGATGTGGACCTCACCGATGTCCAGACCGTCAGCGTCACTTCCGACACCACCGGGTACCTGGGCTCCTTTACCCCGACGGTCAGCAACAACACCACCACTGACGGCGCCGGCCAGGTGGACTGGACCTTCAGCGTGCCCGATGCGGACCTGGATTACCTGGCCAGGAACCAGGTGGTCACCCAGACCTACACGGTGACGGTCAACGATGGCAACGGCGGCACCGTGGATCAGCAGGTCACCGTGACCATTACCGGCACCAATGATGTACCGACCATTACTGCGGCCACCGATGTCACCGGCGCGGTGACCGAGATTGTGGATGGCGGCACCGGTGAAAACACCACCACATTATCCGACAGTGGTTCCTTTGCCATTG
>NZ_LUKQ02000779.1 GCF_001647025.1 Endozoicomonas atrinae
GCAATGCCCTGCACAAGGCGGCGGGACTCTCGGCCATTCAGAATCAGGTGCGCGACACCGCCAGAGAGGAAAGCTGGAACCGCAACCTGGATGTGGCGGAGCTGGGACTGGATACTGCCAAGACTGCTACTGATGGCCTGAGCAGTGCAGCCAGTGTTTATAAACTGGCGGCGGATATGTTCACCGACAATAAGATCAAGTACGACCAGCTCAATGAAGCAGCCCGTCAGTACGATCTGGGTTATGGCTTCAAGCAGGACGAGATGAAACTGCAAGCCCAGAACCAGGCGTTTAACCAGGCGGCGAACCGTTGGCAGAACGGACTGGTGCAGACCTACGAAAACAACGGTAAATGGAATTACCACGAGTCGTTTGATTACGAGTATTAATTCACAGGGTCAGGGAGGATCACCATGTACATCGGATCGGACGGCAGGGTTTACCAGAACAAGTTTGAGTCAATTGGCCACGGCACCAAAGTACCCGGTTACGCCGATGAACAGTACGCCATCAACCAG
>NZ_LUKQ02000780.1 GCF_001647025.1 Endozoicomonas atrinae
TCAGCTTACGGACACGGCGTTTCTTGCTGTCGTCACCTTTCTTCCAGTTGAACGAACGGAACAACCGGTTCAGGCCGTTCATCCGTTCGGTGTAGCTGGTCAGATCACGGTCAGGGTTGCCGGTGTAGCCTGTTGAACCCGGATGCTGATGGGCAGCCCTGTCGATCTGATCCTGTCGGCGTTGCTGACTGTCCTGCTGCGCGGCTTCCGGGTCGGCATCCACAGTGCCGTAACGGTTGCCGGTAAAGTCGGCAGGCGGGTGGTAAGGCAGTGCCTGTTGGCGGGGTTCGCTTGCCTTCTGTTGCGGTGCAGGGTCTGGCTGTCGGGTCTGCTGCTCAAAGCCAGGGCCGGTAAAGGTGGTTTCCCCTCGCTGTGCAGGGCCAACCGGGTCCACATAGATAGCGTTGTCGCTGCCAATCTGAGGCGTCTGCTGCACCGGTCCAGCCTGCCAGCCCGGTGGCCACTGGGACGGGTCTATGGTCAGCTCCGGTTCAGTCTGCGTCTGCGGTTGTT
>NZ_LUKQ02000781.1 GCF_001647025.1 Endozoicomonas atrinae
TCTGAGCTATCTGGACCCATGCTCCCGGCCTCAATTAGAGGTAACGCTAAAATCCATGGACGGTAGTGTGGTTTTTGACTTTTTATGTCTCGACGGAGACTGCGGTTGGCACGCTGCAAAAAGGAAGACCTGCAACCAGTTTTAGCAGAGTGCCACGGTGCAAGTATTCTCACCATTTTTCAGACAGCTTGGTCAAAACCAGTTCGCGTATGCAGTTTTTATGTTTCTTCGTGAGGCTCACTATGGCTGATCCAGGGGGATGGCGGTTTAGCGGTCTGTTTAAGCGAATGGTATATAAAATCGCAAATGCGAACCTGTTGATAAATACCAACATCGTGCCAAGAGAGCGCAATCATCTGTTTCTAATGGATGTTTTAGATCAATAGTCCGGACAGTTTTCCGAAATAGGCAACCATGAGAGGAATCAACCAGAGTAGAGAATCCTAATAATCTATCTGTTGATACCTCCTCTCATGGAAATCATAGTTAAGTCTGCTCTGGACAG
>NZ_LUKQ02000079.1 GCF_001647025.1 Endozoicomonas atrinae
CTCCACAAGGCTCATGCCTTTCTGAAACTGGATTTTGTTTTTGGCCATGACACGTCTCCTAATTCAAGGAAAACCAGTGTCGTAAGTTTAGACGAGAAGATAGCTTAGGTTAGGTGGTAATCAGGAAATAAAAAACTGTTTGCCTATTCAATTTGAAATAAGGAACTAAATTATAAGTCCATCCTCTAATTCACCTTAGTAAGGAATAAAACGAATCTAAATTTCGGAGTTTCAGTTGATTTTTTCTAAAGTATGCTCAGGCATGCCCTTTCCAACTATCAACCATTTTGCTTCTCATACTGAAAGAAGAGAAGAGGTGAAGAGATTTTGTGGCTTGTTTGAGAAAGTTGCTGCATGTCATGCTGTTGATAATATTCCACGAAATGTTAATAGAATGAATCCTGGAATACGTCAGCAGCATATTACAGACAGACAGGCAGAGCTTGTTAGTGTTAAGCAAAGCGTACGTACTGGTTTTTTCGAATTTGAAGATTCTTTAAGTGCTGGTGAGGGGGGTGGGAAAAAAATAAATGAAAGAGAAAGATTAAAAGTATTTATGGGGCACGTGATTTGTAAAGGAGTTTATAAGCCTGAGTTAAATGCTTGTGTTGAGCATTTTTCTCCTGATTCTGATCCTGTGGTTTTTCCCAAGGACTGTATTGCGAAAGGTCCACCAGGTATTCAAGGAGATAATTCGATTGATCTTACTACGCCAGAAATGCTTAGTGTGGGTGATCGCATAGGGATTTATAATAATGATGATTATCTCAGGGTTGTAATCTCTTATAAAGATATTGACCCGGTTATACTGAAGTCTTGGGAAGGCGCGATATTTGATGCGGTTGCCATGCCTGATTCAGAATTGAGTTGGCGCTTTGTCGCACACTATCGAAGAAATGAAAATGAAATGGTTGAGATGAATCCTCTATTAAGGGAGGATGGTGAGAGTTTAGGGGAGTTTTTTTTACCGCCAGATGGTGTGCAGGATATTGTTGGGGCTAACAGGGATGATGGCTTTAAACCACCTCTGTATCACTATTCTGGTGATTACAAGGATTACTCTGCATTGAAGAAGGGGGTCGCTGAATACTTTATTGGTGAAAATTATCAATATAGCCCGTTCAGCTTTGTTGTTATGAACGATTGTGACTGTCATATGGTTGCCGTCAGGTTAATTAAAGTTGGTGAAAGCGCTGTTGTTTATATTCATGAAGGTTTGTCCCCATCAGGTGTGGAGGCTAAAACTACCCGGGCATTTGTAATGGAGTGTATTAAGCAGGAACTTGGTGATTCTTTTAGAGATAAGGTAATTTGTCTAACGACTCCTGTTCCTGGAGAGGGTGAAAGACTCTTTCAATCGGACTATAGAAGCTGTGGTACCATTGCGGCAGACGCAATTATTGACTTCGATAAAGCCGGTGATGAAAGTCTGGATAGTTGGCTAGTGTCGATTGCAAGCAGGAAGGATCTTAGCTCTTGGGCTCTTGTTTGTCAGGAAAATGGTGAGTCTGATTTAAATAAGTCGGCGACAAAGCGACAAAGTGGCAAAATTAATGAGTTTTCTATACCCATTGATTTTATGCACCCCCTTCTGGTTAAGCATTATCAAGGGGGGCGAGAAAAACTGAGGTATTCTCAATTAAGAACGATTATTGATAATTCTGGCCTGACGCTGAAAGGTTACTATGAGATGTTATGTCAGTCAAAAGGCGGTCGTAACGTGTCATCGGCCTTCTGGACTTACCAATATATTTCATTTTGGACAAATATGATTGAGACATTTCAGTCAATTTCATTGGAGATGAGTTATAAAGAGGTAGTCTCCTGGTTGAAAAAATATCACGGCTTTGAAATTTCAGAGTTTGATTGGAAGCAACTTAAGTATTATGAGATATTCGTCGAGGAAGATCTAAATCTTAAGGATTGGAATCGTTGTCAATTTAGTAAATGGGCAAAATCTATTTCAAGGCTTGCAGGTTGGATCGATAAAATATCCTCCCCGGGGAAAATAGAAGAACGTGCCCGTGGTTTTCTTTATTCATGGTGCTGGTTTATAAATAAAAACAATAAAAATGGGGTTGAAGATGTTTGTAACCATTGGAAAAATATGCGCCCAGAAGATTTGGCTTCTGAAATAAAAAAAGCAGTAGACGCTGTAGAAAGAAATAATTACCCCCATCACGGGTTTCATACCGGTGTGTTGAGTGAGCTGCATGGTAAAGAGGTCAAGGAAGGTTCTTCTGTCGACTCCAGGGTGCCTGATTCTAATGAAAAGGATCATATGGAAGAAAGGCTGGTCGATGCAGTAAAACGGAAAAAGGTAACCCCTTCTCCAAAAAAGAAACGGAGAAAAAAAGATTGTGTACCTGATGGCAAGTTATTAAAAAATCAACATCAAGACCTGGTTTGCTCGAAAATGAAAAAGGCCCCATCATCTCACAGATCTAAATCGAATGCTGAACAGGTACATAAAAGCTCAGATTCAAAGGAGGAACTGAATATAAACCGTCTGAAGCACCAACAAGCTGCAGAGTTACCTGCATCAATAAATACGGGCCAAGCGATGGTTAAAACAGAGCCCTGTGAGGATGTTATCTCATTTAACCCCGGACCCGAGATTGAATGCAGAAACTTGTTGAGAGGTGATCATCTGCCTAACTTGTCATCATTGACCGATGTACTGGTTCCTAATGAAGCGGGTGGTGAAACAGCTCAAAAGCGTAAGCTTGTATCGGAAAGTCTTCACAGAGGGCAGAAAGCTTTTCGTCGAAATGAATACTTCAGGGAAAGCAGTACGAATCCTTCAAACTTTCCAGACCAGGCTAAAAACATCCCTTGGGGTGGACTGTTGCACGAGCGTCATGATCTACAGGTAGATGACTCCCTGTCTACACCGGAGGAATTGGTGAAAACGTATGCTGCTATGCATAGCCCAATTCGGGAGGACATCGATGGAGTGACGTCAGAACAATATACAGTACAGCCTTGTACAGCAATAGCAGAGAGGCAACAGACACTCTTCCCTCAACCATTCCTATGGGGCATGGGCATAACTCCGAGCTTACTTGTACCGGTAATCGTGCCAGGGATCTCTACCGTGTGTTTTTTATCAGTGAACAATCAGCAAATATAGGTAGGTAATCTGGGCTGTTGAATTTCATCCTGCGGAATCTTAAACAAAAGATTAGCCTAAAGTCTAAGATGCTCCTCTGCGTATATTTGCTACTGTGAGAGACGCACACAGTCCCTGGTGGCTGAAGATAAGAAAAACAATAATAATTTCAGGAGCGTCTTTCATGCCTGCTGGCTCTTCTCAGGATAATCCATCTTTTAAAAATCAAAGTGCAGCTGCCGCCTACTGGCGGGAGAATATACGGATATTACTTTCCTTACTGGTGATCTGGTTCGCCGTCTCATTTGGTTGCGGCATACTGTTTGTGGACCAGCTGGATCAGTTCAGCTTTTTTGGTTTTCCACTGGGCTTCTGGTTTGCACAGCAGGGAGCCATCTATACCTTTCTGATTCTGATTTTCGTCTATATCGGATTGATGAATCGTCTGGACAGAAAATACAACGTTCAGGAGGAGGAATGAGATGGCAACTCAAACACTGATCTTCCTATTTGTCGGCTTATCGTTTGCGCTCTATATCGGTATAGCCATCTGGTCCAGGGCAGGCTCAACCAAAGACTATTATGTGGCTGGTGGCGGTGTTCATCCGGTTGCCAATGGTATGGCAACGGCAGCGGACTGGATGTCGGCAGCTTCCTTTATATCCATGGCGGGTATTATCTCATTCATGGGACGCGACGGCGCCATGTACCTGATGGGTTGGACCGGTGGTTATGTGCTGCTGGCCATGTGCCTTGCGCCATACCTGCGTAAGTTTGGCCAGTTCACGGTGCCAGATTTTGTCGCTGAACGTTACTACTGCCAGACGGCGCGGGTTGTGGCCGTTATCTGCGTTATCTTTATCTCCTTTACCTATGTGGCCGGGCAGATGCGCGGTGTCGGTATTGTCTTCTCCCGTTATCTGGAAGTGGATATCAATGTCGGTGTCATGATCGGGATGGGGATTGTCTTTGTTTATGCCGTATTAGGTGGCATGAAAGGCATTACCTACACTCAGGTCGCACAGTATTGTGTGATGATTTTTGCGTACCTGGTGCCAGCGATCTTTATCTCCATGATGATTACCGGTAACCCAATCCCGCAGTTGGGCTTTGGCAGTAATGTCGAGGGTACCGGGCTCTCGGTGCTCGAGAAGCTCAATGGATTGTCTCAGGAGCTGGGCTTCGCTCAGTATACCGATGGCTCCAAGTCCACCATTGATGTGTTCTTTATCACCATGGCTCTGATGGTAGGTACTGCGGGTCTGCCACACGTTATCGTGCGCTTCTTCACCACCCCAACCGTACGTGATGCCCGTAAATCTGCCGGTTATGCGCTGCTGTTTATTGCTGTGCTCTACACCACAGCGCCTGCAGTAGCCAGCTTTGCCCGTATCAATCTGCTGCAGACAGTTTCTGAAGCTGAATACGAACAGCTGCCTGAATGGTTTGCCAACTGGGAAAATTCTGGCTTGATGGCCTGGGTTGATAAAAATGACGATGGCAAAATTCAGTATCACCCGGGGGCGCCGATTGACGGCAAGCCATCGTTTATTGAAGCCCGTGGTGACAGTGGTGAGCGACTGGTCAGCAATAACCAGACTGACAACGCCAATGAATTGTATGTTGATCGCGACATCATGGTTCTGGCCAACCCTGAAATCGCCAACCTCCCCGGCTGGGTAATTGCTCTGGTGGCTGCCGGTGGTCTGGCTGCGGCCCTTTCTACCGCCGCTGGCTTGCTGCTGGTCATTTCAACCTCCATATCTCATGACCTGCTGAAGCGGAATCTGATGCCAGGCATTACGGATAAGCAGGAATTGCTGGCGGCACGTATTGCTGCTGCAGCGGCCATTGGTGTAGCAGGCCTGGCAGGCATCTACCCACCCGGGTTTGTGGCGTCGGTGGTAGCCTTTGCCTTTGGACTGGCGGCTTCCTCATTCTTTCCGGCAATTCTTCTGGGTATTTTCTATAAGCGGATGAACCGTGAAGGAGCTATCGCGGGTATGGTGACCGGGTTACTGTTCACTGCTTCCTATATCATCTACTTCAAATTCCTGGGGGGGACATCGGATCAGTGGTGGTTTGGCGTTTCACCAGAAGGTATTGGTACTCTGGGTATGTTGATTAACTTTGCGGTATCCATGGTGGTTTGCCACGTCACAGAGGCTCCACCCCAAGCAGTACAGGATATGGTTGATGATATTCGTATCCCGCGCCGTGATGGCCAGGCATCAGCGCCTGTGGAGGAAGGCGAAACTGTTCGGGTATGAAATAAATAGATTATGAGAGACCACAGCCGCTTTCAGTATGAAAGCGGCTTTTTTGTAGGTTTGTTGATCTCGGCAGGCTCTATTGCAGTAAATACGAGAGTAAAATTTATCAGTCATTTTTACAGTGAAATGTATACGGAAGTAGAGCAATTATGAGTGAAGAGATCAATTTTCAGGATTTTCAGAAACTGGATATCTGTGTAGGACGTATTGTTGAAGTAGAGCGTCTGCCCAATGCAGAAAAGCTCTTTAAAGTGCAAGTGGACATTGGTCGAGACCGACTCTATCAGACCGTGACCAGTCTGGTGCCTTTCTATACTGAGCAGGAGCTTCAGGATAAAGAAGTGGTGGTACTGACCAACCTGAAGCCCGCCAAAATGCGTGGTGAGCTTTCTGAAATCATGCTGTTGTGTGCAGAAACCAGTGACGGCAGTGTCTGCAAGCTGCTGAAACCAGAAGTTACCATGGCTCCTGGAACACCGGTTTGTTGATGAGGCTGGGTGAATTCAAATAAGCCTTTATATCGTATTTGTAAATACAATACGACTGCATACCTTTAATTGGTTGAATAAATAAATGCTAGCGGTTGAACTTTAAAGAAAAGATCATGTCGTATTCTTTATGCTGGTTGTTATTGTTTACTTGTAGTGAAAATTGTTGATCCTGATTTTAAATGCTTAGGGAGTGCTGTCTTGGATTGTTTTGCTTTCAGGCGGTTTTGATGGACTCTTTATATACAGGGAGTTTATTTGGAAGAAATGAGTGTTATTCAAACTCTCTAGGAGAGGCTAGTGAAGGAAAAAAAGAAAGTCCAAAGAAAAGAAGTCCCTGTAAAAAAAATGGGAGTCCCAAAAAAGATATCCCCTGTGATGAGAATGTTTCTGGTAAGCTCAAGCCATTAGCTGATCGTCAGGCACAAACGGTTTCACCAAAAAAAACGGCCTTCTCGGAAAGTTCTGTCCAGCCATTGTCTGGAAGTGTGAATGCGCCTGATAAAGTTTGTTTTGTGCCCAGATTAACTCCAGCGAGATATGCTGATGAATTATGCAGAGCAAGCCATAGCCTGAGGGAGAATAACCTTCAAAGAACATTGTCAAAGGAAGGAGCAGTGTTTAATGGTGTTGGTTCATGTAAGAAAGATACGGATGTAGTGCCCAGGGGAGCTAAGAGAAGGTTGGATTTTGACAGCTCTGCTAACAGTTTTTCTGATCAACCGGTTAAACGATTTACTCAGGATAGCAGTAAATATAGGAAAACAGAAGCAAGCATTATTAAACTATTCAGCCTTGAAAAAAAATATGGAAATAAAGGAGTTGATATAGGTGGTGTTAAATTTGAATTACAGTTCACCCAGCATGACAGACAGCATTCTATAGCTCTGCAGCTATCTGAAATTAATGCTGTTGTTGATCGTAATCCTTATATCAGTAGAATTGTGCTTTTGGACTCAGGAGAAACTTATCATTTCCCATATTTTGGTTCAGTTGATACACCCTGTAAAGCAAGGGAAAGTATTATTACAACTTTTCCTCGAGATATGTTCTCAGTAGAACCTTGCCAGGTTATCCATTCATTTAGTTTGGGAGAAGATAAATCGACTCCTTTGGAATGCAGTAAGTATGAGGATGGAAAATATTTGATCGGCCAGCCAGCAAGAAGGAGTTGCGTATCTTCATGTGAAGCAATGATTCTAATGGATTTTGGGAGGTTGGATTTAGTCGATATTGACAAAATAAGAAATACTAATCTTTCCAGACTGGCCACGCTGAAACACGATCTGGAAAATAATGGTTTTCGCTGCACGGTACTTACTTTATCAAAAGGGATGTCTTCTGATGTCCATGAAAAAGAAACTATGGTACGAAAAGCGCTTGATATGAAAGCTGAAGGTGGAGATGCAGTTGTATCTGTTGATGCCCAAATAGGGGGGCATGTGGTCATGCTTGATGGTTTCTCAGAGCTTGCTGGTTCTGAAGGTGATACAAGTGAACCCTTTATCCATGTAAGAGATCCATTTAATAAACTTAGATTAAGAGTGAAAGCTGACTATATCTTTCAAATATCCTCTGAAGTACTGGTTATTCATCACCCAGGTTCAAGAACTTAAGTGTTTTGCACAGGTCTAAGAAGGTGGTTTTACGGCTTTTGGAGCAGTACGCGTGATTTTAAGAAAACTCTGTCTATGCCTGTTTTTAGTGTCGGCACTTGCCGATGCAATGGATGATCACCATAAGTTGTTGTTAAGCATGAAACATTACCTTGGTGATGAGGTGGTGAAAGAGATTAATTTCTATGGAACCGAGATTGATCCTAATGTCATGTCAAATGAGTACGGTCAGTTCAAGCTGACGGTTGATGGGATCGAAATGGATAACTTGAATGACTCAACTTACTGGCGGTTGAATAAACTCAGGCGTTTATTCAGCTATGATACGTTTTCTCAAGGCATTCAGCAGCTTGAGCCTGGCAAAGCCATGTGTAAACTCGGTGGCCCAGCGTCAGGGATTACTTTGGAAGCCCGTTATCTGACCTATCAGAACCATAAGATTGTTCATGATGAGATGAGGCCTGTTTATGATCGTGCACTGAATTGCCTCTTTCAGCGCAGGTACCAGCCGGTGGATGAAAATGCCCGGGAGGCTGCTCGAGGTGCATTGGAAACCCTGAGAACCCTTGGCGAATTAAGTATTGAGGATTAAGAAACGATTTTATCCTGTCAAAGTGCTGTGGGCGGGGTTTCTTATCCTGCCTCATTTACTTCAGTAGCTGGTTATTTTTGATGGAGAGTGAGGTGTTACTGGTTAACTGCTGTTGTCGTAATATTTTTGTCCGTGCTTTGCAGCAGTCAAATTTTGTTTTCTGGTTTCCGGACTGTACATTGATTTAATTGGCTTACGCATTATGTTTAATAAGGTTAGATTTTCAAAGAGCCTGTTTGCCTTATTTCTGCTTTTTGCCGTTAACGTTGCTTATTGTCATTCAGTGACAAACGAGATATTACATACCGACATAATCTCTTCAATCGGCCCTGGTAGTTTTCGTGAAACGGATGACCTGCTGTTCAATACGGATATTGTCAGGCTGAACTTTTCCCATGATACCCATGTTGAACATGCGAGCAATTTTTCCAGAGTAAATAGCTGGTCTTTAACTCACAATAAGCCAGTGGCTGTAATGGCTGATCTGCAGGGGCCTAAAATCCGGCTGGGGAATTTCTCCAATAAAGAAGTTCATGTACATAGAGGTGATATTTTCACGCTATCAACGGATACCAGTATTACCGGCGATCAATCAAGAGTCTCGGTGGATTATCCATTCTTGGTCAATGATGTGGTTCATGGTGATGTGCTGGTTATAGGAGACAACCTGGTAAACCTCAAAGTTTTACAGGCAGATGATGGTGAAATTGTCTGTGAAGTGCTCAATGATGCTGTTATTGGTAGCAGGAAGGGCATTAATAAAGTTGGAGGGGGGATTTCGGCTCCTGCATTCACAGAAAAAGATAAAGCGGATCTGACCATGGCTTTATCAATGGGGGTTGATTATGTAGCAGTCTCCTTTGTGAAAAGTGCACAGGATATTCTGGTGGTCAAAAAGCAGATAAACCAATTACAGAGTTCGGCAAAAGTAGTTGCCAAGATTGAAACCCGGGAGGCGCTTGATAATCTGGAGTCAATTATCGAGGCAGCTGATCTGGTGATGGTTGCCAGAGGTGATCTGGGTATTGAAATGGGTATTGTTCAGGTTCCTTTTCTGCAGAAAAAGATAATACAGATGGCCAGAAGTTATGGTAAGAAAGTGATTGTTGCCACCCAGATGATGTCCTCTATGATGACTAACCCAACCCCGACAAGAGCAGAAGTCTCTGACATCGCCAATGCGGTTTATGACGGTGCAGATATGATTATGTTTTCAGAAGAGACAGCTGTGGGAAAGTATCCGGCACTTGTTGTGCAGATTGCCAGAGATATTATCAGGTCAGCCGAAGGCTCAGCTGAAGATCTTGCCGGTTCATTGCATTTAAACGCCCGTTGAAGTTAAGAAAAGGCGTTTAGATTGGTCGGATATTTGAATGAGAGCTAATCCATTCGAGCATTTCTGATCTATCTCTAATATTAAGAGAACCGTAGGACTGAGTGATATAACCAGATTTCACCAGTATGCCAACAGCCTTATGGGCTGAAAGCAGTGTCACTCCCAGTATATCTGCCAGGTCAGACTGGCGGATCCGAACGCTGTTACTCTGCTGCTTTTCTGCTTCTGACAATAACAGTTTGGCGGTTCTGACAGGCAAAGACAGACGACGCATATCATCCAGTATTTCCAGACTGGTATGCAGTCGGATCGCCAGCGAAGAAAGCATGAAACTGGTCAGTTCAGGGAATTGGGTGCTGCACTTCTGATACTGTGGGGCGGTTAACTGAATAACTTCGACCATTCCATTAGCTTCGGCATGATGGGTTCGTGGTAGCCCGGCAAATACCGTAAACTCCCCAAAAGTTTCTCCCTGTTCAAGAATGCCGGTTAAACAGTACTGGCCATCAAGGCCATAATTCCCGATTTTGACCTGCCCTCGGTAGACGACAGATAACCCAGGCGTATTATCCCCGCGGGCATGAATAACCTCTCCATCCTGGTAAGTCAGGCAACTGCCATAACCCTTCAGCTGCTCCAGTAATGTTTCTGGAAGGAAGTGGAGATTTCCTGTCTCCATAAAATACTCTCTGAATTACATAAAACTATATATTTGGTAATTTCAGCAGTTGTTAACCTGCATGACAAGAATAATAACAATAAGGTTTGGATGTATGAGTTATCAGGCTGTGATCATGTTGATCTTTCTGGGCTTCGCCATTATTGAGGGGATAAAGGGGAGTTTCTTTTCAAAATCCAGTGAAGTCAGTGATGACTGGCGGGTAGAGCTAATCAGCACCGTTATTTTATTGGCTGCAACCCAGCCCCTTATCCTGTTTCTGGTTGACCAGCTGATGTTTTTGGGATGGCCACAGCTGAAAGACAGCCTGGTAAACGTTCCGGTGATCTGGCAGATCGCCTTGTTTCTGGTGTTTGATGACATGATGCAATACTGGTGGCATCGTGCCAGTCATACCTTTATTCCACTGTATAAGCTGCATCGTGCTCACCACAATGCCCGTTATATGAGCGTCCGCATTGTCTATCGAAACAATCTGTTCTTCTATTTTATGATGCCCTCCATTTGGCTTTCCGGTGTTCTTATCTACCTGGGGTTTGGCTGGGTCTATGCCGGTTATCTTATTGTGAAACTGACCGTGATTATCGGGGCCCATTCAGAATGGAAGTGGGATGCTGTTTTGTATCGGCATAAAGCTCTGCATCCAGTAGCCTGGGTTATTGAGCGCATTATTTCAACGCCTTCTACTCACTCGGCGCATCATGGGCTGAATAATGAGGATGGTATTACTCATTACAAAGGCAATTACGGAAACCTCTTGTTCTTCTGGGATGTGTTGTTTGGCACAGCAAAAATTACCCGACAGTATCCAGAAGAGTATGGCGTCAGTGGTATGTTGAAGTCAGACTGGAAAGAGCAATTGATCTGGCCTTTGTATAAAACTCCGAGAAAGCGGTAACAGAATCCGAATAAGCCAAAAAAAGGGAGCCAGCAGGCTCCCTTTTTTTGGATCAGGCGCTATGAACGGGCTTCAGCCGGAATGCATAACGATAGGGCTGGGCCGGAAGCTGATAATCTTTCGGCGGCAGTGATCCCCAGGAGTTCTGACCGCCGGTACCCATCTGGGCCAGGTCAATATTCCAGGTGGTCAGGTTGCCGGGCTGAACATCAATACCGTGTTTACGGGTCATAGGCGTTAAGCCTGAGGCACCCATGCCGCCAACATCCGCAACAAAGTCCAGCTCTTCCGCCGCGAATGGCCAGGCACTGGTGTTCAGCAGCTGGTCCTCGGCCATGGCTTCCAAACCAAATCCATCACGATCCATCAAGCGTACCCAGCGAACATCGGTTTTATTACCGCTTTCCTGAGGTCTTGGGTAAGCATGGAACTGCTCCCAGGTTGTGCCGCCGTAAATACCGGCTTTGGCACCCTTGCGATCCGCGTAAGTTTCAACAGGGCCACGGCCGAACCACTGCATATACTGGAATTCTGCTGGCAGCGTCAGCTGTGTGCCAACCCGCATCATCATTGGCAGTTCTCGATTGCCTGGTGTGAATTCGGTTTCAACCTTGATCTCACCATCGGCAAAAATGGTGTAATTCAGGGTGTACTCACAGGCAACGGTAGGCAGGTTGAAGTGGGTAGATACTTTCACTTCGTGAGTAGAAGGTGCGGTGACCTCAATGAAAGACAGTTGACGTTCTTTTGCGGCATTTCTCCAGATATCGGCCCATTCAAAGGCTCTGGCGCCCAGGTCGTTATCGGTCAGTCCTCGCCAGAAGTTGGGTTCAAGGCCGGTGCAGATCATATTACGACCAGCTACTGAGAACTCGGTCATCTGGCCCTTGTTACGATCAAAATGTACCGTAAAGTCAGCACCAATGATTTCAATGGTTGCGTCAGTCTGATGAAGCTCCAGCGTCTGGTGGTCGTCGATAGCGGGCTGCTGATAAACAGGTCGCTCAGTGATGTTGAACTGATCCCAGGCATATTCATAGCCAGAACCAACAAGGGCCTCTTCATTCCTGCTGACTGCGCTCAGGGTAACCAGATACTCTCTATTATCATTCAGTGCCAGGTTTTCCAGAGATACCGTCAGTGTTTCGCGCTGATCAGGAGCAACGGACACAGTGCCCAGGCTGCCTTTTGCTACTTCATGACCATCAGCGGTAATCTGGTAACGGATTTCCAGGTGATCAAGGCCAATAAAGTCGTAGCGGTTTTCTACCTCGAACTGACCCGCTGTTGCGTCAACCGCATGGAAGCGTACAGGCTGATACACTTTCTTCACTTCGGCCATATGAGGATGTGGTGTCCTGTCAGGTGCCACCAGACCATCATTCATGAAGTTACCATCGGTTGGCATATCCGGATGGTAATCCTTGCCGTAACCCCAGTACTTTTGACCTTTTTCATTGGTCAGCTCCAGGGCATGGTCCATCCACTCCCAGATAAAACCGCCCTGCAGGCAGTGGCTGTGATCAATGATCTTCCAGTAGTCGTTGAGGATACCGACTGAATTACCCATGGCATGGGCATATTCAATCATGATCATTGGGCGGCCGTCGTTCTGCTGAGCAAACTCTTCCAGGCGCTCGAGCGTTGGGTACATCGGGCAGACAATGTCGGTATAAGGTGCTTCACCGGCTGGCTCATATTGCACAGGACGGCTGCTGTCTTTCTCTTTCACCCAGTTGTACAGGGTTTCAAAGACACAGCCTTTGCCTGCCTCATTCCCCATGGACCAGATGATCACACAGGCGTGGTTCTTGTCCCGCTCTACCATGGCCTGCATGCGGTCCAGATGCGCCGGAATCCAGGACTCGGTATTACCAATCTGGGTTTCCGGTTTCAGAGCCAGTGGATGGGATTCGATATTGGCTTCATCGACAACATAGAGACCATGTTCATCACAAAGCTGATACCAGCGGGAATGGCATGGGAAGTGACTGGTACGCACCGCGTTGATGTTGTGCTCTTTCATCAACCGGATATCAGTGAGCATATGCTCTTCGGTTGGGACGTGACCCAGTGTCGGGTGCAGCTCGTGGCGGTTCACCCCTTTGATTTTGATGGCTTTGCCATTAACGGTCAGCTGACCATCGATGATCTCTATATGACGGAAACCGATCTTGTGGCTGGTGGTTTCGATAATCTCACCCTGCTTATTGGTCAGGGTCATCAACAGGGTATAAAGGTTTGGTGACTCGGCACTCCACAGGCGTGGGTTGGCCACTTCTCCGGCAAAGTTCAGGTTCTGTTCAGTGCCTTCCCGGGTGAATGACTCGGTGCATGCAATGATCGGATCAAAGCCTCTGGCATCATCCAGCAGCTGTGCCTTGAGAGTGAGCTGTGCAGCATCGCTTTCGTAGTGTTTGATATCAACGCTAAGGTTGAATGCCCCCTGGGTAAAGGTCGCATTCAACTCAGGCTTGCAGTGGAAGTCGAAGATACGGCTCTTGCCTGTGGAATAGATAAAGACTTCCCGCTCAAGCCCGGACATATCGAGCATGTCCTGCTTTTCCAGGTAGCTGGCGTTGGACCAGCGGAAGATCTCCAGGGCAATGGTGTTTTCACCCTCACGGACATAGGCACTGATGTTGAACTCGGCCGGGTTCTTGGCATTCTGGCTGTAACCGACTCGCTGACCATTAATCCAGATAAAGGTGGCTGTTCGGGCTCCCGCCAGTTGCAGGAAGATTTCGCGGCCAGACCAGCTCTGATCCAGAGTAAATGTACGACGATAAGAACCTACAGGGTTGTAGTCTCTGGGCACTTCCGGCCATTCGGTGGTAAA
Organism: Endozoicomonas atrinae; assembly: GCF_001647025.1. Lineage (GTDB taxonomy): Bacteria > Pseudomonadota > Gammaproteobacteria > Pseudomonadales > Endozoicomonadaceae > Endozoicomonas > Endozoicomonas atrinae. The sequence goes on from NZ_LUKQ02000079.1 coordinate 13,834, forward strand.
GGGAAAGCGTTCATCCAGGTAGATGGCCTTATCAAAGCCCTGGGCTTCCCAGTTACCGGGAACTTGAATACTATCCCAGCCGGAAGCATCAAAGCTTTCCTGATGGAAACCTCTTGGACGGGACTCTGGGTTGGTGGCGCAGTTGAACTGCCACAGGCCATTCAGTGAGAGATAGTTGCCGGCTTTTTCGGGTTGATTATTGATCGCCAGGGATTCATGACTGAACGGAAAGGCGTGAGGTCTTGGTGCTTCTTTATTGATGCCATTGATACGGTGATCTTCCATAACCGCCGGCACATGATTGATCTCTTCGTACAGATCGATGACCTTTTGTTCGTCACCTTTGCTGGAAAAAACGACTGCGCTCATACAAAAATTCCGGGTCAGTGAAGCCATCCGCCAGCTCTGCTGGCTGATGGCTTTATACAAATGGTTGAAAAGGTTGTCTGTTATCAGGAGAAAGCGGCGGCAGTAGTTCGAGCCTGACTTTCAGGCTGCTGGCGCTTCAGGTAACGGCTGTACCAGAGGTTGGCGGCACCCAGGAAGATCACTACACCAGAGACGTTGTAAAGCAGTACCTGCATGATGTTGCTGCCGGTTGGGAAGGTGGCGGCCAGGAAGCCAATAGTGAAAATGGTCAGCAGCATGACGGTAATCACCACACCCACTTTGGCAGAGCCCATGCGGAAGTCACGTTCGATATGGTCATGCTTCAGGCGGAGCATGATGTAAGACGCCATGATAAATATCGGTGGCAGCATCGCAGTAGCTGCCGTCATATTGATGGTGGTATTCATCAGTTCCTGGGCGGTTTCACTGCCCAGTGCAGGGATGAACATCAGCGGAATCACGATAAAGAACTGGGCCCAGGCTGCACGTTCAGGCACACCGTGCTGGTTCAGTTCGGTCGTTTTCTCACCGTAAATACCTTTGGGGATTTCAGAGAAGTGAATTTTTACCGGAGTGGCAGACCACATCAGCAGGCTGCCAAACATGGCGATAAACAGAACCACACCAACAATGCGGCCGGTAATAACGGTTGAGAAACCGTAGTGATTGGCCAGTCCGGTAAATACTTCCACCATACCACCAGTGAATGAGAGTTCAGCGCGTGGTACGAACACGTTGATCAGCAGGGAACCGGCTGCGTACATCACGCCAATGAACAGGCCTGCAGCAACAATGACCTTAACAAAAGTTTTAGAACCACCTTTCACATCGTTCAGGTAAACCGCAACACTTTCTGCACCACCGGCAGCCTGAAAAATCCAGCACATAATGCCCAGAGTTGCCCAGTTGATGGTTGGGGTCAGAGCCTCCATGGTGATGGGGTCTGCTGGCTCAAGTCCACCAACCAGCGCTCCGCCGGCCAGGAAGATATAACCGAGCGTCAGGGCCAGAACAACAGAAGCAACTACCGAAGTGATCTTGCCCAGCCAGCTGGCTCCACGGGTAGACACAAAAGTAGCCAGGGCAAACAGTGCGGTGGAGAGAATTGCTGTAGCCATGGGTGAGAAAGTTTGCTCGTAACCCAGCAGTGCATAAGACGCATAGGCAATAACGTTGGGCAGGAGCGAAGTAAACCAGAACAGGTTTACAAAGAAGTAGGTGAATGAGCCCAGGTAAGCCGCGCGGTCACCCAGAGGGGTCTTCAGCCAGTCGTACATGCCGGACTCGGAGTTTTTATTGGCGGAAACAAACTCGGCAACGATGAAGACAAACGGGATGAAATAGAAAATCGTGGCAAAAAGGAAGATGGGGGCAGAACTGAGGCCCAGCTCAATATTGTTGTTCACAATATTACGAACGTTGAATACTGCGGTAAACGTCAGGGCCAGCAGGGCAAATTTGCCTATGGTCCCGCGGTTGTTTTCACTCATGGTCGCTCCGCCTGGTATTTTTATCGAACAGTGTGTTTGCTTATGTTTTTGCGTTTATTTTTACGCAAATTTTTACTTGGCGTGATCCTAGCGTTGTTATGTTTGTTTTTGTTTGATCGAGATCAAGTTTTGTTGGAGGGGTGATTAAAAAAGTTGCTCGGCTGCTGGAGGTGTGCAGAGGTTAACAAATGATCACGTGGGAGGAAGTGTGAGGCTCATGTGCGAGCCTCCGAAAGGAAAGGGGTGGGGATTTATGTTGTTCCGCGATGTTTGAGTGTTGCTGGTATGGTCATGCACAAAGGTATACGACGCTCATCGCGAATCTGGTCTGAAAGCAGGTTTACCGCCTGAATGCCCATCAACTCTGATTCCAGCCGGAAGGTAGAGAGGGGGGGGAAGGTAAAGCGAGCCGTAGGGATGTCATTGATGCTGATCATTGAGATATCTTCAGGAATGCGGACATTGCTTTCATGAAGTGCTCTTAATACACCAATGGCAATGGAGTCTGAGGCGACCAGAAACGCTTTTGGATGATCTTCTTCCAGCATCTCTTTGGCCAGGCGGTAGCCTGAAGCGCTGGAAAAGTCACCGCGATAAATATCTCCGGCGTTAACCACTTTACGGGACCGGCCATACTCCAGAAATGCAGATTCTCTGACATCTATGGTTTTACCGGCATCCTGCCCACCAATAAAGCCGATGCGCTGATGGCCCTGTTGCATAAAGTAATCAATGGCATGTTGACAGATCCGGGCAAGGTCGGTGTAAACGCAGTCAAACTCATTGTGTTGATAATCGACACAGACGATTGGCAAGATGTGCTTTTTGCTGGTGGCTTTCAGCGCATCGTCGTTTTCTGGACGTGCCCCCACCAGAATGACACCATCAATCCCGTCAGCTACCGGTTGCTCAAATGCATCATATTGGCGGGTTAACTGAATGTTCAGCTTCTTGCACTGCAGCTCAATTCCGTAACGGATGGAGAGATAATAAGGATCATTGATTTCCACCGCTTCGGGGTAGCCAAACCGGGCAAGAAACTGATAGCTGGTCGCTTGTGTTTCTTTGCGGCTGCGGGTGGTCCGGTACTGCAGCTTTTCGGCGATTTCAAAGATGGCGTGGCGGGTTTCTGCTTTTACGCTGATGGATGGGTCGTCATTCAACACCCTGGATACTGTGGATAAAGAGACCCCGGCCTGTTGGGCAATCTCCTTTAACGTGGCCATGTTTACTCCGGCATAAATAATGTGCTGAATATTCTGGGGAGGAATGTATCACAGAATTCTGAAACCAGGTAAAAATAGTAAAATTTTACCTGGCTGATGGAAAGACATCGATTATTTAAACCGATGTTAGCTGCTCACGGCTTCTTAAGGAGAGTGGAGTATATAGAGCTGATAATGCAGGTTGCCGCTGCCAGCAGGTAGATTGAGAAAATCACCACCATCCACTCGGCCATATTCAGGGACAGGAAAGTCCAGTCATCGGCACCGCAGATTCCTGTGGGCATGAACATGGAGGGCCACCATTCATAAAGCGGCAGGTCGAAAGGGAAGATCGGGCGGAAGCTGCAGCTGGACGTAAACGGGTTAAATTCGGCGTAGTCTGCAGTTTGCGCAATGGCTTCCTTCAATCCATACGCTGCTCCAGCGATCCAGAGACTGTAGCCTGTGATTCTCAGCAGCGGGTTGGTTGGTGAAACGGTGATAACCAACGGAGCAAACATCAATACCAGTACAGCAAGCCGTTGATAGACACAGCGCTCACAGGGATCCATATGCAGAATATACTGAAAACCCAGGGCGCAAAGTTCCAGAAAGAGCGCTGTGGCAAACATAATGAGCCAGGTGGCTCGTAAATTCTGCCAGCCATGAATGGTTTGCAGAGGACTGTCTTTCAAGTTTTGAAAGAGGCTCTTGGAATTCTGTTCAGCAGCCAATGGTCGGGTCCCTCACGAAGTTACCTCTGGTTTTCCGGTTGGAAAACCGGAAAACCATCAGCTCTGTTTTATTTTGTGTCTTCCACTGGAAGTTTGGTCAGGTAGGTAATCAGTGCGTTCAGATCGTCGTGGGACTTCAGACTGCCCATATTGATCAGGTAACGGTTATTTACCATAAAACTGGGAACGGCATGAACGTATTCTCCATACTGATTCCAGTCCAGCACGGTTTTCATGACCATCAGGTTATTCTGGTTAGCCTCGAAGTCAGACTGTTTCAGCCCGGCCTTCTCCATGGTCTGGAAGAAGTCCGTATCATTCCGCCAGTCACCCTTGCGCTCCACATGAATGCGATTGAACAGTGCCTGCTTGACGGAGTTATGGCGTGGTGTGCCCTGAGTCATGGCCAGGGCCATAGTGGCCTGTTTGGCATACGTACCCATAAAGTTCATGTGTGCCTGCTTGAACTCAATGTTCTGCTGGCCCAGCCATCCTTTCAGGGTAACCAGAGGCCCTTTTTCCCACTGATAGCAGCCACCACAGTAGATGGAAAACAGTTCGGTCACGGTTGGTTTTGTATAAGGGGTTAGCCCTTTAACGACTTCATAATGGGTTCCTTCCTGAAACCGGCTCGCATTTTGAGTGCTGTCCGTTGCTTTGGCAAAAGCCATCATCGGAAATGCAAACATAAGTACCAATAACAACTTTTTCATCGGTATTATTTTCCTGTAGTCCTGTTCAACAGAGTGATTATAGAGAGGTTAACATTGTCTACCAGACAGTCATACCAATCGAACTTTCTAACGTCCTATTGCGCTGAAGATTTAAGCCTTAATCCTGCGTTGGCGATTGTCGCCATAGCTTAGGCTATGACTCCTCACGCCGCCTTGGCTTAAGGCTCGAATCTTCATGCTCACCACGGGCGTTAGAAAGCACGATTGGTATAATCTCAGTGTCTGGTAAAGGTATTGGTTATTTTTTAGCCTTTTCTGCTTCGCTGGCCGCTTTTGCCGCTTCCATGGTCTTCAATTGGGCTTCAATCATTTCAGGCGTTTCCAGGGTAATGCGACCCAGCTGGCCATCTCGAAATTCATTGATCAGAATTTCAGACACCTTATGGGTATCGGCAATACCTCCCCGGCGCATACAGCCTCTGCGCTGACCGATCATATCAAACAGTTCAATACCGGTTTGTGGGATTTCCTTAAGCTGGTAACGCTGCTGAAGTGCATCGGGGTAATGCTGCATCATGAACTCGGCCAGATACATGGCAACGTCTTCAAACTCGATCACTGTGTTTTTGATCGCACCACTGATGGCCAGGCGATAGCCACAATCTTCAGGGTCAAGCTTTGGCCAGAGGAAGCCGGGGGTGTCCAGCAGCACAATATTATTGGGCAGCTTTATCCGCTGCTGCTGCTTGGTGACCGCTGGTTCATTACCGGTTTTAGCCACCGTCCGGCTGGCCAGAATATTGATGGTGGTGGACTTGCCCACATTGGGAATGCCAAGAATGATGGCCTTCAGCTGGCTGACATCCAGGTTTCGCTCAGGAACCATGGCAGGTGCCATATCCAGAATACTGCGAATCTTGTCCGGCTGCTTCAGGTTGACGGCAATGGCTTTCATGCCGGAAGTACGGTTGATATGGTCTACCCACTGCTGGGTCACAACCGGGTCCGCTAGGTCGCTCTTGTTAAGAATCTTGATGCAGGGCGTGTCTCTTCGCAGGGAGGCAACCATCGGGTTCTCGCTGCTGAAGGGCAGTCGGGCATCCAGCACCTCAATAATCAGATCCATCTTTGGTATCACTTCGCGGATCTCTTTTTTGGCCTTGTGCATATGGCCGGGATACCAGTTTATTGCCATCGTTGGATCTATCTTGCCTTAGTGAAAACGAGCTATTTTACTATGTATCGGGTGCGCCAAAAACCACCAATTTTAAAACAATCAGTTATATAAAGTGGTGGTGGTCTGCCGCGATCGTGCTGTTTGGCAGTAAATCAGAACTTGCTTTTGAGTGATGTCTCCAAAGTGCAGGCAGAATCTGGAAGTGTCCCTGGACAGAAAACGGCCTGTATCTGTTAGGGGGTGTTACCAACTGGCCATTCAACCAGTTGGTCATACAATCACTCAGGCAATACCCAAAGGGCATAAAGGCGAACGGCGCAGGACATGGTGGTTCCCTGTTCAAGGCGTTCAACACGGCATGAGTGATTGTATGACCAACCCGAAGGGCCACCCATTATTTGCACCATACAGCGTTGCTCACTGCTCATGTGGAACAACCACACTACGCAGCTCGCGCCTTTATGCCCTAAGGGTATTGTCTGGCGTAAATAATGGGTGGCTGGTTGTATGTCCAGTTGGTAACACCCCCTAGCTATGTGTATTTTCCAATGATCGATAGCAGGTCTTCAACATGGAGGGCAACGTAATCAGGCTTATGCTCCCAGTTATCCGGCTCAGAATGGCTATATGCGGCAGCGACTGAAATAACTCTGGCACAACTCCCCAGTGCTGACTGTAGATTACGCGCAAACTGGGTATCCGCTTCATGGTCACCAATGTACATAATCAGTTGGCTGTTGGTGTGACCAAACATGGTTTCAAGGCACTGTATGCCACCATATGGTGCCGGCTTTTGGTGGTCACTTAATACATCATCATAGCCAATCACGGCTTTGAAGGGGCTCTCTATACCATTGAGCTGAAGTACATTGCGTATATTTCGTTGAGAGTTTTGGGAGCAGATCCCGTGGGAGAGATGTGAAAATTGCTGGATAATGCTGGTGATGCCCTCAAAAAGCCTGACGGGTGTCTGGTTCTTTTCCTGATGTTCTGCCCACATACTGCCAGCCTGGAGCATCTCTTCCTGTGTCATCCCATAATAATTAACGTATAAATCCTGCCAGTTCTCTGCAGCATGATTCGCTTCATGATATGCGCTTTCACTCTGCAAGTGCTCTGGTAGGTTATCTCCAGTCAGGTGTGGAGCAACAATGGATAGGATCGTTTTTGTAATACTAATATTCTTTGGTACTGAGTTGACCAGTGTTCCATCGTAATCCCACAGTACTGCATCTAACTTCATGATCTGATTCATTCTTCCGCATATTTAAAAAGATCTTAAGCGTTGTACTCCGGAGTAAGCCAGAATACAACGTGGACTTTATGCTACTGGTAATATGCAGTCACTACTCTATAACAGTATTTCGCAGGGGCTTTAAATAATTTAAAGACAGGAGCTGTGCTGTCTTGAGTAATTAAATCACAGGAGTGCGAAGTTCAAGGTACCTTTCTACAGACTAACCTTGCCTGCAGTTAACCACCAAAGAACAGTAGATACAAATAACGCCCAGGCGCAAAAGCCCCAATACCGGTACCGACCAGACCAACATAGGCACCAATTGAATAAGCCTTATGTCGTTTGATGTTATGACTACGAGCTGCAGATACAGAAATGACTACACAAATGATAATCCATGCAGAAAGTAGATGAATGGGACCAAAACTGCTCCAGATGGGAAAGTGGCTGCTGATCCAGAAAGAGGAAATAGCCGTGATCAGCATGGCAACCATCCAAGTGCGGCCAAGATACCGATGCAGAGGTGTGCCTTTTTTCATCATCAACTGAAGTGTGCCTGTGAGCAGACTATAGATTGCAGCTAACAGGTGAATTGCTATTGGTGTTGTCATCACTCATCAAAACCATCGCATGATATTGTTTTAACAGGGCCTTTGTGGAAGTGTTTTAATAGATAACACCAACACTTTGAATCCCTTTACTGTCCCTCAAATAATAGGCGATCCATTTCAGTCCTCTTTTTTGCAGGGGCTTAACCGGTCTCCCTGCAATTTCCTCTGCTTCTTCAATCACCTCAAGATAGCTTTTGCCCAGGAACTGCATTTGGTAAGTGCCAATGACCATTCCAGTCCGGTCACTGCCAGCCTTACAGTGAACAAAAATGGCTAAAGGCCTGCTCCGCTCATGGTTGAGTAAGCTCCTGAGCCTGTCAACGAGGCTGTGTACATCGCCGATAAAGGGCAGGTTGAGCATGATGTGGAGCAATGACTTTGGGTAATGGTCAGGATTGGAAACTGCGCCATAAACCGGATAGTGGATCAGGTGTGCCAAGTCCGGGTTGGTATGGGTAAAGACCTGTTCGTGTTTCAGTAAATGGCTTTCATTGAGCTTGCTGATCAACGAAATATCAAGAATATAGATGTCTTCGGGCAGTGTTGTTTCGAGTTTTTCAATACTTCTCTGGTTCATGGCGTCAATGAGTTCTTTATAGGCAAACTGGCCCTTGATAATTGGCATGTCGCCCCGGAACAGGTAGTTTCCGGAGACCGGATTGTAGTCAACCAGCCTTAGCTTCCGGGGTGTGAACACCACTTCTTTATCAGCTTTGGAAACTGTCGACGATGAGTCCACGGGTATCGAGAGCTGTGGGGCCGTGTAACTCACCGCTGAAAAAGAGAGCAGAAGCAGTACTGGGATGAGCCGTCTGAAAATATTCATGATGAACTACATTTTGAGTGGAATCTGATATCAGACTGTTTTCTTTGTTGAGAGTTTCAAAGGGCTTTTGAAGTAACCTCTGGTACATGGTTTCAATGAGTTTGACGTGTTCAGCAGGGCGCACAGTCTGGTTTGTAAAGCGGTTAAACTCATTGAAACCATTTACTGGATATCACCGATGGTTGGAAGCCTTGTTACCTCCCTCAGGTAGTAGGCGTACCACTGCAAGCCATGTTTACTGAAGGAGCTGATGTTTCGTCCGGCGACCTCAACGGCATTCTGATAGGCTTCATGATAGCTTTTGCCTTGAAAACGCAATTGATAGGCAGCGATCACTTCGCCGGTACGGTCAAAGCCCGCTTCACAGTGCACATAAATGATGACGGGTATGTCCTGATTTTTATTCAGCCAGGTACTGAGGTTATTGATCAGACTTTCCAGTTTGTCCTTACCCCACTTTTTGGAAAAGTGTTTGCGCCACTTGCGGTGCGTATGCTTGACACTGATGGGGATGCCGTAAATAGGACGATTAATCACTTCTCCCAGTTCCGGGTTCTGGGCAAAGAAGCTGCGCTCTTTTTCCAGATGTCTTTTCTCACTCTTTTCAATGGAATTGACCAGGGATACATCAATGATTTTTACGCTTTCTGGTAATAATGCACCCAGTTCCTCCTGACTGCGCACATTCATAATGCCAAGCAGCTCATCATAGGCAAAGGTTTCACTATTAAGAGGCATATTGCCCCGAAAGAGGTAGTTTCCTGTTTGCTCATTGTATGCAACCAGATGCACCCGCTCTGGTTTGAAACTACCACCCGTTTCATTCTGGTAGGAGGTAGCCAGCCCTTCTGTGCTGAGAAGTATTTCTTCTTCTGTGGAAAACACCTGATGTGACTGTGCATTGATAATAATGGAGAAGGCAAGAAACAGTGTGAACAGCATTGGGGTGTGCATAGGCAAACCTTTCTATACTTTATCTGGTTGTTCCTTGATATCTGCAGATGTTGGCTGCGTCATTAGGCTTATTCTTTGAATAGACGATGACTTTTAAAGATAATCTTATGAATGATTTTCGAGAATAGGCCATTTTTGCTAAGTACCTGATCATATGAAATCGAATATTTCTGGCTTAGTGGTTAGTTACTATGCAAGGCTCAGCGGAGTCAGCATAGCCGTAGCTATGTGATCGTAGCTGTAACGCCGCAGAGTGGCTGACCACTGAATCAGAAAATATGATTTCATATGGTTAGGTACTTATAGGCTCTATTCTCAGATAGCCTTATTTGAAATGGCTCAGTTATTAAGACGTTTTCCCAGGCTGATGACGTGGTCCGTCTTGTAACCCAGTGATCGGTAAAACCTCAGGACCTGTTGATTGGTGCTGCGAACCTGCAAGTTGATCTTTGGGCAGCCTAACCTTGAGAGCTTGTTTTCCAGGTGCTCCATCAGGGCTTTCCCAAACCCGTATTTTTGCCATTGGGGGTTAATGGCCAGATAGTTCACCCAGCCTCTATGTCCTTCATAGCCGCCCATTACGGATCCAATGACTTTATTATCTATTTCACCAACCAGAAACAGCCCGTCATCGTTAGCTATTTTTCGTTCAATATCTTTCTCAGGGTTATTTTGTGCAGTGGTCAGACCGCATTGCTGCCAGAGGCTGATAACGGTTTCTGTATCTTCAAGCTTGAAGGTCCGTATCTTCATTTCTGGCTTTGTCTTCTGTGTAGAGCTGGCATTTGATAGGGAATCAACAAGCGCTGTTCTGATTCGGGACATTCGATAACTGTTGGCCCATTGTCCATCGCGAAAGGAGTCACACTTGCTTTCACCTTCTATCTCAAAACCAAAGCCCTGATAGAGGGCAATAGCCCGGGAGTTGTCTGTATAAACGTCTAACTCGATCCGCACCAGATTCAACCAGCTGTCTGCAAGCTCCACCATGGCCGCCATCAGCTGTTTACCGATGCCTTTTCCCTGGGCATTTGGATGAATGGTAATACCAAAGCTTGCGCAATGTTTACGGCGAGGGTTGTCCTGTATTCGTAACCCAAGGTGGCCAAGGATTTGCCCTGATGATTCGGCGACCAGTTGTATATGGTTCTTGTCGTCCATACTGAACAGACTGTCCCAATAATCCTGAGAACGGTAAGGGATCTGGCTGGTCTGGCGGGTTACCTCGGGATCGCGGAAAAATTCACCGACTGCTTTCAGGTCCGAGACCTCGGCATGTCTGATAACTGCATCCATGACATATTCTCTATTGCGTTTGTTTTATAAAATTATATGAGAAAACGCGATGTGCGACTTTGTAAGAAGCTATCTCAAATTACTAGCATGATGGTAAGTCCAACTTAAATCTTCAAAATCACACAACTATACGCTTTCCGTTTTTTTAATCTTCGGAAATAAGGTTCTCAA